>CAVPWJ010000035.1:0-21913 GCA_963708955.1 uncultured delta proteobacterium
AGGGAGTCGCGCGGAATGTCGACGTCGATCGAGCGCAGGTTGTGCTCCTTGGCGCCGATCACGCGGATGACGTTCTCGTCCTCCGCGGCGTGCGGCGCTCGCTTGCGCGCGGGCCGAGCCGGAGCGAGGTCCGCGGCGCGGCGCTCGAGCAGCGGGCGCAGGTGCTCCGCGGTGTGCGAGCCGGCAGCGCGAGCGACCTCCTCGGGCGCGCCGGCCGCGACCAGCCGCCCGCCGGCGTTGCCGCCCTCGGGTCCGAGGTCGATCACCCAATCGGCGCACTTCACCACTTCGAGGTTGTGCTCGATGACCAGCACCGTGTGGCCGCGCTCGATCAGGCGGTCGAACGCGCCGATGAGCTTCCGCACGTCGTGGAAGTGGAGCCCCGTGGTCGGCTCGTCGAACAGAAAGAGCGTGGGCTTCTCCTCGCCGTGGGGCGCGCCGATGTGCGAGGCGAGCTTTAGCCGCTGCGCCTCGCCGCCCGACAGCGTGGTCAGCGCTTGGCCGATGCGCGCGTAGTCGAGCCCGACCGCGGCGAGCGGATCGAGCGCCGCGCGCAGACCGGCGGCGTCGGCGAAGAACTCGACCGCTTCGGCGACGGTCAGCTCGAACACGTCGCGGATCGAGCGGCCGCCGACCGTCGCCTCCAGCACCTCGGGGCGGAAGCGCGCTCCCTGGCATTCCGGGCAGGAGACGTAGACGTCGGAGAGAAACTGCATCTCGACTTTCTCGTAGCCCTCGCCGCGGCAGGCTTCGCAGCGGCCGCCCTCGACGTTGAAGGAGAACGTGGAGGCCGTGTAGCCGCGCAGCCGCGCCACCTCGCTGGCGGCGAACAGGCGGCGCACGGCGTCGTAGGCGCCCATGTAGGTGAGCAGGTTGGCGCGCGGGGTCGTGCCGATCGGCGCCTGGTCGACGAGCACGACCCGGGCGATCGACTCGGCGCCTTCGATGCCGTCGTGGTCGCCGGGAATGCCGGCTGGTTCGCCGAGCGCGCGCTTCAAGCCGCGGTAGAGCACTTCTTCGACGAGCGTCGACTTGCCCGAGCCCGACACGCCGGTCAGGCAGGTCAGCGTGCCGAGCGGGATCTCGCAGTCGATCGACTGCAAGTTGTTGGCCCGCGCGCCGCGCACGCGCAGCCACCGTCCGCTGCCGGCGCGCCGAGACGCCGGCACGGGGATCTCGCGCCGCCCGCTGAGGTAGTCGGCGGTCAACGACTCGCGGCAGGCGGCGAGCTTCGCGGTCTCGCCGGCGAACTGAACGCGGCCGCCGTGCTCGCCCGCTCCCGGCCCGAGGTCGATCACGTGGTCGCTCGAGCGGATGACCTCGGCGTCGTGCTCGACGACCACCACGGTGTTGCCGTTGTCGCGCAGGCGCTTCAGGATCCCGACCAGCCGGCTCGAGTCGCGCGCGTGCAGGCCGATCGACGGCTCGTCGAGGACGTAGAGTGTGTTCACCAGCGACGAGCCGATCGCGGTGGTGAGATCGACGCGCTCGATCTCTCCGCCCGACAGCGTGCGCGACTGGCGGTCGAGCGTCAGATACGCCAGGCCCACGTCGACGAGGTAGCGAAGCCGCGAGCGGATCTCGTCGAGCACGAGCTTGGCGACGTCCGCCCGCTGGCGGTCGAGCTCGATCCGGGCGAAGAACTCGTGCGCTTCGCCGACGCTCATCGCGTGCACGTCGCCGACGTGCTTGCCGTCGATCTTCCAGTCGAGCGCTTCGGGGCGCACGCGCGCGCCGCCGCAGTCGGGGCAGAGGTCGTAACTTCGGTAGCGCGAGAGGAAGACCCGCACGTGCATCCTGTAGGTCTTGGTCTCGAGCCACTGGAACCAGCCGCGCACGCCGTAGTACTTGCCTTCGCCCTCGAGGATCAGGCGGCGATGCTCGGCGGGAAGATCCGACCAGGGTACGTCGACGGCGATCCTCCTCCGCGCGCAGAGCTCGAGGCACTCCTTGCGCTCCCGCTCGGCCGCCTTGACCGCCCACGGCTTGATCGCGCCGTCGCGGATCGACTTCCGCCCGTCGGGCACGACGAGGCCCATGTCGATGCCGATCGTGCGGCCGAACCCGCGGCATTTCGGGCAGGCGCCGAGCGGGCTGTTGAACGAGAACAGGTTCGGCGATGGCTCGCGGTAGTGGATCTCGCAGGCCGGGCACTCGAGCTCGGCTGAGTACGCCTCGCGCCGTCCCTCGTCGGGAAAGAAGAGGGTCGCGTGGCCTTTGCCGAAGTGGAACGCCTGCTCGAGGGAACCGACGATGCGGCTGCGCTGCGCGGCGCGGGCGACCAGCCGGTCGACGACGACATCGAAGTGGCCGCGGCGCTTCTCGTCGAGGGTTTCGAGCGGCACGACCTCGCCGTCGACCAACGCGCGCGTGAACCCGGCGCGCTCGAGCCCGCCGCGGATCTCTTCCCACGGCAGCCGCTCCGGAGCGCTCACCGAGAACAGCACCAGCAACCGCGCCCCCTGCGGCAGGCGGCGATAGACCGACTCCGGATGGTCGCGCGCGATTGTCCGGCCGCAGCCCCGGCAGTGCAGACGAGCCACCTTGGCGAACAGCAGCTTCAAGTGGTCGTGCAGCTCGGTCATCGTCGCCGACGGTCGAGCGCGAGGTCTTCACCGTGTTGCCCTGGTCGATCGCGATCGCCGGCAGGATGCCCTCGATCGTGCTCGACCTGCGGCTTGTCCATGCGGTCGAGGAACTGGCGCGTGTAGGCCGAGAAGCTCTCGACGTAGCGCCGCTGGCCCTCGGCGTAGAGCACGTCGAAGGCGAGGCTCGACTTGCCCGAACCCGACACGCCGGTGATTACCGTCAGCGAGCGGTGAGCGGAATGCGCACGTCGATGCCCTTAAGATTGTTCTGGCGCGCGCCGCGTACCGAAATCACAGACGGCGAACTATAACAGCCGGCGCGGCGAATGGAATCGGGGGGCGCAGAACGGGCGGCGCTTCGCCGCGCGCGATCGTCGAGAAAATTTTCGAGTCGCTAGTCGGGCGCTCCTCTGCTATCGTCCGTCGCAGAGTCGCTGCCCAGTCGGGAAATGGGACCGCGCGGAGTTTGGAATGAACAAAGGACGAAAGCCGATGCGGGAAGACGTTCCGAACGACGTGGAGGAAGCCGGAGACACGGTGGACGCGACGACGATCCTCGACAACGTCGTCCGCCTCGATGAGATGCTCGACGAGGGCTCACGAAGAGAGTTGGGCGAGCTGCCGTATCTCGAGCTGTCGAAGCATCTGAAGATCAAGAAGACGGGCTCGGACTAGGAGAGCTTCGCACGTCCGCGTTGCGCTCCGTCGTCGGGCGCGTTCACGAACGCCGCAGCAGCGCCTCGGCGTGCTCGAGGTCTTCCGGCGTGCCGATGTCGCTCCAGAAACCCTCGAGCGGGAACGCGTAGATTCCCAGCCCGTCAGTGATCATCGCGGCGATGGCGTCGGGGATCTCGTACTCGCCGCGCGACGACGGGCGTACCGCCGCGGCGTACTCGAACACGGCAGGGGAGAACACGGCGATGCCCGCGTTGTTCCAGTGCGTGGTGGCGGTTCCGGGCGGCGGCTTCTCCACGATGCGCTCGATGCGACGGGCCTCGTCGACGTATACCGCGGCGCCGCGGCAGGGATCCTCGACCCAGTTCACGCCGAGCAACCCGTCGGCGCCGAGGGCAACGAACTTCGAGAGTAGCGCCGGGTAATTGTTCCGCTCGGTGAGGATGTCGCCCCAGGCGAGTAGGAACGGGCGGGCGCCGACGGCGTCGCGGCCGAGCAGCAGCGCGCGGGCCGTGCCGTCCGTCACGTGCTGGCGGCGGTAGACGATGTCGACGGCGAAGCGACGGCCGTCGCCGAAGTGGCTCTCGATGCGCTCGGCGCGGTAGCCGGTGATGACCACGAAGCGCCTGATCCCCGCCGCGCGTATGGCGACCAGGAGGTGCTCGAGGAGCGGGCGGCCGGCCACCGCGAGCATCGGCTTGGGGACGTCTTCGGTCAAGCCCTTCATGCGGGTTCCCCGGCCGGCGGCGAGAATCACACAGTCGCGAACGGACAGCGCCTCGCTCGGGCCGCGTTTCCGGTTACGGACCATCATGGCGTCGATCCTGCTCGACGGCCGACGGCCGTTCAAGCTCCCAGTTGCCCTTGTCTCCAAAAACGTGCGGGACTATTGTGACGATCGGCGTAGATGGGCGAAGGCAATACTGGCAAGATCCATTTTCTCGGCGAACGAGGGCGCCAGGCGACGCCGCGCGCGGCGCGCAAGCGACGCGAGCCACCCAGCGGGTCGCCCCCCGAGGGGCGCCGGCCGTCGCCTCAAGAGACGATGTGGCTATCGCGAGCGCTGTTCATGGAAGGAATGTATTTCGCGCTGCTGTGGCTCGTCGAGGGCACGGACTTCTTCGCGTCCGCGCCCGAGAGCCCGCTCCGCCAGTGGGTCGATTCGTTCTTCTCGGCGGAGATCTTCGTCGTGGCGATGGCGCTCGTCGGCGGCTACCAGCTTCAGCGTCACGCCGGGAAGCGAGACGTGTTTTCACTCGTCGCCGCGGGCGGTCTGGTGCCGCTCGCGCTCGAGCGCCTGACGCTGCTCGTTTCGGGCGGCTTCCGTCACGACCTCCCCCCGGGAGAACGCCTGGAAATCACCGCCATGGGGATCTGCCTGTGCGTCGGCGTGTGGACGGTGTCGCACTCCCTCCGCTACCGGGCGGAACGATGACCGCCCCTCCGGCCCGGCTCCGTTCGGCATGCTGCTCCCCGTCCTCCGTTGCTCATCGGCGCCTCTTGCGAGCCGGCTGAGCCGCGCCCGACGGACGGGCGCCGCATCGTCGCCGCGGCGCACGGAGTCGTAGATGCGAGCGACGCTGCGTGAACGGTTGCTGTTTCGGAGCTCTCCCGCGATTGCCGAGGATCCGTTCGATCCGCGGCTGTTCTCGATGATCGATCGCATGCGGCTGCGGGTCGGCCGAGCGTATGGCGCCCGCGCGGGAGAGACGCCGGTCCGCGGCTTCACCCAAGAGTCCGGAATCGAGGTCGAGAGCTTCAAGAGCTACGCGCCGGGAGACGACATCCGCTACGTCGATTGGAACGCCGTCGGGCGGCTCGACCAGGTGTTCACGCGCCGATTTCGCGCCGAGCGGGAGATATCGGTGCACTTGTTGATCGACGCCAGCGCCTCGATGGCGACGCCCGCGGCGGACCGCAAGTTCGCCTTCGCCTTGCGGCTGGTCGCGGCGCTCGCCTACATCGCGCTCAACAACAACGATCCCGTACGGGTGGCGGCGCTGCGCCACGGGCCCGCCGGCCCGCAGACGGTCGAGTCGCCGATGCTCCGCCATCGCGGCCGGTTCCTGCGCTTGAAGCCGGTGCTCGCGGATCTCGGCGCGTCGGGCGGTACGGCTCTGCTCGAGGGCGTCCGCCAATACCTGGAGCGCCACGGCGAGCGCGGACTCGCCCTGCTCGTGTCCGACTTCCTGGCGCCCGACGACGTCTACGAGGAGGCGCTGTCCCTGTTGCGCTCGCGCCGCCTGCGGGTGCAGGCGATCCAGGTGGTCGGTCAGGAGGAGCGCGGCCTCGATCGTACCGGGGGGCGCCTGCGGTTGCGCGACGTCGAGACCGGAGCGACTCGCGAGGTCGTGCTGTCGGCGCTGGAGCGCCTGCGCTACGCCGCCGCGTTCGCCGAGCGCATCGGGCGGATTCGCACGTTTTGCCACCGCGCCGGAATCGGTCATGCCGTGGTCTGTCCGCACGACGGCATCGAGCATTGCTTGACGAAGATCCTCTCCGCTTCGGGTATGCTGCGGCTGCACTGAGCGATCATGGGCTTTTCGGCGCCGTACGGGCTGGTCTTGCTGCTGTTCCTCGTGCTGCTGATGCTGTTGCATCGGCGTCGCCGCCAGCAGCGCGAGCTGGACGTGTCGAGCCTGCTGCTTTGGCAGGCGGTGCCCGACGAGCCGCCGCGGGGGAGGCTGCGGCGCGATCTCTTGCTTGCGCTGCAGCTCGCGCTGCTCGGCGCCCTGGCGCTGTCGGTGGCGCGTCCGTACTGGATCGAGAGCGCCACGTCGGCGACGGGAGGCCGCGCGGTGCTCGTCTTCGACACTTCCGCGAGCATGCAGACGATCGAGCGGGGCGAGCGCCGCTTCGATCAAGCGCGGCGGCGGGCCGGCGAAGTGCTCGCCGGTCTCGGTCAAGACGTGGAAGTGATGATGATCGAGGTGGCCGCTCACCCTCGCGTGGTGGTCTCGTTCACGCGCGATCGTAGCCTGCTGGCTCGCGCCCTCGAGGGGCTCGAGCCCGGCGACGGCCCGACGCGGTTGTCGCTCGCCGTGCAGTTCGCGCACTCCGCGGCGGGGAGGAGCCGGGGGCCGCTGGAGATCGACGTGTTCACCGACGTGCCGCGGCAGGAGCTGGCGTTCACGCCGGCCGCCGGCGAGCGGCTGCGCCTCTTCCGCTTCGGCCGCATCGACGACAACGTCGCGGTCGCCGGGCTGCGCGTCTACCAGAGCGCGTTTCAGGAGGCCGACGAGGCTCGCGGTTATGTGCTCGTCAGGAACTACGCGCACCGACCGAAGGACCTCGAATTGCACGTCGCGCTCGACGCCGAGCCGGTGCTGGACGAGACGCTGCACCTGGCGGCGCGCGAGTCGCGGATGGTGCCGATCGAGCGACTGGGTCGGCCGGGACGGCTGGAGGCACGGCTCGACGTTGCCGACGCGCTGGCGGTGGACAATCGGGCGATCGCCTTCGTCCGCCCGGTCCGCAAGATCCGGGTCGTGGCGGTCAGCGCGAAGCCGACGGTGCTCGCCGACCTGCGAGCGCTGGCGCGCGGTGTTCCGGCGCTCGATCTGCGCCCGGTGGCGGCGGCGGACTTCCGCGACGAGGATCTGGCGCGCGCCGATCTTGCCGTGTTCCACGACTTCGCGCCGCGCGCCGCTCCCACGGTCAACAGCCTGTACGTCTACCCGCCGCCGTCGAGCGCGCCATTCCCGTCGAAGCGCGACGTCGTCTCGGCGCAGATCCTCGATTGGAACGAGTCCGATCCGGTCCTGCTCGACCTCCGCTATCTCGAGGCGTTGCCGCTCGATCGATCGCGCCTGCTCGCGCTCCCGCCCTGGGCACACATGCTGCTCAGCTCGCGTGCCGAGGGCCACGAGTTCCCGCTCGCCTTCGGCGGCGAGGCCGACGGCCATCGGGTGATCTGTTTCGCCTTCGACCTCGAAGGCCGGTCGCTCGTGCGCGGCGAGAACCTGAGCCTGTTGCTGCTGGTGTTGAACGCGCTGCGCTGGCTGACGCCGCCGGACCCCGCCGCTCCGTTGCAGATCGACCTCGGCGAGAGCCATCGCGAATCGCTTCCGGAGCCCGTCGCGTTCACCGTGACCGCGCCGGACGGAAGGAGCGAAGCCCGCGCGGCCACTCGGCGGCTGGTGATCGATCCGACGCGCTCCGGAGAATACCGGATCGACGGCGGAGCGATCCACCGCACGATCTTCGCCAATCTGTTCGACGGCGAAGAATCGGACGTTGGCCGCGCGGAAGATCCCGGCGAAGAGACCATCGAGGGCGCCGACGCGCGGCGCTCGGTGGTCTCGGCGACGATGCTCCACGAGTTCGGCCGCGCGCTGCTGCTCGCCGGGCTCCTGCTCGCGCTGGGCGAGTGGGGCTACTGGGCCTTCCTGCGGCGCCGCCGGAGGTCGCGTGTGGGCTGAGCTGTCGACGGGCGCGGCGACGCTGTTGGTCGAGGCGCCGGGGCGGCTGTGGCTGCTCGCCCTCGCGGCGGCGGTCGTGGTCGGGGCGACGTGGCGTGCCGGCGGTGGTCGAGCCGTCTACGCGTCCGCGGCGCTGCGCCTGACGGCGGTCGCGCTTCTCGTGCTCGCCGTGGCCGGGCTGTCGCTGGAGACCCGCGAGCAGGCGCAGGACCTCTGCATCGTGCTCTCCGTCGACGCCTCGGCGAGCGTCGACGGCGCGGCGGCGCGCGTGGCCGACGGCCTCGGCCGTAGCTTGGTGGCGAAGCTGCGGCCGTCCGACCAACTCGGCATGGTCGCCTTCGCCCGCCGAGCCGAGGTGGTCGCGTGGCCGTCGGCGCCGCCGCGCGTGCCGAACCCGGCGGTCGCGAGCCTCGATCGCTCCGCGACCCGGCCGGCCGCCGGGATCGAGGCGGCCGTGCCGCTGTGCGCGGAAGGAAGCGACAAGAAGATCGTGCTGGTGAGCGACGGGAATGAGACGCTGGGCGACGCCCGGCGGGCCGCCGACCTCGCGCGCCAGACCGGCGTGCGCATCTATGCCGTCGCGCTCGGCGCCGAGGGCGGCGACGGCCTGTCCCTCGAAAAGCTGATCGCCCCTCCGTTGGTGCGCGCGGGTTCGGTGTTCCCGGTGCGAACGATCGTGCGCAACGGCGCTTCCGAGCCGAAGAGCGGCACGATCGACATCCTGGTCGACGGCGAGACCGCCTCGCACGCGGAGGTCCGCCTCGACCCCGGCATCAACGTGTTCGAGATTCCGTACCAGTTGCACGAGAAGGGCTCCTATCAGCTCGCCGCGCGGCTCGTGGGCGAGGGGGCATCGCGCGAGGAGCGGCGAGAGACGTCGCTCGCGGTCGCCGGGCCGATCCGTGCGCTGGTCATCACCCACGGCCGCGATAGCGCGCTCGCCAAGGCGCTCCAGCTCCGCGAGGTGGCCGTCGAGTTTCGCGACCCGGCGAGCTTCCCGAAGCTCGAGGATCTGATGCAGTTCCATTGCGTGATCTTCGACGACGTCGCGCGCAAGGAGCTCTCGGACGCGGCGGTGGGGGCGCTGGAGTCCTACGTGAAAGAATTCGGCGGTGGATTTCTCATGACCGGCGGCGTCCGCAGCTTCGGCGACAAGGGCTATCAGAATTCCGCCGTGGAGAGGGTCTTGCCGGTCCACCTGGTCGAGCAGGACCAGAAGCCCAAGGGCCGGCCGCCGATCGGCGTGTTCCTGCTCGTCGATCGCTCGAACAGCATGAGCTACAACAGCCGGCGTCACGACGTGCGCGACGGCGAGAAGATGAAGTACGCGCGTGCCGCCGCGCTGGCGATGATCGAGCAGCTCCGTCCCGAGGACCGGATCGGCGTGATCGCGTTCGATTCCGACCCGTACGTGCTCGGTCCGCTGCGCCCGCTCTCCGAGCAGCGCTCGGTGCTCGAGGAGCGCGTCTCGCGTCTGGTTCCGGGCGGCGGTACGGACTTCCGGGCGGCGCTGGAGATCGCCACGGCCCAGCTCGTGCAAAGCGGGCTGAAGACGCTGCACGTCATCCTGCTGACCGACGGCGACACGAACCGCGGCGCCGCCGACCACGTCGCGGTGATCCAGGCGATGGCCCGGCTGGGAATCAGCGTCACCACCATCCGCATCGGCGACGACGACGTCAATCTCGCGTTTCTCCAGCAGATCTCGCGGGACACCGGCGGGCGCTTCCACCACGTGGAGGACATCGCGGTGCTGCCGCAATTGATCGTCAACGACACTCGCCAGGCGCGCGGCGACAAGGGAGGAGAGGGCGCTTCGCCGCTGAAAGACAAACCCGGGGGATCGCTCGCCCAGGGCTCGCGCCGGCCCGAGATCGGCGAGGCGACCGCGGTGGTGCGCGGGCTCTCCAGCCGGGAATTCCCGGTGGTGAGCTCCGTGCCGCGGACCAAGCTGAAGAACGGCGCCGATCTCGTTCTCTACCTCGGCGCCGCGCCGCAGAAGCTGCCGCTGCTCGCCACCTGGCAGTACGGCTTGGGGCGGGCGGCCGCGTTCCCGTTCGATCCGACGCAGCCCGACGCCGCGAGCTGGGCCGCCTGGCCGGGGTTCGCGAAGCTCTGGTCGCAGCTCGTCCGCTGGGCGAGCCGCGAAGAGGTTCCGTGGGAGACCAAGCAAGGGGTGCGCGTGCGCGACGGCACGCCCTTTCTCGAAGTGCAGACCTTCGATGATCTGGTCGGCGGAATCGACGCGCGGGTGCTCGTCACCCCGGATCGATCGATCGATGTGGCGCTCACGCCGATGGAGCCGCGTTTGTTCCGCGCTCCGCTGCCGCCGTTGCCTGCCGGCCGCTACGCGTTGCTGCTCACGCGGCAGGAAGCCGGCCGCTCGGTGCAGAAGCGGGAAATGCTCACGGTGGATGCGTCGGCCGTCGAGCCGGCCGACGCCGAGCAGGGGCGCAGGCTTCCCGACCTGGATTTGCTTCGCGAGATCAGCGCCGAAACCGGCGGCTCGCTGAACCCGTCGATCGACGAGCTGGTCGCCCGGCACGGCGCGAGCCACGCGAAGCGACGTCGCCTCGACGGGGCCCTCGTCGTGCTGGCGCTGTCGGCGTTGCTTGCCGACATGGCGATCCGCATGCGCGCCGAGGCTTGAAGAGGCCAGCCGGAAAGCACTCGCGTCATCGACACGGCTCGGCGCAGCAGCTAGATCTAGCCCGCATGCCTGCTACTGCTCGCGACGAACATCCGGGAGGCATGCAGGCCAAGCCGAAGCGCGGCTCGTGAGGTCTCCCATGCGAATCGTCCCAGTTCCCGTTCTGCTCGACAACTACGCGTATCTGGTAATCGCCGACTCAGGCGCCGCCGCGGTGGTCGATCCCTCGGAAGCGGCTCCGGTGCTGCGCGCAGTCGAGCGCGAGGGCGCGGCGCTCAAGGCCATCTGGAACACGCATCACCACTGGGACCACGTCGGCGGAAACCGCGATTTGCTGCTCGACCATCCGGACCTGCGGGTGGTCGGGTACGCGGGCGACCGAGCGCGGATTCCGGGCATCACCGACGGGGTGGAGGACGCACAGCAGTTCGATTTCGAAGACATCGCGGTGCGGGTGATTTTCATCCCCGCCCACACGAGCGGACACGTCGCCTATCACTTGCCGGGAGAGGGTACGGTCTTCACGGGCGACACGCTGTTCGCCGGTGGCTGCGGCCGGCTCTTCGAGGGCGACGCTCGCACGATGGTCGGCTCGCTCAGCCGGCTGACCGCGCTGTCCCCGAACACGCGCATCTTCTGTGGCCACGAGTACACCGAGAAAAACCTGCGCTTCGCGCTCACGCTGGAGCCGAACAACGCGGAACTGGCGGCGAAGTACCAGCGGGTCAAGGCCCAGGTGGATCGCGGCGAGCCGACGGTGCCGACGACCGTGAGCGAAGAGCTGGCCACGAATCCGTTCCTGCGCGTGAGCAGCGCCGAGCTTCGCCGCGCGGTGCTCCAGAAGTTCCCCGATTGCCCTGACGAACCGATTGCGGTCTTCGCCAAGACTCGAGAGCTCAAGGACGCCTTCTGATCCGGCCGTACGCTTCATAGGCATCCGGCCGCCGAGCTTTCGTTGCTCAAGGCACTCCGGGCTTTGCCCAATGCCTTTCGACCCGGCGCAGGCTAGCAATACAACATCTGGTTTTCGTTGAGCTAAGTGGACCATCCGCGGGGAATAGGCGGCACGGCTGGCGCGGCGCCTTTCTTGCTTTAGATTAGGTACACCTTCGCCTGGAACCGCGCCGATGGAAGATCGGTCGGTTTTGATGGATTTGGCGAATGGTTCTTTTACTACGGCAGAAAGGGGGAGTTTCAATTGAAACGCATTCCCGGAATCCGGCCCCGCTTCACCCGTTGCACGATCGTGCGTCCTGACGGGAGCGTTCTGGGAGGATGGGAGATGTTCGTTGGTGAACGCTCGTACGGGCGATCCAACAGTCGAACGGCGCTGCTCAGGTCGTGGGAGGCCCGCTTGGAGGAAGCCGAGAACGGGCGACCCTTTGCGTTCCGTCCCATGTACCGCCGCTCGCAACACCCCGAGCGCGCGGGCACTAAGCATACCGACGAGAAGACCAACCGCGGCAACGCCAGCCGGCGCACTTCCTAAGTACCCGCGGGCTCGCTTCTCATTTCACGCTCGACGTTCGACCCGCGGCGGAGGCTTTGCCGTGGGTCGCGTCGGCGGGCGCCGCGGCGGCACGCGTGTCGTCGAGCAGTCGGCTGAACTGCTCGACGTCGACGTAGCCGACCATGCGACGGTGCTCCTCGCCGGTGGCGGCGAAGAACAGCGTGGTCGGCACGCCGAGCACGCCGTATTTCGACAGCGCCGCCTCGGCCTCCTTGGACATCTCCGTCACGTCCGCTCGCAGCATGACGAAATCCGCGCTGCGCTCCGCGACTTGCGGCGATACGAAGGTCGTGCGCTCCATCTCGATGCACGGCAGGCACCAGTCGGCGCGGAAGTCGACGACCGCGGGGTGTCCTTCGCTCCGAGCCCGTTCCAGGGCTGCCGGCGAAAACGCCTGCCAGGAGATCGCCGACGGCTTCACGCCGGCCGAGGGCAGGGCGACCCAGAGCGCGGCCACCACCGCGAGCGAGCCCGCCAGGCGCTTGAACAGCGGAAAGTACGGTAGATCGCGTCCATGGCGATCGAGGAAGCCGAGGGCGATGCCGGCGACGCCGATCAGCCCCGCCGCCGTCCACTCGAGCGTCCGCGGGGACAGCAACGGGCTCACGAAGTAGAGCGCCAGTCCGAGCAGCACGAACCCGAAGAGCCGCTCGATCCACACCAGCCATTCCCCAGCGCGCGGCAGGCTCGCAATCGATCCAGCGGCTCCGCCGAGCACGACGTACGGCGCGCCGAGGCCGAGCGCGAGGGTGAAGAACAGCACGGAGCCGAGCAGCGCCTCGCCCCGCGCGCCGACGGCGAGCAGCAGCCCGACGACGATCGGGCCGACGCAAGGGGCGGCGACGATGCCCATGGTGAGGCCCATGAAGAGCGCTCCCAGGAATCCCCCAGCAGCCCTGCCCGCCTTCTGCAGCAGCCAGGCCGGCGGCCGCAGCGTGTAGAGACCGAAGCTCGCCGCGGCCAGCGCCACCATCAGCGCGGCAATGGCGACGAGCGTGGCCGGACGCTGGAGCGCGCTGCCGAACAGGCTGCCGGAGAGGGCGGCGCTCACCCCGAACGCCGAGAACGTGAGCGCAATGCCGAGCGCGTACACCGCCGCCAGCAGCGTCGCCCGGCCGCGTTGCTCTCGCGCCTGTCCGCCGAAGTACGCCACGGTCACCGAGATCAGCGGATAGACGCAAGGCGTGAGGTTCAATCCCAGCCCCATGACGAAGATGAGCAGCAGCGTGGGCGCGAGGCCGTACTGCTCGAGCCAACGGTCGACGGGCGTCTGGTTTGCCGCGGCCGCCGCAGCGCGCGCGCCGACCTCGAGGTCGGCAGGGTGCCGTACCAGAAACGTTCTTCGCGTATCCCGAGGGGGGAGGCATCGGGTGTCGTCGCATGCCTGGTAGTGGAGCTTGGCCTCGAAGCTCGCGCCCTGTTGCGTGAGCTCGGCCTCGACCGACAGCGGTATGCGGAATCGCACGCGGCCGCTGTACACCCCGATCCCTTCCTCGCCGGCGAGGGCGAGCGACCGCGTCTCGGGCTCCGGATACTCGATCTCGCCAACGGCGAAGCCCGCGGGCGGCACCACCATCAGCGTCGTTGGGATCATCGTGTCGGAGCTCGGCTGATGCGCGTTGACGTGCCAGCCCTCGGCGATCTCGGCCTGCAACACGACATCGAGGGCGCGGCGCGACGGCGAGTAGCTCGCGCTCTCGACCTTCAACTGGATGATTTCGTCGGGGATCGGCGGGGGGTCCGCGCCGAAGCCGCGCCCGGCGAGGCACAGCGCCAGCAGCCAGACGACGAATCTGACGATCCGCACCCCGCGCGACGATAGAAGCTCTCGGTCCACGGATTGCCAATCGCGACGCGGGCGCCCGCCTCCGTCAAGAGGCCGCGGACGACGCGAGGTCAGATACCTTCGGGAACCGGATAGCTCTCGTCGAGCGCCAGCGGAACGCATTCGACGATGTCCATGCCATAGCCGGGCAGGCTCACCAGACGACGCGGGTAGTTGGTGAGCAGGCGGATCTTGCGTACGCCGACGTCGCGCAGAATCTGCGCGCCGATTCCGAAGTCGCGGAAATCGTTCAACTGGCCGCGCGCCGCCGTGCTCGGCCGCAGGTCATCGTCGGTGCTCGCATCCGAGGTGAGCTCCTCGGCGATACTCTCGCGGCGTAGATAGAGGATCACGCCTCGGCCCTCTTGGTCGATGCGCATCATCGCGCGATGCAGCATCTCGCCGGTGTTGCGGTGCAGATTCGAGAAGACGTCTCCCGGCAGATACTCGGCGTGCGCCCGCACCAGGATCGGCTCGTCGGCGCGGATCTCGCCCCGGATCAGCACCAGGTGCTCGCTGCCGTCGACCTGCGACTGGTAGGCGCGCGCGCGGAACTCCCCGAAGCGGGTGGGCAGGCGAGCTTCGCCGAGGCAATGCACGAGCGAGTCGTTGCGCAGTCGATATTGGATCAGGTCGGCGATGGTGGCGATCTTCAGCTTGTGTCGCTCCGCGAAGACCTCCAGGTCCGCCAGGCGCGCCATCGTGCCGTCGTCGCGCATGATCTCGCAGATCACGCCCGCGGGCCGCAGCCCCGCCAGGCGCGCCAGATCGACGGAACCCTCGGTCTGGCCGGTACGCACCAGCACGCCTCCCTTGCGGGCGATCAGCGGGAACACGTGCCCCGGCGTGACGAGATCCTGCGGCACGGCGCCGTCGCGGCTGGCGGTGAGGATCGTCGTCGCCCGGTCGGCCGCGGATTGGCCGTGGGTGATCCCGCGCCGCGCGTCGATCGACACGGTGAACGCCGTACCGAGCGGAGAGTTGTTCTCGCGGGCCATGGCGCTCAGGCCGAGCTGCTCGGCCCACTCCGGCGTGACCGACAAGCAGATCAGCCCGCGTCCGTGCTTGGCCATGAAGTTGACGGCGTCCGGGTGCACTTTCTCGGCCGCCATGCACAGATCGCCTTCGTTCTCGCGGTCTTCGTCGTCCATGAGGATGATCATCCGTCCGGCGCGGATCTCGGCGATCGCTTCCTCGATGGGAGCGATGTGGTGGCTCGACGAGTCCGGTCGTTGCGGGGCGGTGGAAAACATGGATGAAGACGACGACTCAGGCTATCGCGAGCCCGGGATGGAGTAAAGGAGCGCAGGCAGCGCCCTCGGCGTATCGGGGGAGGGCGAATTGGACAACCCATGTCGGAGTTGATAGGCGGCAGGCGATGCAGCGGCGCGTGGGGCGCCGGGCGAACCCGCGAGGAGGATCGCGATGGCGAACATCACGCTCAGAGGCAATCCCATTCACACGGCTGGAGAGATCCCCGCCGTCGGCAGCCAGGCGCCCGACTTCGTCCTGGTCGACGGCAAGCTCGCCAACAAGAGCCTGGCGGACTTCGCCGGCAAGAAGAAGCTGTTGAGCATCGTGCCGAGCCTGGACACTCCAGTGTGCGCGCTGTCGACCAAGAAGTTCGACGCGCACGCCAAGGCGCACGCGGACACGGTGATGCTGATGATCTCCGCCGATCTGCCGTTCGCGCAGGGGCGTTTCTGCGCCGCCGAAGGAGCGGCCAACGTGGTCCCGTTGTCGCTGATGCGCTCGCGCAAGTTCGCCAAGGACTACGGCGTATTGATCGAGGACGGGCCGCTCGCCGGTATTACCGCGCGCGCCGTCGTGGTGCTCGACGCCGCCAACAAGGTGCTGCACGCCGAGCTGGTGCCGGAGATCGGCCAGGAGCCCAATTACGACGCCGCGCTGAAGGCGCTGGGGTGACCGTGGCGCGCGGGCAGTTCACCGGCCTGCGCCTGGCGCGCGACGCCTGAAGTCCAGGTGACGGCTGCCGTGCGACTGGCGGTGAAAGTCGTTCCGGGCGCGCGACGCGACCGAATCGTCGGCTGGCTCGACGACGCCCTGAAGGTCTCGGTCGGCGCTCCGCCCGAGCGCGGCAAGGCCAACGAAGCAGTCGCCACGCTGCTCGCCGAGACGCTCGGCGTCGAGGTGCGGTTGCTGCTGGGCCGGTCGTCCCGGCGCAAGGTCTTCGAGGTCGCCGGGCTCGACGGCGCGCAGGTGCGGGAGCGAATCGAACGAAGGCTGGCGCGCCCCGAGCCTGCTACTCGACCGTGACGCTCTTGGCGAGGTTGCGCGGCTGGTCGACGTCGGAGCCTCGCTCGACCGCCACGTGATAGGCGAGGAGCTGGAGGGGCACGGTCAACAGGAACGGCGAGAGCAGCTCGTGCGTCGGCGGCACGACGAGCAGCTCGTTGGCGATGGCCGAGAGATCGTCGCTCGCCCGGTCGGTGACGGCGATGATCTTGCCGCCTCGCGATTCGACCTCCTTCAGATTTGATAGCGTCTTGGCGTAGACCGCGTCGTGCGGCACCAGCACGACGACCGGCATCGCCTTGGTGATGAGCGCGATCGGTCCGTGCTTCATCTCGCCGGCGGGATAGCCCTCGGCGTGGATGTAGGAGAGCTCCTTCAGCTTGAGCGCTCCCTCCAGCGCCACCGGGTAGTTCACGCCTCGTCCGAGATAGAGGAAGTCTTGCGCTTGCGCGTATTTTCGCGCCACCCGCACGACCGGTTCCTCGATGCCGAGCACCTGCTCGGTGAGCTGAGGGATGTTGCGGAGCTGGGTGAGGAGGTGGCGCGCCTTGTCGGCCTCGAGGCGCCCGAGCCGCCGCCCGAGGCCCACGGCGAGCAGGAACAGCGCCGCGAGCTGCGTGGTGAACGCCTTGGTCGAGGCCACGCTGATCTCCGGACCGGCGTGGGTGTAGAGCACGGTGTCGCAGCGGCGCGCGATCGAGGAATCGACCACGTTGCACACCGCGAGCGTGGCGGCGCCCGCCCGCCGCGCTTCCTCCACCGCTCCGAGCGTGTCGGCCGTCTCGCCCGACTGCGAGACGACGATCAGCAGGTCGCGCTCGCCGAGCAGCGGGCCGCGGTAGCGAAGCTCGCTCGCGTAATCCACCTCGGCGGGCAGGCGCGTGAGCTGGTTCAGGAAGAACTTGCCGATCAGCGTCGCGTGCCAAGCGGTGCCGCAGGCCGCCAGCGTGATCCGCTCGATTCGCGGCAGTCGCTCGACCAGGGAGTCGATCTCGCCGAGCGGAGCGTCCGCTTCCTCCAGCCGAATGCGCCCGCGCAGCGTGTCGATCAGCGCCTGCGGCTGCTCGTGGATCTCCTTCAGCAGGAAGTGCTTGTAGCCGCCCTTCTGCGCCGTCACCGGATCCCAGGTCACGTGCCGGGGCGGGCGACTGTGCGCGTGGCCCTCGAAGTCGGTGAGCGTGACCTGGTCGCGCGTCACCTCGGCGATCTCGCCGTCCTCGAGGAAGATCATGTCGCGGGTGTACTCGAGGATGGCGGGGACGTCGGAGGCGATCAGATTCTCCTTCTGGCCGAGCCCGATGACGATCGGCGTGGCCGTCTTGGCCGCGACCAGCCGATCGCGTTCGAGCTCGCTCATGACCACGATCGAGAACGACCCGTGCAGGCGGCGCACCGTCCGCCGAGTCGCCTCCACCAGGCTCACCCCGGGCACGAGCTCTTCGTCGATCAGGTGGGCGATCACTTCCGTGTCGGTCTCCGAGGCGAGCTGCCGTCCGCGCCGCTCGAGCTCGGCGCGCAGCTCGAGGTAGTTCTCGATGATGCCGTTGTGGATCAGCACGACCCGACCGGCCCGGTGCGGGTGGGCGTTTTCCTCCGACGGCCGGCCGTGGGTTGCCCAGCGCGTGTGGCCGATGCCGATCGAGCCGGGGAGCGGCTTCTCGGCGAGCAGCCGTTCGAGGTTCGCGAGCTTGCCGACGCAGCGGCGCACCTGGATGCCTGCGCCGTCGAGCGTCGCCACCCCTGCCGAGTCGTAGCCTCGATACTCGAGCCGCCGCAGCGCGCCGACCAGCACGCCGCTAGCTTCGCGCGGCCCGACGTATCCGATGATGCCGCACATCAGCCTTTATCCGCCTTCATCTTCTTGCGTTTCTGTTCCGTCCAGCCCTCGCGCATGCGCTCGCGCCGCTCATTGTACACCAGCGCTCCGGCCGGTACGTCGTGGCGCACCGTGCTCGCTGTGGCCACGTAGACGTCGTCGCCGAGCTTCACCGGCGCCACCAGCGTGGTGTCGCTGCCGACCTGCACGCGATCGCCGATGGTCGTGGGGTGCTTGGCGAACCCGTCGTAGTTGCAGGTGATCGTGCCGGCGCCGACGTTGGTCTCGCGGCCGATGGTGACGTCGCCGAGATAGGTGAGATGATTCGCTTTGGTGCCTTCGCCGACCACCGCCTTCTTGGTCTCGACGAAGTTGCCGATGTGCACGCGCGCCGCGAGCGACGTCCCGGGGCGCAGGTGAGCGAACGGGCCGATCACGGCGTCGTCGCCGATCTTCGACTCCGAGATCACCACCGAGAATCTCAGGTGGACGCGGTCACCGAGCTCGGCATCCGTCAGGTAGGCGCTGCCGTCGATGCGGCAGTCCCGGCCGATGCGTGTGCGGCCGCGCAGGTGCGTGTTCGGGCCGATCACCGTGCCCGCGCCGACGGTAACCTCGCCGTCCACGTAGGTCGACTCGGGATCCTCCAGCACCACCCCAGCGGCTTGCAGCCGCCGAGCGGTCTCGATGCGCTGCTCTCTACTCATGGGCCCCGCCTTTCCGCTCCGTGGGGTGGTCTGTCAATACGCGGCCCAAAAAAACACGGTCTCATCATAGTCGTATGCAGCGCGGGGTGGGGCGGGTGGCGAGCGGAAGAGGGAGCTGGTTGTTTTCCACGGCGGCCTCTTTTGGGCTGTGAATCCTGGGTTTCAAGAGCACACCTTGGGCATGGGATGACAGGATGCCCAGCCATCACGGGTATTGGCGGCGAACCACCTGGTCGCCGGTGCATGGAGCGAGTGATCGGCGTCCAGGAGGGCGATCAGCAGGTTGACATCGAGCAGCGCCCGCATCAGTACGCGTCGTCTTCGCGCAGCTTGTCGATCAGCTCGTTGGTGACGACGCCGCCCCGTTTCGGGAACGGCCGCAGCCCGATGACCACCACTCGTCGCTTGTGATCGACGGGCGCCAGGATCTCGTCGAAGCTCGTCTCCGACTCCTCGTGTTCCACGACGCACCGTCCTCTTCGTTCAGCGCAGGTAGCGCTTCAAGACCTCGACCAGCTCGTCGGCCGCCAGCTTCCGGTCGGCCGCAGAGATGCGGTCCCCGGCCAGGTGCTCGCGCACGTGCCCCTCGAGCAGCTCCGCCATGAGCCCCGCGACGGCGCCTCGGATCGCCGCGACCTGCTGGAGGACGTCCCCGCAGGCGCGCTCCTCGTCCAGCGCGCGGCCCAAGCCGTCCACCTGGCCGCGGATCCGCGCCAGCCGGGCCTTGAGCTTCTCGCGGTCGCGCTGCGTGTGCGCCATGGTGCTCGTCCGTTCAGATACCCTAGGGGGGTATAGTAGTCTCCGTCGCGCGCCCGTCAACCGGAACGTCGGCTGTCGGCGCTGAGCCGGAGGGGCCCGTGATGCTCGAGTGGCTCGCTCGGGGTCGAGGGGCCCTACGGCGCTTCCGGACGACTTCCAGCCTGTGGCGGGTTTTCACAGGGGTCGGGAGGAGAGCAGGAGCGGGGGGCGGCTATAGGCTGAGCAGCCGCAGCGCCGTGTGGATCTGCGCGCCGCAGTGGCGGAGCGCGCGGCCGACGGCTCGCCCTGCTTAATCAAGAACCCGCGGGACTATGACACGGCCTTTCCAAAAAAAACGCCCGAGGCCGAATCGACCTCGGGCGTGTATCGGATGGCCCGTTCGCATCACCGCGCGCGGCTTACTGCTGCGGGTTGATCAGCGTACCGAGCAGCAACGGCCAGTCCCGCTTCCATTCGAACGAGCCGCCACGGTCGTAGTACGGATCGTAAGAGCCGCGCCCAGGGTAGGGATCGTAGGAGCTCTCGTCGTACGACGGACGCGACCCGTAGGCGACCTGGTTCCGGCACCTGTAGAGGTCTCGCTGAGCGTTGCGGATGTCGTCCTTGTACCACTGCAACGCCCTGCGGTGCCGCCCGGTCGGCGTGATCTGGGCGATCTTGCCGCGGTTGAAGTTTATGCGGTCGATGATTTGCCCGCAGCGCCCCTCGATCTCGCCGCGACCCCAGCGGCGCTGGCGGTGGTAGCCGCCACGGTCGTCACAATCGTCGTCGTCGTAGTGCTCGTTGTGGCGCCACACGCCGGCCCACGGGGGTGGATCGGCGCTGGCGCTGGGAACGATCGAGTGCGTCAAGCCCGCCGCAAGAACCCCGGAAAGAAAAATCGCCCGCCAATTCATGGTTCGATCCTCCTATCTGAACGTTCTAACCCGCGGGGGAGCACCGCGTTGCGTGCCGGAGGTCGGTGAGTGGCGGGAGGCTCGATCGGTAGATCTGCTGGGCGAGCCTATGGGCCGAGCTTGTGGTAGCCGCCGCGGAAGAACATCAGGGGCGGACCGTCGCTGGCGTCGGCGGCATCGACTTCGCCGAGGTAGATCGTGTGATCGCCGGCATCGATCGACTGCACGATCCGGCAGTCGAGATGACCCACCGCATCATCGATGACCGCGCAGTCCAGCTCGTTCTTGTGGTAGCCGATGCCCTCGAACTTCTCGATGCCGCTGGTGGCGAACTTGCGGGAGAGCGACTCCTGGCCCTCGGCCAGGATATTGACGGTGAACACGCCGCTGCGCGCGAAGTAGGGATAGGTGTCGGCCTTCTTGTCCACGCAGATGAGCATCAGCGGCGGAACCAGCGACACCGAGCTGACGGCATTGGCCGTGAGGCCGAACGGGTGGCCGTCCTCGTCACGGGTGGTGATGATCGTCACGCCGGTGGCGAAGTGCCCCATCACCCGCCGCAGCTCGTTCTTCTCGATCGGCACGTGTCGCCTCCCTAGCGGGCGCGCCGCGCGCAGTCAATAAAAGGGGTCAGGTTACATTTCAGCATCCGGAACGCGGGGCTCTTCACGAAAGGGAAATGTAACCTGACCCCTTTTCGCTTCCTTACTATCACCTCACGCGCTGCCTCGATGCGACTCCCTCGCAGCGACTGGCGTGGCTGGAGGAAATGCTCGAACTCTTGCAGCTAACCGGCGCCCTCAAAGCAAGATGGATCCAACTCGGGGTGAACGGGTCGCCGAGCGGCGCTGGCATACGAGCCAGCGGCTCGTCGGGCGAAAGCGCGGCGGCTACGATCTCGACCTGCTTTCCCGGGTCTTGATGCGCGGCTACGGCATGAGCCGCTACCAGTGGCCTGTTCACTGCCTGGCTCCACAACGACGCGCTCTGGGTGTTCGACGAGGTCCATCTGATGGGCCCCGGGCTCGCCACCGCCGTCCCGGGCGGCTCCGGCTTCGATCGCATTGCCGTCCTTTGCCGGATCGACTACAGCGAACCTCGCAATGCGCAGCGATCAGCTGACGCGGACGTTGCTGCTCCTGCGGCAACTCGAGACGACGCGCGGCGCCTCGCTGCAAGAGCTCGGCGACGCTCTTCCCGACGACTATCCGAAGCATCAGCGGACGCTCCGGCGCGACCTCGCCGCCCTCGAAGCTGCCGGCTTTCCCTTGGTCGTGGAACGCTCGAACGGCCGTGCTCGCTGGCGCTTGATGGAGGGCTTTCGCGGGCTTCCCGCCATCACGTTCTCGCCGAGCGAGCTCGTCGCGCTCGCGTTCGGACGCAAGCTCTTGAAGCCGCTCGAAGGCACCGAGCTGCACGGCGCCGTCGACTCCGCGCTCGGTAAGGCCGCCGCCGCGCTCCCGCCGCCGGCCCTGGCCTACGTCCGAAGTCTGGACGGGCTCTTCTCCGTCGGCCTCGGCAGTCACAAGCGCTATCGGGAGCATCGCGACACGATCGATCTCTTGACGCGCGCGATCGCCGAGAAGCGGACCGTGCAGATGCGCTATTTCTCCGCCTCGCGCCGCGTGACCAAGCGCCGCGAGATCGACCCGTACCACCTTCGCTACGCCGCCGGCGCCCTCTACGTGATCGGATACTGCCACTGGCGGAAAGACGTGCGCCTCTTCGCCGTCGACCGCATCCGCGCGATCAGCGTGACGGATCACGCCTATCAGATCCCGCTTGGCTTCGACGTCGAGGAATACCTCGC
>CAVPWJ010000036.1:0-13894 GCA_963708955.1 uncultured delta proteobacterium
GGCCAGCGGTCGCCGGCGACGATGCCGAGGTTCGCCCGCGACGCCGCGGCGCTCGCGGCGTGGTTGGCGTGCGTCAGCATCGCGCCCTTGGGACGGCCGGTGGTGCCGGAGGTGTAGAGGATCGTGAATACCGACCGAGGGTCGATCGCGACCGGCTCGAGCGGCCGATCGACCGCCAACTCGTCGAGCTCGTCGCGGGAGAGCAAGCGAACGCTGGGGGGAAGTCGCGCCGCGAGCGTCGGCTCGGCGAGCACGAGCGCGGGATCGGCGTCGGCAAGGATCTCCGCGATCTCCGCCGCCGTCAGCCGAGCGTTGACGAGGACGAGCGCGAGGCCCGCCCACTGCGCGGCGTGTACGATCTCGACGAGGCGCGTGGACGCGCTCATCAGCACGGCGAGGCGATCACCCGGACGGAGTCCGGCGGCGCGCAGGCGGGCGGCGAGGCGAGCGACGCGCGCCGCCAGGTCGGCGAACGTCAGATCCTCGCCCCGGCAGCGAAGCGCGGGCCTTCCACCGTCGCGTCGGGCGCGCTCGGCGAGCCAGGCGAACCGGGTGGCGGAGAGCGGCTCAGGCATCGGGGACCGCGTCGTGCGTGCCGGCGAAGAGCGGTCGCTCGGCCCGCGGGCAGGGCATCGCGATCGATGCCGCGCGCAGCCAGGCGGGAACCGCCGCGGACTCGAGTAGTCGTGCTCCGCCGAGGCCGACCGCCCGCCGCGGCGCGGGCAGCGCGGCCGCCAGCTCGACGGCCGCGGTCATGCCGATCGGGCCTTCCAGGGAATCGGTGACGACCACGTCGAGGTCGAGATCGCGCGCCACCCGTGCGAGGTGAAGCGCGGGGCGGAGTCCGCCGAGGCGAGCCGCCTTGAGGATCACGACGTCGAGAGCACGCGCGGCGGCGAGCTCTTCGAGCCGAGCGACCGAGTCGACCGATTCGTCGAGTGCGACCCGGATGCCGCGACGGCCGCGGAGCTCGGCGAGCGCCGCGGCCGTCGGGTCCGCGAGCGGCTCCTCGACGAATTCCACGCGGCTCGCGTCGATCCGCGCGAAGAACGCATCGGCCTGCGCCGCGCTCCATGCGCGGTTGGCGTCGAGCCGCAGCCGGGCGGTGGCGGGCAGCGCGCGAGACACCGCGGCAATGCGCCGGAGGTCGACTTCTGGGTTCGGCCGTCCGACCTTGAGCTTGCAGGTGGAGAAGCCCTGCGCCGCTCGGGCCGCGGCCTCGCGAGCCACCGCCGGCGAGGAGGTCTCCACCAGCAGCGCCGAGATCGCCACGGTCGCGGCGGCGCCATGCGCCGGCTCGTCGCTCTCCGCCAGCAGGTCCGCCACGGAGATGCCCCGCTCCCGGGCCGCGAGGTCGAGCAGCGCGCCGTCGAGCGCCGCGGCCGCCGCGGGCGTCAGCCGGCCGGCGAGCGCGACGGCGAGATCGCGTCCCTCCCGGGTCGTGCCCGCGCGGCAGAGCGCGGCGATCTCGCCGAGCGAGGCGCGCGCCGCATCGAGCTCCTCGGCGCCGACCCACGTGGCCGGGCTCGCCTCGCCGAGGCCTACGGCGCCCGATTCGGCGATCAGCGCGAGCACGAAGCCGCGGCGCTCGCGTAGCGCTCCGCGCGACGTACGGAGCGGCACGGCGAGCGGCCAGCGTAGCTCGGTGACTTCCGCCGCGCGGATCCTCATGGCCAGAGCCCCGCGGCGAGCAGTGTCCCGAACACCAGGTGCAGCCGGGCGGTGCCGGCGAGGCTCTGGTTCAGCGCCGCGCCGTGGCGCGCGTAGAGCGAGCGCGCCTCGCGGGCGGCGATCGGCGCGGCGAGCCAGGCGAGCAGCACTCGCGCGCCGGCTCCGGAGGCGATCGCCGGGACGAGCGCGAACGCGAGCATCGTCAGCAGCACGTACTCGATGCGCGTGGCCCGCGCGCCGAGCCGCACGGCGAGCGTGCGCTTGCCGGCCCGCGTGTCGCTCGGGATGTCGCGCAGGTTGTTGACGACGAGGATCGCCGTCGCCAGGCAGGCCACGGGCAGGGCCGCGACGATGGCCAGCGCCGGCAGCTCGTGCGTTTGCAGATAGACCGTGCCGCCGACGGCGACCAGGCCGAAGAAAACGAACACGAAGAGGTCGCCGAGACCGTGATGGGCGATCGGGAACGACCCGCCGGTGTAGGCGAGGGCGGAGCCGAGCGCCAGCACGCCGACCAGCAGGATCGGCAGGCCGCCGGCCGCGACGAGAACCGCGCCGACCAGCGCCGCGGCGGCGAGCACCAGCGCGGTCGCGCGCCGCACGGCGCGCGGCGAAGCCAGTCCCTGCTGGGTCACGCGCGGCGGTCCGAGTCGGTCGGCGCCGTCCGCGCCCGAGAGGAAGTCGTAGTAGTCGTTGGCGAGGTTGGTGCCGACCTGGATCAGCAGCGCCGCGATCAGCGTGAGCGCGGCCAGCCCCCAGTCGAGCGGCCCCGCGCGGCGCGCCACGGCGAGGCCGACCAGCACGGGAACCACCGCCGCCGGCAGCGTCCGCGGCCGCGCCGCGGCGATCCAGACCCCGAGGCTCGGCATCGCTCAGGGTAGGCGCGGGAAGCGCGAGAAGTCGGGCCGGCGCTTCTCGAGGTAGGCGTTCTTCCCCTCCTGGCCTTCCTCGGTCATGTAGAACAGCAGCGTGGTGTTGCCGGCCAGCTCCTGGATGCCGGCCATGCCGTCCATCTCGGCGTTGAAGGCCGACTTCAGGCAGCGCAGCGCCATCGGGCTCTGCGCGAGGATCTCGCGGCACCACTCGATCGTGGTCGGCTCGAGCTCGGCGAGCGGAACGACCTCGTTCACCAAGCCCATGCGCAGCGCTTTCTCCGCGCCGTACTGGCGGCAGAGGTACCAAACCTCGCGCGCTTTCTTCTGGCCGACCAGGCGCGCGAGCTGTGCCGCGCCGAAGCCGCCGTCGAAGCTGCCGACGCGCGGCCCGGTCTGTCCGAACACCGCGTTGTCGGCGGCGATCGTCAAGTCGCACACGACGTGCAGCACGTGGCCGCCGCCGATCGCGTATCCCGCCACCATGGCGATCACCGGCTTCGGCAGGCTGCGGATCATCTTCTGCAGGTCGAGCACGTTCAGGCGCGGCACGCCGTCGTCGCCGACGTATCCTTGCGCGCCGCGCACCCGCTGATCGCCGCCGCTACAGAACGCCTGGTCGCCCTCGCCGGTGAGGATGACGACGCCGGTATCGCCGTCCTCGCGGACGTGATGGAAGGCGTCGATCAGCTCCCGCACCGTCTGCGGCCGAAAGGCGTTGCGCACCTCCGGCCGGTTGACGGCAATGCGCGCGATGCCCTCCGCCTTCTTGTAGGTGACGTCCTGGTAGGTCTTCACCGTCTGCCATTGAATCGTCATGACTCCTCCCGGTTCGGTTCGAGAAACGCGCCGAGACGGCGCAGGAACGCTTCGGGTTGCTCGAGGTGCGGCACGTGCCCGGCGCCTTCGACGATCGCCAGCTCGGACCGCGGGATGCGGGCTTGCATCCACTCCGCCCAGTCACGGAACTTCTCGTCTTCGGCGCCGGCGACGACGAGCGCCGGCACGGCGATCTCGCGCAGCCGCTCGCCGAGCCAGGGCTGCGCGCCGGTGCCGAGGCCGCGCAGCGACGCGGCGAGCCGCGCGGGATCTTGCGACCGGCGCTCGGCTCGCAGCCCCGCGCGCGCCGGCTCGGGCAGGCGCGCGAGCGTTGCGAATAGCGGTTGCGCCTCCCAGTGGGCGATGAACGGCTCGATGCCCTCGCGATCGAGGCGCTCGGCGAGCGCCGCGTCCGCGGCGCGCCGCGCCGCCCGCTCCTCGGCGCTCGGCAGGCCCGGAGAGGCGCTCTCCAGGATGAGCCGTCCGACGCTTGCCGGATGGTAGAGCGCCAGGCCGAGCGCGAGCCGTCCGCCCATCGAGTAGCCGAGCAGAGAGAAGCGATCGACCCCGAGCCGACCGAGCGCCTCGACGAGGAGCGCGCTCGCGCTTTCCAGCGTGAACGCCTCGGCGCGCGTTCTCCCGTGCCCCGGCAGGTCGGGGGCGAGCACCGGACGGCGCTCGCCGAGCGCGAGACCGAGCGACTGCCACGTCGCTCCGCTGCCGGTGAAGCCGTGCAGGCAGACGAGCGGCTCCGCGCCTCCCTCGCCCCAGCGGTGGAGCGCGACGTGTCCGCGCGAAGTGTCGACGTCGCCGGTCACGTCGCGGCTCTCGCGTCGGGCAGTGCGGCGAGCGCGGCTCTCACCAGCGCCGCGTGGCGCTCGCGCAACGCCGTGCGATCGCTTCGCACCTCGATCACGTGGAGGCCGCCGCGCAGCGCGGCCGCCACGTCGCGGCGGAAGTCTTCCCAGCTCGCCGGCCGGGCCAGGCGCGCGCCGCAGAGCGCGGCCGCGCCGGCCACGTCGAGCCCGTGCGGCGTGCCGAACAGCGCTTCGAAGCGTTCGCTGTCGAGACCCGCCTGCGGCAGGAACGAGAAGATGCCGCCGCCGTCGTTGTTGAGCAGCACGATCACGAGGTCGAGGCGATGTCGGGCGGCGGCCTGCAGGCCGCCCAAGTCGTGCAGGAAGCTGAGGTCGCCGACCACCAGCACGACCGGGCCGAGGCCGGCGGCGGCGGCGCCCGCCGCGGTCGCCACCACCCCGTCGATGCCGCTCGCTCCGCGGTTGCCGTGCACGGCGAGCGGCGCCGCGCGCTGGCCGAGAAAGAGGTCGAGGTGGCGAACCGGCAGGCTGTTGCCGACGTGGAGTCGCGCTCCCGGCGGCAGCAGCTCGGCGAGCACGGGGAAGACCTTGCCCTCGAACAGCGACGGCTCGCTGGCCAGCGCGCAATCCAACGCGGCGCGCGCGGCGCCCGCGGCGGCGAGCCAGCGCTCGAGCCAGGCGCGCGGAGCACCCCGGGGTGCCAGGCGCTCGGCGAGCGCGGTGGCGAGCGGCGCGGCTCCGCCGCGCACCAGGTCGGTCGCGCGATGGGTCGGGTCCAGCCACTGCCCGGGTGGCGCGACGACGACGTGAGCGGGCCGCGGGGCGGCCGCGAGAAAGCTCTCCAGCGACTTCGACACCGGCGGCGCGCCGAGCTGCAGTACCGCGTCGGGAGCATGGCCGGCGGCGAAGCCGACGTCTCGCAGCACGAGGTCGTAGGCGTCGACCACGTGCGAGCGGTCGTGTGCGCCGAAGCGCAAGCCCGAGAGCGGGTCGGCGAGGATCGGCCAGGCGAGCGCGCGGGCGAGGGCGCCGACCGCCGTCGCGGCGCCGTCGCCGATCCGCGGTCCGCAAACGATCAAGCCCCGCCGTGCTCTGGCGAGCCGCTCGGCGATCGCGTCGGCGACTCCCGCGGCGGGCGCTTCGCCGGCAGCATGCACGCGCACCCAGGGCGCACCCGGCGCCGGCGCGGAGCGCGGTACGGTCCGCTCGGCCGCGACGTCGATCAGCGGCTCGCGCATCGGCCAGTTGAGATGCACCGGGCCGGCGGGCGCCTCGAGCGCGGCGGCGACTGCCCGGCAGGCGAGCGTGCGGTAGAAGGCTTCGAGATCGGGCTCGGCGGCAGGAGCGGGCACGTCGACGCTCCAGCGTACGTGGCTGCCGAAGAGCCCGACCTGGTCGATCGTCTGCGCGGCCCGGCAGTCGCGAAGCTCGGGCGGGCGATCGGCGGTCAGCACCACCAGCGGCACGCCGGAGAGCGATGCTTCGACGACCGCCGGCAGGTAGTTCGCCGCTGCCGTGCCCGACGTGCAGACCAGAGCAACCGGCCGCCCGCTGGTGAGCGCCAGGCCGAGCGCGAAGAAGGCGGCGCTGCGCTCGTCGACGATCGGCCAGGTGCGCAGCCCTTCGCCGTGGAGCGCGAGCGCGAGGGGCGTGGAGCGCGATCCGGGGGAGATGCAGGCGTTGCTCACGCCGCTCGCGCGGAGCTCGGCCGCGAACAGCGCGGCGACCCGCCGGTTCGGGTTGTCGGCCGCCGGCGTCATGGCGCGGGCGGCGCGTCGAGCAGCGCGCCGAGCTTGGCCTCGGTCTCGACGTACTCGGCCTCGGCGTCGGAGCCCTCGACGATCCCGGCCCCTGCCCACAACGAGAGCGCGTGACCGTCGACGAGGCCGCAGCGCAGCGCGACGCAGAGCTCGCCGCCGCCGTCGGCGTCGATCCAGCCGACCGCGCCGCTGTACCAGCCGCGGCCCGGCTCGCTCCGGTCGATCCAGGCGCGCGCCGCGTCGCGTGGCACGCCGCACACGGCCGCGGTCGGATGCAGCCGCCCGGCGACCTCGAGCACGCCGGTCCTGCCGGCCAGCTCGGCCTGCACCGGCGTGTGCAGGTGCTGGGCTTCGGGCAGCCGGAGCAGCGACGGAGAGCCGGCGGCGACGAACGAGCGGGTGACGGGATCGAGCGCCTCGCGGATCGACTGCAGCACCAGCTCGTGCTCGCGGCGGTCCTTGTCCGAGGCAAGGAGCTGCCGGCCGAGCTGGTCGTCCTCGGCGCTTCCCGCGCCGCGCGCGGCCGATCCGGCCAGCGCCTCGGTCTCGAGGCGGCGGCCGTGCACCCGGAGGAGGATCTCCGGCGACGAGCCGATCAGGCTGGTCTCTCCGGCGCCGATCCAGAAGGTCGTGCAACCTGGCCGCTGCTCCCGCGCGCGGGCGAGCAGACTCGCCGGCTCGATGGGCGCGGCGCCGTGAAGCGTCCTGCGGCGAGCGACGACCACCTTGCGAAGCGTCCCCCGGGCGATCGCCGCCCGCGCGTCGTCGATGGCGGAGCGCCAGCGGCTCCCGTCGTCGCGATCCTCGCCGCGGTGGAGCGGAGGCACCGGCCTCCGCCAGCTCCCGCTCGCCGCCGGCTCGGGCGGCGGGGCCGCCGGAGCGCCGGCGGCGTGAAAGAGGTGCACGCTGCCGCCGCGCCGCACCCAGGTGATCTCGGGCAGGACGAAGCGCAGCGACGGGAACTCGCGCCAGGCGTGATCGGTCGGCGCGGCGTCGGAGAACGCGAAGCCGCCGACCAGCAGCGGCGGCGGATCGGACGGGGGAAGGCTTGCGAACAGGGCGCGCGCCGCGTCGGCTGCCTCGACGAAGCGGTTCGGTCCCGCGGCGCGAATCTCCGCCGCCGCGCCAAGCGCAAGCAGCGCGGTGTCGCGCGCCGGATGCTCGAGGTAGAAGATCGGGCGGCGGCTGGCGGCCGCGGCGAGCGCTAGGAAGTCTCCGGGGTCATCGCGGCGGACTACCCGGGGGGCAAGCGCGGCGGCGCTCACCGCGAGCCTCCGGAGCGGCGAGCGGTGACGAGCTGGGCGACGCCGCCGCAGAAGCCGCGCTTGGCGACGGCTCCGAAGCCGGCGCGCTCGAGGAGCCGGCGCATCTCGGCCTCCGCGGGCAGATAGGCGACCGACTCGGGCAGGTAGCGGTAGGCGTCGCGGTCCGACAGCGCGCCGCCGAGCCACGGCACCAGGCGGTGGAAATAGAGCCGGTGGCCGAACGCGAGCAGCCGGCTCCGCGGCTCGTCGACCTCGAGCAGGGCGAGGCGTCCGCCGGGCTCGAGCACGCGCGCACATTCGGCGAGCACGGCGCCGAGGTCGGCGAAGTTGCGCAGCGCGAACCCGCTGACGATGCCGTGCAGCGAGTGATCGGCGAGCGGCAACGCCGCGGCGTCGCCGCGGACCCAGGCGAGCGCGGCGCGCCGCTCGGCCACGCCGAGCATGCCGGCGGAGAGATCGACGCCGATCACGCGCAAGCCTCCGGCCGCCGCCTCGAGCGCCAGGTCGCCCGTGCCGCAGCCGAGGTCGAGCACGCGGTGGCCGCGCACCAAGCCGAGCGCGGCCACCGTGGCCCGCCGCCACGAGCGGTCGAGACCGAGCGTCATCACGCGGTTCACCAGGTCGTAGCGCGCGGCGATGCGGTCGAACATCGCCGTCACCGTGGCTCGCTTGTCCGCCGGGAGGGGAAGCATCACGACCAACGGACGCCGAGGCGAGTGCGCGCCGCCACCTTCACCGCGTACTCGAGCGGTCCCTTTTCACCCTTGCGGCGCAGGCGCTTCAGCGCCCGCTGCACGAGCAGGCGCTGGAAGTGGTGAACGACGATCGCGGTGACGACCGGCAGGATCTCCTTGAACGATCGCGTGGTCGCCTCGGGGTCTTCCGGACCGCGGCCCGGGCGCTTGCGCACGTAGCGATCGAAGAGATCGATCGCGTCGTCCACCGTGCGCCGCATCGCGCGATCGTGACGGACCGCGAGCGAGAGCAGCTTGGTGAGCGGAAACCCGTAGGAGAGGAGCTTCAGCGCGCCGCGCGCGGCGTGCAGATCGCCCTCCGAGTAGCGGTGGCCGGCGTCGTCGGCCTCGCCACCGATCTCGCCGAGGCCGGTACGCTCGATCGAGGCGACGAGCGCGTGCGGTACGCCGAGCCGCCGGGCGAGATCCTCGCCGGTATAGGCGGCCTCGTTCGCCTCTTCCTCGAGCGCGGCGAGCAGCGTCCGGTCGGAGTCGATCTGGCCGCCGCGCTCGAGCAGAAGGCCGATCACTTTGAGCGACAGCCCCCGCCGCGACATCGAGCGGATCAGCCGCAGGCGCTCGAGGTGCGTGTCCTCGTAGACGGCGTTTCGGCCTTCGTGGCGCGGCGGCGGCAACAGGCCGAGCGTCTGGTAGTAGCGGATCGTGTCGGCCGAGTGACCGGAGGCCTGGACGATCTCGGCGAGAGACTGGCCCACGGCAAACTCTTAGAGTAAACGCTCGAAGCATTCAACCGGCGTTCCGTGACCCTGCCGAAGGACCGGTGCCGCCGGCCAGGGGCTCGACCTCGGGCGGGCTCCTCAGCGATTTCCGCAGCCGCAAGGGCCGGCGGCGCCGCGCGCCTCGGCGGCCGCCGGCGCCAGCCAGGCGGTGTTGAGCGACTGCAGGCTGCCGTCGGGTCGAGGCGAGAAGCCGCACAGGCGGGGGCTTCGCACCACTACGTTGTCGGTCCACCACAGCGGGATGAAGGGAAGATCCTCGGCGGTGTGACGCTGGATCTCGCCGTAGATCGGCCGCCGCGCCGCGGGATCGAGCGTGCGCCGCCCGAGCAGCGTGAGACGGTCGATCTCGGCGTCGGCGTATCCGCCGCGGTTGTTGCCGCGCGGCGGCGCCATCGCCGAGTTGAGGATCGCGAAGTAGAAGTCGGGATCGCTGGCCCCGACCCAGGCGAGCGAGTAGAGCTGGAAGTTGCCGCGACGAATGTCGTCGTAGAACGTCGCCCACTCGTAGCTACGTACGTCGAGGCCGATGCCGACTTCGGCGAGCATCGCCTGTAGCGCCTCGCCGATCCGCCGCCGCGAGTCCAGCGTGCTGGTCTTGTACGACAAGCGAAAGCGCACGAGCGGCCCGTCGCCGTCGGGATCGGCCGCGCCGGCCTCGTCGAGCAGCCGCCGGGCCGCGGCCGGGTCGTGGCCGTAGCCCCGCACGTCCGGTTCGTGGGCCCAGTGCTCGGGCGGAAGCAACCCGCTCGCCGCTCGCGCGGTGCCGTTCAGCAGGCCGTCGATCAGCGCGTCGCGGTCGATCGCCAGGGCGATCGCTTGCCGCACGCGCCGATCGCGCAGGCGCGGATCGGCGAAATTGATGCCGAGATACTGGAACGTGGTGCCGGGAGTCCGCTCGACGCAGGCCGCCGAGTGCTCCGCGAGCCAGCGCAGGTTGTCGGGCTCGATGGCGTTCTCGACGAGGTCGAGGTCGCCGTTGGCGAGCTCGAGGGCGCGCACCGTGTCGTCCGGGATCACGCGCACGCGGATCTCCGGAACCCCCCCGTCGCGGCGGCGGCGGGACAAGCGGATCTCGTGTCCGGGGTGGAGCGAAACGATGCGGAATACCCCCGCGCCGACGAGCTCGCCGCTGCGCGACCGGATCGTCGCGCGTGGCAGGACGCCGATCGTGGTGATGCCGAGGAACGAGGCGCGCGGCTCGTGCAGCCGGAAGCGCACGGTGTGATCGTCCGGCGTCTCGATGTCGCGCACGATCGCCACCTCCTCGCGCTTCGGCGAAGCCGTGGCGGGATCGAGGATCGACTCGTAGGTCGCCCGCACGTCGTCGGCGGTTACGCGGCTGCCGTCGGCGAACGTCGCATCCTCGCGCAAGCGGAAGCGCACCGTCGTGGGATCCTCGTACTGCCAGTCGATCGCGATATCGGGGACGTACTGCGGGCGCTCGTCGAGCTGGGTGAGCGAACGGAACACCAGCTCGTCGATACGCGACGACGCGGCGTCGGTAGCGAAGCGCGGATCGAGATTCGTCGGCATCGACTCGATGCCGATCACCAGCGGCCGATCGTCGGCAGGACGCGAGCGGCAGCCCGAGAGCTCCGTCGCGAGGACGACGAAGCACGAGGCGATCGCGAGAAGCGAGGGCATACGCGGCTCGCTTCTCCCCTAGACGAAATCGACGGACCAATCGAGCGTCGGGGCAGCAGCACGGCCTGGATCGCGCCGGCTACCTTCTGAAAGATCCCGTGGCTCGACGCGACGCGAACATCTCGAAGAGAAACGGCGTCGGCCGCGGGAAGTGACCGAACGAAGCGCCGCGCCCTCGATCCGTCGATGCCTTCCTCGTTGGCTTGATCCGACCGCGAGCGGCGTGTCACCCTAGTCGGAAGGCGAGCCGGGGTGATCCGCTCGCGGAGGAATCGATGACCGTCAATCTCGATGCGCTCGTGCGCGCGGCGATGGGCCGTGGGGCCAGCGACCTGCACGTCGATCCCGGGGCCGCGCCTATCCTTCGCGTGCGGGGCGACCTGCAGCGCTTCGGGGAGCCGGTGTCGGATAGGGAGACGCGGGCTCTGGCCGAGAGTGTGCTCGGCGAGGCGAACTGGCCCCGCTTCGTGGAGCGGGGATCCTTCGACCTGTCGCGCACCGTGGCGGGCGTGCGCTGCCGATTCAACGTGTTCGTGTCGCGGCACGGGATCGCCCTGGCGATTCGGCTGCTCGCCCGCCGAACGCCGACTCTTCATGACTTGAATCTTCACCCGGACCTCGGCGAGTTCGTGGCGCGGCGCCACGGCCTCGTGCTGGTCTGCGGCGCCACGGGGTCGGGCAAGTCCTCGACGCTCGCCGCGCTGGTGAACGAGCTGAACTTCTCCGTGCGGCGCCACGTCATCACCGTGGAAGAGCCGATCGAGTTTGCGATGGAGTCGCACCGGTCGTTCATCCAGCAGCGCGAGGTCGGCACCCACACGCCGTCGTTCCAGCAGGCGCTGCTCGACGTGCTGCGCGAGGATCCCGACGTGGTGATGGTCGGCGAGATGCGCGATTCGCAGGTCGTGCAGCTCACGCTGAACGTTGCCGAGACGGGTCACCTGGTGCTCGCCACCGTGCACTCCGCCGACACGGCCGAGGCGATCCAGCGGATCGCCTCGGCCGTGTCGGCGGAGCATCAGCCCGCGGTGCGGTCGCAGCTCGCCGACGTGCTCGTCGCCGTCATCGCCCAGCGCCTCACGCTGCTCTCGCAGCCGCGCATTCTGGTGCCGGAGTGCGAGATCCTTACCGGCGCCCCCGCGGTGCGAAACCTCATCCGCCAGGGTCAGTTCCACAAGCTCGCTTCGGCTCTGGCCACGGGCGCGCAGGAGGGCATGTTCACCTGGGAGCGCTACCATGCCTGGATGCGAAGCCGCACCGACTGGCGCGTACCGACGGACGCCGACTTCGGCGTGATCGAGGAGGGCGAGCCGAGCATCGAGATCGGTCTCGAGCGTCCCGCGCCGGCCGTCTTTCCCGAGGTTGCGGAACGTCTGGCTCCCGTGCGCGCCGACGACGTCGTCTCGCTCGAGCGTCCCGCCGAGAACCTCCAGGACCTGGTCTCGCGCATGCGCCCGCCCGGGAAGCATTAGGTGCGGCTCGCGGCGGATGATCGGGGCGCGGATGCGGACGGAGCGGCCGCCGGGGGATCGCCTGGGTGCGGGCAGCTTGCGGCCCGCGGCTCGTCCCTCCGGTCGGTGGGTGGATGGAGCCGACGGTGGCGGCGTCGGGTGGCGCGGCCGTCCGAACGGGACACGGAGTCGAGAGGTCGACCCATCGAGCCGGATTGGAGCCTTTGCGCGCCGCGGTCATCTCCGTGAGCTGGTTCGCCGCGCCGCGCGATCGTATGAAACGAAGCATCAATGAGGCGAAACGATTGGCTCCGGCGCTCGTTCTCGCCGCTTGCCTGATCGCCGCTCCTTCGGCCCGTGCGTTCCAGCGCGAGACCACCGACGATCCGCCGTGCAGCGAGGCGCCCGGCGTCAACTGCGGGCATCGCGGTAGGCCGCTGTCGTGGAGCGCGCGGCCGGTGGCGTACTTCATCAATACCGCCGGCTCGGGCCTCGGCCTTGACGTCGTACTCCCCGCCGTCCAGGCGGCGTTCTCCACGTGGCAGAGCGCGAGCTCGGACCGCATCACGTTCCAGTTCGCCGGCCAGAGCCAAGAGGGCCCTGACGGCCAGGACGGCCGCAACACCGTGTCGTGGCAGAGGCTGTCCAACGCCCGAGACGTCTTCGCGCAGAGCATTATCACCTTCCGCACGAACAGCGGCGAGATCTTCGACGTCGACATCGAGCTGAACGACGCCTTCACGTTCGCCGTGTTGCCGGACGGCGAGAACGACCCTTCGGACTCCCGGGTCGACGTTCAGGCCGTCGTCACCCACGAGGCCGGCCATCTGCTCGGCCTCGATCACGAGAACCGCTTCGGCTCGCGCGTCGTGATGTTCTTCGAGGACACCAGAGGCAACACCACTCATCGCACGCTCGCCGACGACGATCGCAACGGCGTGCGCGCGGTCTACGGCGGGGGCGGCGGAGGAGGCGGGGGAGGGGGCTGCGCGATCGCTCGATCGGCGGACCGCTCGGATCTGCTGACCGTTGCTCTGTGCCTTTGCTGGCTCGCGGCTCGCCGCCGAAGCGCGCCGGCGCACGGACGCACGAGAGGCGCGCGATGAAGCTCGACGCCAGGCGATGGCTGGCCGCGGCGCTGCTCGCGGCGGTGCTGGCGTCGGCGTGCGCCAGCCAGGCCGCCCGGCAACGGGACGAAGCCGCGGCGCGGGCCGCGCGGCTCGGCCATCCGGAGATCGAGTATCGCGAGAAGCTGTCGCCGCGCCTGGCGCTTGGCCTGGGCTTCCTGCCGTTCGGCGCCGGCGGCTTCTACGTCGGCGAGCGCCGGCTCGGCGCCTCGGGGCTTCTCTGGCCGTTCAGCATGGCCTGGGTGCCGAAGATGGCCTACGACGCGGCGATTGCCGCCAACGACCGCGACTTCGAGCTGCGCATGATGCAGGTGCTGGAAAGTCGCGATGTGGACGAATGAGACGATCGGGGCTTCGTCCCGTCGCACGCGAGATCGAGCGGGGAAGGTTCGAGCCGCCGATTGCGCGGCTGCTCAGCGCCGCTTCGGCGTGGGCTCTCCGGCGGCGGAAAACAGCGCGCCGAACATCTTGCGCAGCGCTCCGGGGGCGAAGACCGTCAGCGGGTTGACGTGGACCTCGGGCTGATCGAGGCTGCCGGAGACCCGGTATTCGATGCCGAACAGCTCTGCCCCCTCGCCGCCGGCGATCCACGAGCCGACCACCGGGACGTTGCCGATCGCGGAGTTCAGTATGTCGGCGGGGATGATGTCGCCGCGCAGCTCGACGTGGCGGCTGGCGCGTTCCACCTCGCCCTCGGCGGTGAGGCCGACGGCCCCGGCGGCGCGCGCGTCGTGGATCTCCACGGTCGTTCCCGACCAGACGAATGGCACTTTCACGCGCGTGAACGGCACGCCTTCCCGGTCGAGCATGCCGGCGATGCCCTCGAATGACCCGAGGCTCAAGATCTGCGCCAGCATGGGGGCGCGCAGCACGCGGAAGTCGCTGAGCTCGAGCTCTCCGGCGGCGCGTGTCTCGGCCTGCCCGTCCTCGATCGTCGCTTCGAGCGCGAGGTGCCCGCCGGAGGCGTAGTCGAAGAGGCCGAGCGTTTTCAACGTC
>CAVPWJ010000037.1:0-36665 GCA_963708955.1 uncultured delta proteobacterium
CCGAGGGACACGAGCTCGGCATCCACGGCTACGATCACGTCTACTGGCACGACTACGCCGTCGAGCTATCGCAGGACGAGGTCGCGCGCGAAGTCGACCGAGCCCTCGACGCCTTCGCCGAGATCGTTGGAGCACCACCCGCCGGCTTCGCCGCGCCGGGCTGGCAATGCGGCGAGAGCTCGCTCGCCGTGCTTGAGCGGGGGCCCTTTCGTTACCACTCAAGCACGCGCGGCTCCCACCCGTACCGGCCGCGGATCGGCGCGATCGAGGGACGTCTGCCAGAGATTCCGACCACGCTGCCGACCGTAGACGAGCTGCTCGGCGCAGGCGTCACCGGCGACCGCCTGATCGAGGTCTACGCCGACTCGGTCGGCAAGAGCGCTCTCGCGGTGCTGACGATCCATGCCGAGGTGGAAGGTGGCCCGTACTACGCGGAGTTCTTCTCGCGCCTGCTCGATCGGCTGAGCGGACGCGTGCGCTTTCGCCGCCTCGTCGACGTCGCCGCGGAGGTCGCTCGAGGATCCTTGCCGGTCTGCGCGGTGGTGCAGGGAACACGCCCGGGACGGGCCGGAACCGTGTCCTGTCAGGCCGCGTGAGGGAGGTACCCCCCATTCAAATCCTCTGCTCGCGGTAGGCTCGGGCGTAGCCGACATAGAGGTCGGCGGTCTGGTGCAGCCGCTCGATTTCCTCGTCGCGCAGCGCGCGCATCACCTTGGCCGGGCTGCCGAGTACGAGCGAGCGCGACGGGATCTTGGTGCCCGGGACCACCAGCGAGCCGGCGCCGATCAGCACCTCGTCGCCGACCTCCACTCCGTCGAGCACGATCGAGCCGATGCCGACCAGGCAGGAATCGCCGAGCGTGCAGCCGTGCAACACCACGCGGTGGCCCACGGTCACCCCGTCGCCGAGGATCGTCGGCCAGCGCCCGTTGGTGACGTGGATCGTGGAGTGGTCCTGGACGTTCGTCGCGCGACCGATGCGCACGCGCTCGACGTCGCCGCGGATCACGGCCTGGAACCAGACGCTCGATCGGGCGCCGATCTCCACGTCGCCGATCACGTGCGCCGAGGACTGCACGTAGACATCCTCGGCGAGCTTCGGCGAGAGGTTCCCGTAGCGCACGATCATGAGCGACGAGGCCGGTACTTAGCGCAGGCTCGCCACCGGCTCAATCGGCCGTGGGCGAATTTCGCGGCATTGGAGCGCGTCCCGGCGGCGGCGCCGCGTTCGTGGTGTCGCTTTCCGTCGATACGCAACATATAGGGGTCGGAAGAGTGACCTTGCCTAACCCCTAGTCGTTTGCTACTTGAAGCCATGGTCGCCCTGGAATTCGAAGTTCGCGACCGCGAATGCGAGCCCGGAACTCTCTCCGGGCTTTTTTTTCACCCTCGTAGCGCCCGGCGCTTCGAGGGCCCGCATCGCGGCATTGCCCACGGGAGGTGGCTCGCATGATTCCCGCGGAAGTGTTCGAAGGGCTCACGTTCGACGACGTGCTGCTCGTGCCGGCGGCGTCGGACATCCTGCCGAAGGACGCCGATACCTCGACGCAGCTGACGGCCGAGATTCGGCTGGCGATCCCGTTGGTCTCTGCCGCGATGGACACTGTCACCGAGGCGCGCACGGCGATCGCCCTGGCGCAGGAAGGCGGCATCGGCATCGTCCACCGCAACCTGCCGCTCGGCGCCCAGGCGAAGGAGGTGGAGCGGGTCAAGAAGTCCGAGAGCGGCATGATCGGCGATCCCGTGACCGTGCGGCCGGAGCAGCCGATCCACGAGGCGGTCGAGATGATGCGCCGCTACCAGATCTCCGGACTGCCCGTGACGCGCGACGGCGGCGAGCTGGTCGGCATCCTCACCAACCGTGATCTGCGCTTCGAGAAGCGACTCGACCGGCCGGTCTCCGCGGTGATGACCAAAGAGCGCCTGGTCACCGCGCAGCCGGGCGTGACGCTCGACCAGGCGAAGGAGATGCTCCACGAGCACCGCATCGAGAAGTTGCTGGTGGTCGACGAGCGCGGGCGGCTCAAAGGGCTGATCACCGTCAAGGACATCCAGAAGACGATCCAATTCCCGCATGCCTCGAAGGACGCGCTCGGCCGGTTGCGCGTGGGCGCGGCGATCGGTACCGGCACGGATCGTGACGAGCGGGTCGACGCATTGGTCAAAGCCGGCGCCGACGTGATCGTCATCGATACGGCGCACGGTCACGCCAAGTCGGTGATCGACGCGGTGGCGGAGTTGAAGCGCGCGTTCCCCCGCATGCCGCTCATCGCCGGCAACGTCGCTACCGGCGAGGGCACCGCGGCGCTCATCCGTGCCGGGGTCGACGCCGTGAAGGTCGGCATGGGCGGCGGATCGATCTGTACGACGCGCATCGTCTCCGGCGTCGGCATGCCGCAGCTCACGGCGATCGCCGAATCGGTCAAGGTCGCCGACGCTAAAGGCATTCCGGTGATCGCCGACGGTGGCGTGAAGTTCTCCGGCGACATCACCAAGGCGCTAGCCGCCGGCGCCGCGTCGGTAATGGTCGGCAGCCTGCTCGCCGGCACGGAAGAAAGCCCCGGGGAGACGATCCTCTACCAAGGCCGCACCTACAAGCTCTATCGCGGCATGGGCTCCCTCGAGGCGATGCGCGAGCGCGAGGGCAGCCGCAACCGCTACTTCCAGGACGAGGAAGACGCCATGAAGCTCGTCCCGGAGGGCATTGAAGGGCGCGTGCCTTACAAGGGGCCGATCACCTTCATCGTCCAGCAACTGGTCGGCGGCTTGAAGGCCGGAATGGGCTACGTCGGCTGCTCGACGCTGAAGGATCTGCGCGCCAAGACCAAGTTCGTGCGCGTCACCTCCGCCGGCTTCCGCGAGAGTCACGTGCACGACGTGACGATCACCAAGGAAACGCCGAACTATCGCTTCGAATAGCCCAGCAGACGACGGACGCGCATGATCCTGGTTCTCGACTTCGGCAGTCAGTACACGCAGCTGATCGCGCGGCGGGTCCGCGAGGCAGGGGTCTACTGCGAGATCCATCCGTTCAACGTCGGGGCGGAGAAGGTCGCCGCTCTCCGACCCGAAGGCCTGATTCTTTCTGGGGGCCCGGCTAGCGTGTACGATCCTGATGCGCCGAAGATCGACCCCGCGCTGCTCGACGGGATCCCCGTGCTCGGCATCTGCTACGGCATGGGCATTCTCTGCCAGCTCGACGGTGGGCGGGTGGCACGGTCGGAGCGGCGGGAATACGGACCAGCGGACGTGGTGATCGACGAACCGAGCGACCTCTTCGCCGGGCTCGGTGAAAGCGGATCCGAGCGCGTGTGGATGAGCCACGGCGACCGCATGGAGGCGGTGCCGCGCGGCTACCAGGTCATCGCCCATAGCGCGAACTCGCCGATCGCCGCGTTTCGCGATCGCGAGCGGCGCCGCTTCGGCCTGCAGTTCCATCCTGAGGTGGCGCACACCCCGCGCGGCAGCGAGATCCTGCGCAACTTCCTGTTCCGCATCTGCCACTGCGCAGCCGACTGGACGATGGAGAGCTTCGTCGAGCGCGAAGTGCGCGCGATCCGCGAGCGCGTCGGCCGCGGTCGGGTGATCTGCGCGCTGTCGGGCGGCGTCGATTCCACGGTTACCGCGGCCCTCTTGCAGCAGGCGATCGGCGAGCGGCTGGTCTGCGTTTTCGTCGACAACGGGCTCCTTCGCAAGAACGAGTTTGCCGAGGTGACGAGCATCTACCGCGAGCGCTTCGGCTTCGACCTGCGCGCGGTCGACGCCTCGCAGCGCTTTCTCGATCGGCTGGTGGGCGTCGAGGATCCGGAGAAGAAGCGCAAGACGATCGGCGCGACGTTCATCGAGGTCTTCGAGGAAGAGGCGCACGCCGTGGCCGACGTCGCCTACCTCGCGCAGGGCACACTCTACCCCGACGTCATCGAGTCGGTGTCGTTCAAGGGCCCGTCGGCGACCATCAAGAGCCACCACAACGTCGGCGGCCTGCCCGAGCGCATGCGCTTGAAGCTCATCGAGCCGCTGCGCGAGCTCTTCAAGGACGAGGTTCGCAAGGTCGGCGCGGTGCTCGCCATCCCGGACGCGATCCTCCACCGCCAGCCGTTCCCCGGCCCCGGCCTGGCGATCCGCGTGCTCGGCGAGGTGACGCCCGAGCGGCTGGCGATCCTCCGCGAAGCCGACGCGATCGTTCGCGAGGAAATTCTCGCGTCCTCGATAGGTCCGTCGATCTGGCAGTTCTTCGCCGTGCTCCTGCCGGTTCGCACCGTCGGCGTGATGGGCGACGAGCGCACCTACGAGAACGTCATCGCCGTGCGAGCCGTGGAGAGCATCGACGGTATGACCGCCGACTGGGCCCGCCTGCCGCACGATCTCCTCGCCCGCCTGTCGAGCCGCATCACCAACGAGGTCCGCGGTGTCAACCGCGTCACCTACGACATCTCCTCCAAGCCCCCGTCGACGATCGAGTGGGAGTGATGGAGCCGAGAGCCAGCGCGCATCGAGCGACGGGCGGACAGGCGGTGCCACCGTCGCTTCGCTGCTGGTGGACGGCGACGAGCTCGGACCCGAATGAGGCCTCGCTGCTCGCCCCTTCCGAGGCGTCATGAGTTTCGTACACCTCCACCTGCACACGCAGTACTCGCTGCTCGACGGCGCGAACAAGATCTCCGCGCTGATCCCGCGCGTGAAGAAGCTCGGCATGCCCGCCGTGGCGATGACCGACCACGGCAACATGTTCGGCGCGGTGGAGTTCTACAAGAGAGCCGTTGAGGCCGGCGTGAAACCGATCCTCGGCTGCGAGGTCTACGTCGCGCCGAAAAGCCGCACCGACCGCATCGGGCGGAGCGATGACTACGAGGCCAGCGGCAACTACCACCTGACGCTGCTAGCCATGAACGAGGACGGCTACAAGAACCTCTGCCGCCTGGTCACCCGCGGTTACACCGAGGGCTTCTATTACAAGCCGCGGATCGACAAGGATCTCTTGCGCGAGCTGCACGGCGGGATCATCGCGCTGTCGGGATGCCTGTCGAGCGAGGTCAACGCCTCGATTGCCGAACACAGCATGGATCGCGCGCGCAAGGTCATGGAAGAGTACGCGCAGATCTTCGGCGACCGCTATTACGTCGAGGTGCAGGACAACAAGCTCGCCGCGCAGAACCAAGCCAACCGCGAGCTCATCCGGCTCGCCGCCGAGCTCGGACTGCCGCTGGTGGCGACCAACGACTGCCACTACCTGCACCCCGAGGACGCCAAGGCGCACGAGATCCTGCTCTGCATCCAGTCGAAGAAGACCCGCGACGATCCCAAGGCGTGGAAGCTCGGCACGCACGAGCTCTACGTGAAGGGCCCCGAGGAGATGGCGGCGGCGTTCCACGATCTGCCCGAGGCGCTGTCCAACACGCTGGCGATCGCCGAGCGCTGTAACGTCGAGCTCCAGTTCGGACGCTATCAGTTCCCGGTGTTCCAGACGCCACATGGCGAGACGCTCGAGCAACACCTCGAGCGCTCGGCGCGGGAAGGCCTCGAGCGGCGTCTCGCGGCGCAGCGCGAGCGCGCCGATTGGATCGCCGAGCGGGAGCAGCCCTATCGAGACCGGCTCGCCTTCGAGATCGAGACGATCTGCAAGATGGGCTTTGCGGGCTACTTCCTGATCGTCGCTGACTTCATCAGTGAAGCCAAGCGCCGCGGCATTCCGGTCGGCCCGGGGCGTGGCTCGGGGGCGGGGAGCCTCGTCGCCTACGCGCTTGGCATCACCGATCTCGATCCGATCCCGTACGGCCTCCTGTTCGAGCGCTTCCTGAACCCCGAGCGGAAGTCGATGCCTGACATCGACGTCGACTTCTGCTTCGAGCGGCGCGACGAAGTGATCGCCTACGTGAAGCAGAAGTACGGCGAGGATCGGGTCGCGCAGATCGTCGCCTTCGGCACGCTCAAGGGAAAGCAGGCGATCAAGGACGTCGGCCGCGTGCTCAACTTCAACTATGCCGAGACCGACCGGATGGCGAAGCTCTACCCGGTGCCGAAGCAAGGCAAGGACTATCCGCTCGAGAAGGCGCTGGAGATGGAGCCGCGGCTGCGCGAGGTTCGCGACGCCGGGGCGCGCGAGAAGGAGCTCTTCGAGAACGCGCTGAAGCTCGAGGGCCTGTTCCGCCAGACCACCAAGCACGCCTCGGGGATCGTCATCTCCAACCGCCCGCTAGTCGAGGACGTGCCGCTGTTCGTCGATCCCGATGGCCTCTTGCTCACGCAGTACGCGTACAACGAGGTCGACGCCATCGGCCTCATCAAGTTCGACTTCCTCGGTCTCAAGACTCTGACGCTGATCGAGAGCGCGGTGCGCCGGGTGCGCGAGGGCAAGGCGGTCGAGATCGACTTCACGCGGACCCCGCTCGACGACAAGAAGACCTACGAGCTGCTTGGCCGCGGCGACACCGTCGGCATCTTCCAGATGGAATCCGGCGGCATGCGCAAGCTCCTCACCGATCTGCGGCCGAGCTGCTTCGAGGACGTGATCGCCGTGCTCGCGCTCTACCGGCCCGGCCCGCTCGATTCCGGCATGGTCGAAGAGTTCATCAAGCGCAAGCGCGGCAAGGAGCCGATCCGCTACCTGCATCACGCGCTCGAGCCGATTCTCAAGGAGACCTACGGCGTCATCGTTTACCAGGAACAGGTGATGAAGATCGCCCAGGTGCTCGCCGGCTACACGCTCGGCGACGCCGACAACCTGCGCCGGGCGATGGGCAAGAAAAAGGCGGAGGAGATGGCACGGGAGCGGGTGCGCTTTCTCGATGGCGCCTCGCGGCATGGCCTGCGTGCCGAGCTCGGCGGAGAGATCTTCGATCAGATGGAGACCTTTGCCGCCTACGGGTTCAACAAGTCGCACTCCGCGGCCTACGCGCTGGTCTCGTACCAGACGGCGTTCCTGAAGGCGCACTACCCGCACGAGTTCATGGCCGCTCTGCTCACCATGGAGATGGGGGACACCGACAAGACCTACAAGAACATCGCCGACTGCCGTGAGCGGGAAATCCGCATCCTGCCGCCGGACGTCAACCAGAGTCGCGAGGACTTCACCGTGGCCGGGGACACGATCCGTTTCGGGCTCGGCGCGGTGCGGGGCGTGGGCGGCAAGGCGATCGAGACGATCCTCGCCGCGCGCTCCGAGCCGTTTCAGTCCTTCGCCGACTTCTGCCGGCAGGTCCGCGGCGCGGTGATCAACAAGCGCGTGATCGAGAGCCTGATCCAGTGTGGCGCGTTCGATTCGCTCGGCGTCTCGCGTGGGCGGCTGTTTGCCGCCGTCGAGGACATGCTGCGCTGGGCGGAGCGTACGGAGCGCGAGGCGAACTCCAACCAACGCAGCTTGTTCGGCGGCGCGGGGAGCAGCTTGGCGGCGGCGATGGCGGAGCCGCCGCCGCTGCCGAACGTGCCCGAGTGGCCCGAGAAGGAGATGCTGCGGTGCGAGAAGGAGGCGATCGGCATCTTCTTGACCGGCCATCCGCTCGACAAGTTCCAGCGTGACCTGGCGCGGCTGACGACCGCTTCGACCGCAACGCTGTCCGCGCGGACGAACCAGGAAAGGGTCGCGATCGCCGGCGTGATCCACACGGTCAAGCAGAAGAACAGCAAGAAGGGCGACCGCTACGCGACCTTCTCTCTCGAAGACAAAGCGGGCGTAGTCGAGGTCATCGCCTGGCCCGAGGCGTACCGTAAGTTCGAGACCGTGATCCACGGAGACGACCCCGTGCTGGTGACCGGCATGCTCGACAAGCAGGAGGCGGCGCCGCGCAGCGCCGACGAAACGGAGGGGGAGGGGATCGAGGCGCCGCGTGAGCGCTGCCAGATCATCGCCGACGAGATCCGCTCGCTGGCCGCGGCCCGCGAGCAGTCGGTGCGACAAGTGCACCTGGAAGTCCCCGCGGACCGCATCACCGAGGCGCAGTTGGTGCAGCTGCGCGAGACACTGTCGCAGCACCGCGGGTCGTGCCCGGCGTATCTGCACCTGATTGTGCCGGGTCGTAGCGAAGCGGTGATCGAGCTGCCGGAGAGCCTACGCGTGGTGCCCTCGGAAGCGATGCTCGACGCCGTCGAGCGCATCTTCGGCAGCGGGGTTGCGATGCTGCGCTGAGCGCGGCGCCGGGGCGGTTACTTGGCGCGAGAGAGGTAGGATCCGGTCTCGGTGTCGACGCGGATTACTGCCCCGGTCTCGATGAAGTTCGGGACCTGCACGACGAGACCGGTCTCGGTGGTCGCGGGCTTCAGCACGTTCGTCACGGCCGCGGTCTTCATCGCCGGGACGACGTCGGTGACCTTGAGGTCGACGGTCTTCGGCAGATCCACGCCGAGCGGCTTTCCTTCGTGGATCTCGACCTGCAGCTTCAGGTTGGGAATCAGGTAACCGACGGCGTCACCGAGATCGTCGCGGGAGAGCTCGACCTGCTCGTAGTTCTCCGTGTTCATGAAATGGAACACCTCACCGTCCTGGTAGAGGAATTCCATCTCGTGCTGCTCGAGCGTCACCTTTTCGACCTTGTCTTCCGAGCGGAAGCGATTCTCCGTCGACAAGCCGGTGCGCAGGTTGCGCATCTTCGTCTGCACCATGCCGCGCCAGTTTCCCGGCGTGATGTGGGTGAGCTGTGTCACCCGGCACAGGTCGTTGTTGTATTTGATGACGTTTCCAACCTTGAGTTGTGTCGCCGGGACGAACATCGAGCGTCAAATCCTCCACAGGCAGCCAAATCGAGCCTTGTAGCCCGTTTCGGTCCGTCGGGTCAATTCCGCGCCTCGTGCGGGCCGACGGCATTCTGAACCTACTGCAAGTGAGGCGTCGGCTCGCCGGCGGCGGGCCCGGATACCACGGGGGAGCCGTGGTGATGCACCAGCAGCCAGCGTCCCTCGTGCCGCTCGAAGACGTTGGTCGCTTCGATCCGGGAGCGCGAAACGCCGTCGTAGGTCCGGCTCGTCAGGTTCTCGGTACAAACCACCCAGGCGAGGTCGCCCATCACCGAGACCTCGACGCCGGTCAGCTCGAACGACATGGCGAACGTGTTCTCAAAGATCTGTTCCCAGCTCGCCATGATCGCCGAGTAGCCGACCAGCCGGGGCCACCCGGGATGCGTGCATTGCGCGTTTGCCGAATGCGCCCATACGGAGTCCAACTGCGCGACGTCGAGGCGCTCGAACGCGCGATAGAAGGCGAGGTTCGCCCTGCTCACGGCTTCGGAGTCGCTGTTCGCCGGACGGCTCACTTCGGCGGCGGCGCCATGAAGACCAAGAGTGCCAAGCGGTCGGGACCGGGATTACCGACCGCGTGCTCCGATCCGGCGGGACAGAAGATCGCCGCGCCGGCACCGAGGCGGCGCTCTTCGCCATCAACGCGAAACTCGCCACTTCCTTGTAGGACGTAGTACACTTTGTCGGAACCGGCGTGGCGGTGGCCGACTTGCGTCTGCCCGGGCTCGAACGCGTAGACGTCGCAGCAGCAGTGCTCGGTCGCAAACAGGCCGTTCTTCTTCATCTTCTCGGCGCTGAACTGCATCGCTTCGGCGACTTCGCGAAAACGGTCCATCGAGCGGCCATACTAGGAGGCGCTCGCCGCCTCCGCAAGACGAGGGCGGGCTTGATTGACGGTCCCGAATCGAAGGGCTATACGGCGAAGTCGAGGACACCGCGGCATGGAGGGAAGTACGGGAGTGGGCGGTTTCATCGCCGGGCCGGAATCGCTGCTGAGCGACAGCGTGATCGTCACGCAGGTCGAGAAGGCGATCGGCTGGGCGCGCAAGTACTCGATCTTCCCGTATCCGTTTGCCACCGCCTGCTGCGCGATGGAGTTCATGTCGACGTCGATGTCGCCCTATGACATTGATCGCTTCGGCGCGGCGCTGCCACGGTTCACACCTCGCCAGGCCGACCTCTTGATGGTCATCGGCACGGTGACGATCCGCCAGGCGCCGATCCTGCGGCGCGTCTACCTTCAGATGGCCGAGCCGAAGTGGGTGCTGTCCTTCGGCGCCTGCGCCTCCACCGGTGGCTTCTACGACAACTACACGACGCTCCCGGGCATCGACCGGATCATCCCGGTCGACGTGTACGTACCCGGTTGCCCTCCGCGGCCCGAAGCCGTGCTGGATGCGCTCGTGATGCTGCAGAAGAAGATCCAGAACGAGCGCCAGCGGGCGTTCCGCCGCGAGGTGGCGGAGTCACCGGCGGTCTGAGTTCACCCTTCCGTTCGAGTCCTTCGTCGATGAGCGAGTTGGTCCTGCTGCGCCACCGGGGGATCCCGGACTTCCACCAGATCGACGTCTACGAGCGTCACGGCGGGTATCAGGCGACGCGCAAGGCGCTCGCCGAGTTTCAGCCCGAGCAGTTGGTTGAGCTGGTGAAGTCTTCGGGGCTGCGAGGGCGGGGTGGGGCGGGGTTTCCGACCGGTCTCAAGTGGAGCTTCTTGCCAAAGCAGACCGAGAAGCCGGTCTACCTCTGCATCAACGCCGACGAGAGCGAGCCAGGCACGTTCAAGGACCGCGAGATCATCGAGTTCGATCCCCACCAGCTTCTCGAGGGAATCATCATCGCTTCGTACGCGATCCGCGCGCATCAGGCCTTCCTCTACATCCGCGGCGAATTCGGTCTCGGCGCGAAGGTGCTGGAGGGGGCGATCGCCGAGGCCTACGCCAAGGGCTACCTTGGCAAGAGCGTCTTCGGCAGCGGCTTCAACCTCGATGTGGTCGTTCATCGCGGCGCCGGCGCCTACATCTGCGGCGAGGAGACCGGGCTCATCGAGTCGATCGAGGGCAAGCGCGCCTATCCGCGTGTCAAGCCGCCGTTCCCCGCCACCTACGGCGTGTTCGGCAGCCCGACGATCGTCAACAACGTCGAGACGCTGGTGTGCGTGCCGCACATCGTCAGCCGCGGCGCCGACTGGTTCAAGTCGATCGGCCCTGAGAAGAGCCCGGGACCGAAGCTCTACTGCGTCAGCGGACACGTCGAGCGCCCCGGCGTCTACGAGCTGCCGATGGGCGTATCGCTGCGCGACATCATCTACACCCACTGCGGCGGCATTTCCGGAGGGCGTGCGCTGAAGGCGGTGATTCCCGGAGGATCGTCGGTGCCGGTGCTGCGCGCCGACGAGATCGACTTGGCGATGGATTTCGACTCGGTGGCGAAGGCCGGGTCACTGCTCGGCTCGGCCGGCATCATCGTCATGGACGAGACCACGTGCATGGTGCGCACGCTCGAGGTGATCACTCGCTTCTATCATCACGAATCGTGCGGGCAGTGCACGCCGTGCCGCGAGGGCACGGGTTGGCTGCACAAGGTGATGCGGCACCTCGAGGAAGGCACGGGCCGGGAGGCGGACCTGCAAGTGCTCCTCGACATCTCCGACAACATGATGGGCAACACGGTGTGCGTGCTCGCCGACGCCGCCGCGATGCCCACCAAGTCGTTCGTCACGAAGTTCCGCGACGAGTTCATCCGGCACGTCGAGCTCGGGCGCTGTCCGATGCGTGCCGAGGGAGAGCGTCCGCGCGTTGCCGCGGCTGCCCACTGAGCAAATGCCCAAAGTCACCATCAACGGCCAGCCTGGCGATTTCGAAGACGGACTCACCGTGATCCGCGCGGCCGAGCGGCTCGGCATCGAGGTCCCGCATTACTGTTGGCACCCCGGTCTCACCATCGCCGGCAACTGCCGCATGTGCCTGGTCGAGATCGAGAAGGTGCCGAAGCTGCAGATCGCCTGCAACACGCGCATCACCGAGGGCATGGTGGTCCACACCGCCAACGAACGCGTGAAGAAAGCGCAGCAATCGGTACTCGAATTCCTGCTCGTCAACCATCCGATCGATTGCCCGATCTGCGATCAGGCGGGGGAGTGTAAGCTCCAGGATTACTACATGGACTTCGACAAGAAGCCGTCGCGCTTCCCAGTCGAAGAGAAGGTACACAAGCGGAAGGTCGTCGATCTCGGTCCGCAGGTGGTGCTCGATCAGGAACGGTGCATCCTGTGCTTGCGCTGCACGCGCTTCCTCGACGAGGTGCCGAAGACGAGCGAGCTTGGCGTGTTCGAGCGTGGCGACCGCGCGTTCATCGATCTGGCGCCCGGCAAGCGACTGGACAATCCCTATTCGGGCAACGTCGTCGACATCTGCCCGGTGGGCGCGCTCACCAGCAAGGATTTCCGCTTCAAGGCGCGGGTCTGGTACCTGAAGAAAACCGAGTCGGTCTGCGCGCTCTGCGCCAACGGCTGCAACATCGAGATCTACCACCGCGAGGGGCAGATCTTCCGCTTCCGCCCGCGCGCCAATCCGGACGTCAATCGGTACTGGATGTGCGATGCCGGACGCATGGGGTACCGGAAGATCCAGGGCGAGTCTCGCCTCTTGCGGCCGCAGATCCGTCGCGGCGAGGAGTTCGCCGCCTGCTCGTGGCAAGAGGCCACCGAAGCGGTGGTGACGCGGCTGCGGAGCATACACCAGGCCCACGGTGACGGCGCGGTGGCGGGAATCCTCTCGGCGTTTGCGACCAACGAGGAAGCCTATCTGTTTCGCCGCCTGCTCGGCGGCTCCTCGACGGCGGGTCATGCGTGGTCGCCCCCGGACGCCGACTCGGACGATCTGCTGATCAAGGCCGATAAGAATCCGAACCGCCGCGGCTTGGAAGCGCTCGGCATTCCCACGGATTCCCGAGCGGTCGAGCGGATCCTCGACGGCGCTCGCGCCGGAACCATCAAGGCGTTGATCCTGTTCGGCGCGGATCTGATCGGACAGTTGGGCCGCGAGCGCGTCGAGTCGGCGCTCGAAGCGGTCGAGTTCCTGGTGCTGGTCGATCTGCGCCGCAGCGAGACCTCGCTCTACGCCGACGTCGTGCTGCCGGCGTGCTCGTTCGCCGAAACCGACGGTACGTTCACCAACCACGCGGGCCGCGTGCAGCGGTTGTGGCAGGCGTTGCCGCCGCCGGGCGCCGCGATGGAGGGCTGGAAGCTCCTTGCCGCGCTGCTCGGGGCGTTGGGTGACGAACGGGCGTGGAGCGGTGCCGAGGAGATCTTCACGGCTATCGCCGCGGAAGGCGGGGCGTTTTCCGGACTCGACTACGTGAAGCTCGCCGATCGAGGGGTCGTCCTCGGCGGCGCGGCGACGCCCGCCTGAAACGAGCGGCGCCCCGATGGGCTCTCGATTCGTGGAGAGGCGCGCAGCCCTCAGCGGGCCGCGCGCAACCTCTGCGCCGTCACTCGCGAGCGCCGGATGGCTCCTGGGCCCCGCCGATTCTCATCGAGTAGAACGACCGCCAGACGAAGACCATGGAGGCGGCCAGGAACACCGCCGAGAGCACGTGGGTCAAGACCTGCTGACCGTTGCGTGTCATCTCGACCGCGAGCTCGACGGCGAGTAGGCCGAACAAGGTCGTGAACTTGATCACCGGGTTCATGGCGACCGAAGCGGTGTCCTTGAACGGATCGCCGACGGTGTCGCCGACCACGGTGGCCGCGTGGAGGGCGGTGCCTTTCTGCTTGAGTTCTACCTCCACGATCTTCTTCGCGTTGTCCCAGGCCCCGCCGGCGTTAGCCATGAAGATCGCCTGGTAGAGACCGAACAGCGCGATCGAGATTAGGTAGCCGATGAAGAAGTAGGGCTCGAAGCACGCGAACGCAAGCGTCGAGAAGAATACCGTCAGGAAGATGTTGAACATGCCCTTCTGCGCGTACTGTGTACAGATCTCGACGACCCGCTTGGAGTCTTCCACCGAGGCTTTGGTAGCACCGGTGTCGAGCTTGATGTTCTGCTTGATGAACTCGACCGCGCGGTAGGCGCCGGTCGACACCGCCTGCGTCGCCGCGCCGGTGAACCAGTAGATCACCGCGCCGCCCATGATCAGTCCGAGCAGGAACTCCGAGTGGAGAATCGACAGCTTCTCGACGTCGACCATCAGTCCGTTGGTGAGCAGCATGATGATGGAGAAGATCATGGTGGTGGCGCCGACCACCGCGGTGCCGATCAGCACCGGCTTCGCGGTCGCCTTGAACGTGTTGCCGGCGCCGTCGTTCGCTTCCAGGTGATGCTTGGCCAACTCGAAATCGGGGCGGAAGCCGAACTCCTTTTGGATCTCGTTCTCGATGCCCGGCTGCGACTCGATCATCGACAGCTCGAAGACCGATTGCGCGTTGTCGGTCACCGGGCCGTACGAGTCGACGGCGATCGTCACCGGGCCCATGCCGAGGAAGCCGAACGCAACCAGGCCGAAGGCGAAGATCGCGGGAGCGATCATCAACTGGCTGAGGCCGAGTGTGCTGATGCCATAGGCGGCGCTCATCAGGGACACGATCGCCAGACCCATCCAATAGGCGGAGAAGTTGCCGGCGATGAAGCCCGCCAGGATGTTCAGCGAGGCACCGCCTTCGCGCGAGGCGGTGACGATCTCCCGCACGTGAGCGGAGTCCATCGAGGTAAACACTTTGACGATCTCGGGGATGATGGCGCCCGCCAGTGTTCCACACGTGATGATCGTCGAGAGCTTCCACCACAGGGTCGTGTCGCCGGCGAGATCCGGGATCAACAGCTTCGAAATCACGTAGGTCACGGCCACCGAGATGATCGAGGTCAGCCATACGAGCGTGGTGAGCGGCGCCTCGAAGCTCATGGTTTGGGCGTCGGCGTAGCGCGAGGAGGCGAACGACTCGTTCAAGAAGTAGGACCCTGCCGAGGTCACGATCATGAGGATGCGCATCACGAAGATCCAGACGAGGAGCTGCACCTGAACGGTCGGATCCTTCACGGCCAGGAGAATGAAGGTGATGAGTGCGACGCCGGTCACGCCGTAGGTCTCGAATCCGTCGGCCGTCGGCCCGATCGAGTCGCCGGCGTTGTCACCGGTGCAGTCGGCGATGACGCCAGGGTTCCGCGCGTCGTCTTCCTTGATGTTGAAGACGATCTTCATCATGTCCGCGCCGATGTCGGCGATCTTCGTGAAGATGCCGCCGGCGATGCGCAGCGCTGCCGCGCCGAGCGACTCACCGATCGCGAAGCCGATGAAGCAGGATCCCGCGTAGTCCCCGGGCACGAGGAGGAGGATCACCAGCATGATCACCAGCTCCGTGGAGATCAGCAGCATGCCGATCGACATTCCGGCCTTGAGGGGGATCGCGTAGGTCGGAAATGGCTTGCCGGCCAGCGCGGCGAACGCGGTGCGCGAGTTGGCGAACGTGTTGATGCGGATGCCGAACCAGGCCACGCCGTACGAGCCGCCGATGCCGACCAGCGAGAAGAAGACGATCAGCAGAACGCGGTCGATGCTGAAGTGACGCAGCCAGCCGAAGTAGGCGACCATGATGACCGCGATGAACGTCCAGAGGACCATGATGAATTTCCCCTGGGTGAGCAGGTAGGTCTTGCAGGTCTCGTAGATGAGCTCGGAGATCTCCAGCATCGAGCGGTGGACGGGCAGTGCTTGAAGCTGGCGGTAGATCACCAGGCCGAAGGCCAGCCCGAGGAGGCAAACGACGATGCCGCTGAACAGCAGGGAGCGGCCGGAAATGCCGAGGAAGCTGACCGCCGCCAGGTCGGGGATGATCAGCTCGGCCTCGCTCGCGTGCGCCAGGGGAGCCCCCGCCAGGGGTAGAAGGAGGCCGAGGGCAACGGCTAAGGGCCGCCGCGCGCGGCGGGCAAACCAGGGCGACCTGATGACTTTTCTTTCCATGAGATCTCCAGCTATCAGCCCGCCGGATGGCGGGCAGCTCTTACCGTGGCACTGTGAAAACGTGGCCTCTTACACTAGAAAGAGCGACACTGCCAGGGGGTACCGCGATCGCGGCGCACAAAGCGACCGTCGGATTTGATGCTTTCGGGTGGGTGTGGCAGGGGTCTTGACTGATGCATCGGCAGGAGGCAGTGTCTGGATGTAGATAACAAAGATTACTGTAATAGTTATCTAAAATTCCACTGCGCGAGGCCCATCGAACATGCTGCCAAGTCGCGAATTCTTGCATCACGCCATTGACGAGCACGCTGACCGCTTCGCGCGGTTTCAAGCCGGTCAGCTCACCGCGGACGAGTTCCGGCCCATCCGTCTTTCCTACGGCCTCTATTATCAGCTCGACCACACCAGCCATCTGCAACGCATCAAGGTGACCGGCGGACTGCTGACGGCGGAGCAGCTCGACGTGATGGCGGAGATCGCCGAGAAGTGGGCGAGAGGTCTGCTGCACATCACCACGCGCCAGGACATCCAGCTCCATTGGATCCCTCTCGATGCCGTGGGCGAAATGTATCACCGCCTGCAGGACGTCGGCATCTCCAATCGAGGGGCGTGCAGCGATTCCGTCCGCAACGTTACGGCCTCGCCCTGCGCGGGAACCTGCGGCGACGAGCCGTTCGACGTTCTTCCGTATGCTCTAGCGCTCACCGACTACTTCCTGTTCCACCCGCTGAACATCACGCTGCCGCGCAAGTTCAAGCCCGCATTTTCCGGCTGCCCCGCCGACGAGGCGCAAGGCGTGTTGAACGACCTCGCCTTCTACGCCCGCCGCCTGGAGGGGAAGCCCGGCTTTCGCGTTCTGGCGGGGGGTGGGTTGGGAGCGGTGCCGCACTTGGCGTTGCCTCTGCGCGAGTTCCTTTCCGCCGAGGAAACGCTCGGTTACGCGGAAGCGGTGGTGCGCATCCAGCACCGCTACGGAGAGCGCAAGAACCGTCACAAGGCTAGGCTCAAGTTCCTCGTGCAGCGGATCGGCCTCGAGCGCTTCTGCTCGATGGTCGAAGAGGAGTTCGCCAAGATCGACCGCGAGCAGGGGGCCGAGCTCCGCGCCGACCTGCAAAGCTCCCTCGACGGCTACGCGCTCGCCGCTCCGGTTCGTACGGCGGGGGGCGCTGCCGAATCGCTGCGCGATCCCGCCTACCTTCGCTGGCTCGGCACCAACGCCGAGCGGCAGCGTCAGGCGGGCTACCGTCGCGTCACGGTGACCTTGCCAATCGGCGACGTCACCAGCGCTCAGCTCCGCAGCCTGACCGAGCTCTGCCGCGCGTACGGCAACGGCACAATGCGCGCGACGAACGACCAGAACCTGGTGTTGCCGTTCGTCGCCGACGGCGACGTTCCCGCGGTCTATCGCGAGCTCGATCGCCTCCGCCTGGCGGAGCCGAACGCCCTCTACCTGACGGACGTCACGTCGTGCCCGGGAGCCGATTACTGTAGCTTGGCGGTCACCCGCTCGATGGGGGTGGCGCACCGCATCCGCCAGCACTTCTCCTCCGCGCGGGAGGCCGTGGAGCGGCTCGGTAAGTTCCGTATCAAGATCAGTGGCTGCCCGAACTCTTGCGGGCAGCACCACATCGGCGATATCGGCCTGACGGGAATGATGGTGAAGGACTCGGACGGACACGAGCGGCCGCATTGCGCGATCTTGGTCGGCGGGCGGGTCGGAGAGCGCCAGGGCGCGCTCGGCTATCGGTTGCGCGGCAAGTTCCCCGATCCGGTCGTGCCGGCGGTGATCGACGCGCTGACCTCGTTCTACCGGGAAGGGCGAGTCGCCGGCGAGGGCTTCCGCGACTTCATCGACCGCGTCGGCGTCGCCGAGATGCAGAAGATCGCCGAGAGCGCCGCAGGGGTGGTTCACTGAAGCCACTACGGCAGAATTCGCGATTTTCCGCGAAGACATGAGATACCAGGCTTCGGTAGATTGCCGTCGTTGGGTTGTGGCTGGGAGGGTGCGATGAGCGAAGCGGAGCACCGCGATCCCGCCGCTGGCGGCGGGCCGCCGCCGCTGGCGGCGGATCCGTTCTATCGGGGCACCATCATCCACGTACAGTACGGTCGAGGCGAGGGGATTCTGCGCACCGGCAGCGGCCGCGAGGTGCGCTTCGTGGTCCCATTCGTGGACTTTCTCGACGGCCGCTCGATCGGCGACCTCACCGAGGGCATGGAGGTCGGCTTCGACGTTGGGTGGACCTCGCGCGGCTTGCGCGTCACGTCGATCAAGATCGACTGAACGCGGGCGCTTCGCATCGCCTCGCCCGACTTGCTAGAAGACGGCGACGATGCGCGCGCTGCGAACGTGGCCAGGTGCTCCGTATCCGCTGGGCGCTACGTGGGACGGTGAGGGAGTCAACTTCGCGCTGTTCTCGGAGAACGCTACGGGCGTCGAGCTCTGCCTGTTTGACCGCGAAGAGGATCCCGTCGAGGCAACTCGCATCGAGCTCCGCCAGTGGACGGACCAGGTCTGGCACGTCTACCTGCCTGACGTGTGGCCGGGGCAGCTCTACGGCTACCGCGTGCACGGGCCATACGAGCCGCGCCAGGGTCACCGCTTCAACCCGGCCAAGCTGCTGATCGACCCGTACGCGAAGGCACTCACCGGCCGGACTCGCTGGAACGACGCGCTCCTCGGCTACGTCGCCGACGATCCGAGCGGAGCGCTGTCGCGCGACCCGCGCGACAGCGCTCCGTGGGTGCCGAAGTCGCTGGTGATCGATACGGCGTTCTCGTGGGAGGAGGATCGGCCGCCGCGCATTCCGTGGAATCGCACGGTCATCTACGAATGCCACGTGAAGGGATTGACGATTCGCCACCCGGACGTGCCGCAAGCGCTGCGCGGCACGTACCTCGGGCTGGTGTCGGATCCGATCATCGACCATCTGGTGGCGCTCGGGGTCACGGCCCTGGAGCTCATGCCGGTGCATCACTTCGTGACCGAGCGGCACCTCGCGCAGCGCGGACTGGAGAACTACTGGGGCTACAACTCGATCGGCTTCTTCGCGCCGGAGGCTCAGTATGCCAGCCGAGGCAACGGTCGGCAGGTCTGCGAGTTTAAGTCGATGGTGAAGGCGCTGCACCGCGTCGGCATCGAGGTGATCCTCGACGTCGTTTACAACCACACCGCGGAAGGCGATCATCTGGGGCCGACGCTGTCGCTGCGCGGCATCGACAACGCCTCGTACTACCGGCTGCGCCCGGACGACCCCCGGTTCTACGAAGACTTCACCGGCTGCGGCAACAGCCTGAACATGCTGCATCCACGGACGATTCAGCTGATCATGGACAGTCTGCGGTATTGGGTGCTCGACATGCATGTCGACGGTTTCCGCTTCGATCTGGCGCCCGCGCTGGCGCGGGAGCTCTACGACGTGAATCGCCTCGGGACGTTCTTCGACATCATTCATCAGGATCCCGTGCTTTCTCAGGTCAAACTGATCGCCGAGCCGTGGGATCTCGGTGCGGGCGGCTACCAGGTCGGGAACTTTCCCGTGAAGTGGGCAGAGTGGAACGGCAAGTACCGCGACTGCCTACGGCGCTTCTGGCGCGGAGACGCCGGACAGGTGGCGGAGCTGGCTTGCCGATTGTCGGGATCGAGCGATCTCTACCAGACGAGCGACCGTACGCCGAATTCGAGCATCAACTTCGTCACCTGTCACGACGGCTTCACGCTGGAGGATCTGGTCACTTACGAGCGCAAGCACAACGAGGCGAACGGCGAGGACAATCGCGACGGTACCGATGCCAACTGGAGCAGCAACTGGGGCGTCGAGGGGCCGAGCGAACGCCCCGAGGTCGTGGATCTGCGCGAGCGCGCCAAGCGCAACTTCCTCGCCGCCTTGCTGTTCTCGCAAGGTGTGCCGATGATCCTCGCGGGCGACGAGTTCGGCCGCACGCAGCGCGGCAATAACAACGCATACTGCCGAGACGACGAGACGAGCTGGGTCGATTGGCAGCTCACCGAGCGGCAGCGCGAGCTCCTCCAAGACGCGATTCATCTGCTCGAGGTACGGCGCACGAACCCGGTGCTCCGGCGACACAGCTTCTTCGGCGGCCGTCTCACGCCGCGCGGCAAGAAGGACGTCACCTGGCTGCGACCTGATGGCGCCGAGATGCGCGATGAGGATTGGCAGGTCGCCGCGAATCACGTGCTCGGCATGTTGATCGACGGCCACGCTACCGACGAGACCGATTCCCGCGGCCGTCCGATCGAAGGCGGCACCCTGCTGTTGCTCTTGAACGGCGGCGTCCGCGCTCAGCCGTTTTGCCTGCCGCGGCTCGACGAGCCGGGAGAATGGTACGAGCTGGTGCGGACCGGCCTCGCCGAGCCGAGCGCCGGCGTGGCCGGCTCCGTCCACATGTCGGCACACTCGCTGGTGCTCCTGCGTCACGGGGAAGAGATCCGCGCGCAGCGAGCGGCACCGGCAGGACGGCGGCGGTGATCCATCCCGCCGACCGCACCCGCTTGCTCGGCGGCGAGCATTCGGGTCCACACGCGATCCTCGGTCTCCACCCGGTGACGGTCGACGGCACGCGCGGCGCGGTGCTCCGCGCCCTGCACCCCGACGCCGTTGCCGCGCAATGCATTTTGCCCGACGGTACTGTGCACGACCTCGGCGGCGCGGGCGGACTCTTCGAGGGGTTCCTGCCGCAGGTCGAGCTGCCGTGCGATTACCGTTTGCGCTTTCACTTTGCCGACGGCACGGTCTGGGAGCGACGTGATCCGTATCGCTTCCCGCCGACGCTCGGCGACCTGGACCTCCATTTACTCGGCGAGGGCAACCACCGCGAGTTGTGGAAGCACTTTGGTGCCCACGTCCGTCGGATCGATGGAATCGACGGCGTGGCGTTCGCGGTCTGGGCGCCGAACGCGAGGCGGGTGAGCGTGATCGGCGACTTCTGCGGGTGGGACGGGCGGCTGTTGCCGATGCGACAGCTCGGCGCCTCGGGGGTATTCGAGCTGTTCGTTCCCGATCTCGGCGCCGGAGCGCTCTACAAGTACGAGATCCTCACTCAAGAAGGCATGCTGCGGACCAAGACCGATCCGCTGGCGATGTCGATGGAGGTTCCGCCGGGTACCGCGTCGCGGGTGGTGGCGGCGAGCGACTACGCCTGGAGCGATCGAGACTGGATGGCGGCGCGTCGGGGAAGGGATCTACGCCGCGAGCCGATGCTGGTCTACGAGGTGCACTTGGGATCGTGGGTCAGAGTCCCCGAGGAGGGGGACCGGTGGCTGACCTACCGCGAGCTCGCCGTCAAGCTGATCCCGCACGTGGTCGGGCTCGGCTTCACCCACGTCGAGCTCATGCCGGTGATGGAGCATCCGTTCGACGGATCCTGGGGATATCAAGTCTCCGGCTACTATGCGCCGACCGCTCGCTACGGGACTCCGGACGATTTCCGTCACTTCGTCGATGCCTGCCATCGCGCCGGCATCGGCGTGATTCTCGACTGGGTGCCCGCGCACTTCCCGAAGGACGATTTTGCGCTGCGCCGCTTCGATGGCACGGCGCTCTACGAGCACGCCGACCCGCGGCGCGGTGAGCACCCGGACTGGGGTACGCTGATCTTCAACTACGGGCGAAACGAGGTGCGAAACTTTCTCGTCGCCAACGGGCTCTATTGGCTCGAAGAATTTCACGTGGACGGCCTGCGCGTCGACGCCGTTGCCTCGATGCTCTACCTCGACTACAGCCGCCAGTCCGGTGAGTGGATTCCCAATCGCTTCGGCGGCCGCGAGAATCTCGAGGCCATCAACTTCCTGACCGCGCTCAACGGCCTGATCGAGCAGGAGCACCCGGGGTGTTTCACGGTGGCCGAGGAATCGACGGCCTGGCCCGGAGTCACGCGGCCGGTCCCCGAGGGGGGGTTGGGCTTCACGTTCAAGTGGAACATGGGCTGGATGCACGACACCCTGCGCTACTTCGCGCGCGACCCGGCGCATCGGCGCTACCATCAGGACGATCTCACGTTCGCGATGCTCTACGAGTACAGCGAGCGATTCGTGATGCCGCTCTCGCATGACGAAGTCGTGCACGGAAAGGGCTCGCTGCTCGCCAAGATGGCGGGCGATCGCTGGCAGAAGTTCGCCAACCTGCGATTGCTGCTCGCTTACCAGTACACGCGCCCCGGCAAGGTGCTGCTGTTCATGGGCACGGAGATCGCCCCGGACCGCGAATGGACGCATGAGGAGAGCCTCGACTGGCACCTCGCCGACGACCCGGCTCGCGTCGGCCTGCGCCGGCTCTTCGAAGAGCTCGGCCGACTCTACCGCCGCTCCTCGTGCCTCTGGCGCGGCGATCCCGATCCGCAGGGCTTCCGCTGGATCGATTGCTCGGACTGTGAAAGCTCGGTGCTGTCCTATCTGCGAGGAGCCGCGGACGACTATCTCGTCGTGGTGCTCAACCTCACGCCGGTACCGCGCGAGAACTACCGGATCGGCGTCCCCGAGGCGGGCGAGCTGTTTCTCTGGCTGTCCACCGACGAGCAGCGGTTTGGCGGAAGCGGCGTGTCCGCACTCCGCCGGGCGGCCAGCGAGCCCGTGCCCTATCACGGGCTAGCGCAATCGGTCTGCCTGACGCTGCCGCCCTTGGCGGCGCTCGTGCTCGGGACTCGAGAACCCGCGTGACGATCTTCCGGCGGCTCGTGCCGTCGAGTCCTCAAGTAAGTGTCCGTCTTGTCTGGCCATCATGAATTCTGAGTGGCTGATTGACGGCTTAGTCGGTCCGGACGACAATTTACGCGGGGTGGCAGGGACTTACCGAAGGCGGAAATGGGGGAGGAGAGCATGAAGATGCGAAAAGGGGTGCTTCTCGCAGCCTTACTGAGCGGTTGGGTCGGGGTTCCGATGGGTGTCGTGGCGGCGCAGCCGGTTGTCCCGACCGAAACCGGCGAAACCGGCCTCTTGACGATTCCGACCACCAAGACCCTGGCGCCCAGGAAGTTCTCGCTCGGGGCGTACTATCGGGCCGAGATTCCGAACGACCAGCACTTCGAGGGCGAGATCAACCACATCCGCAACACCTGGGTCCGTCAGGCCGAGCTCGTCGCCGGGGTAGGGCTCCTCGACGGCCTGGAGCTCTCGTTGCAAGTGCCATACGTCTCGTTTCGTAACGAGATTCAGAAGGCGGGCGAAGTGTCCACGGAGGACAACGTCGCCCACAAGTTCGGCGACGTGCGGCTGACGCCGAAGTTCCGCTTGTTTCAGGAAGGGCATAGCCCGATGCCGTTCAGCCTGGCGTTCCAGGGCTCCGTGCAGCTTCCGACCGGCAGCAAGCAGCTGACCGCGCAGCTCGACCGCAACAGCGCCTTCAACGGTGACAAGGTGGGTGGCGACGTCATGGCCGTCATCGACAAGGATCTGTTCAAGCTGCCCGGCGACGTTCCCGTCACGCTCTCGCTCAACATCGGCAGCCTGTTCCCGAGCAAGCCCGACGTCTTCCGGCTCGACCGCCAGACCGAGCCCGTCTTCGCACAGCTCCGCCGCAAGGGGTTTCCCGACGTTGCGTTGAAGGATGCGGTCGTCGAATACGGCGCGGGCCTCAACGTGCCGCTCTGGGTGAACCGCATCGGCACGCTGGATTCGACGGTGGAGTATCGCGGCAACACCGGAACGATCGGAGAAGTCGACGATTACCAGGCGATTCTCGCTGGCCTGCGCTACACGATCATCAACGGCTGGGCCGCACAGGGTGGCGTGGACTTCGGCCTCTCGAACTCGGTGGCACGTTATGCGGCGCTCGGCGGCATCACCTACACGGGCCCGCAGCCGCCTGCCACGTTCGGTGAGGCCGCGAAGGAAAAGATCGTCTACCGCGACCGCGTGATCCAGGTCGAGAAGGTGACGTTCCCCGATGTCACCTTCGAGTTCGACAGGGGAACGTTGACCGACGCCGGGCGCGGCCGCGTCTACCTGATCTCGCAGAAGCTAAAGGATAGAAAGAACGTCAAGATCGAGATCCAGGGACACACGGATTACATCGGAACCGAAGACTACAACAAGCAGCTCGGCATGCAGCGGGCCGAGACCGTCAAGTCCGAGCTGGTGCGACTCGGCGTCGACCCGTCACAGATCTCGACGGTGAGCTTCGGCGAAGACACGCCGTTGATCGATCGGCAGACGCCGTGGGCGCGCGCGGTCGGCCGGCGGACCGCGTTCGTTGTGGTCAGTGAGCCGAGCACGACCAGCGACCGGTCGAGCGAGTCCGCGCCGCCGAGCAAGTGACGGAGACCTGCTCCCGTTCGTGGTGAGGGGCGCGACGATGCGTCGCGCCCCTCACCGCTTGGATGGCTCGCGCCCGCGATCGAGGCAGGGGGAGGCCAGTGGCTCGGCCTCCCCCGAGAGGTCCCTAGGTGAGGAAGTAGGTGAGTCGGATGTAGAAGTTGTCACGGTCGGAGTAGTTGCTGATGCCGGTGTTGTCCTGTTGTCTCGCGCTGCCCGCGTAGAGGATCTCGCCGATCCGTACCTCGAGCTTCGGGGTCAAGAAGTACGCGCCCTGGACGAAGAAGAGCGGGTACATCTGGTTCGCGTCCAGCGCGACTGCCCACGTCGGGCGGAACGTCTGGTGCAGGAAGAAGCCGCTTCCCGACAGCGTAAAGAACGGATTCCAGTGCTGGTAGCGGTCCGTCCAGGAGCCCGGGTGAACCACGTGATCGGCGTGGGCGTCATACTGGTTCAGAAACTGGAAACTCACGATCCACGGGTCGGACAGCAGTGAGCGAATGAGGTTGTTACGAATCTTGTGTGCGTAGCTTGACGCAATCGAGCTGGTCCAGTCGAAGCCCACCATGCTGCGCCAGACTTGGGTGTAGCGCTTCGCCCGAGTCTCGAAGTCACGCTCGTTCTGTACCGCGAGGCGGGTCAGATCTCCCGGATTGTTCTTCTGCGCGAGCAGGCGCTCCGGGGTGTTCGGTGGCAGTTGTCGCGGCTCCTTGGTGCTCAGGCTCTGCTCCAACCGGAATACCAGACCCGTGTACTCGTAATCGTTGTAGGTCGCGGTCGTGCCGATGATGTGCGTCCAAGGGTGGAACAGGGGGATGTCCAGGCAAGCCGAGCTGTGCACGAGACCATCCCCCGGGACCGGCAGCACCGGCTGATAGGGGACGTGGTCGGTCGCGAGTTGGTTGAGGCCGGGTCTGGCGACGCCGGTGTCGAGCTCGGGGTGAGCAGGATCGGAGTAGACCGAGCCATGCCACGCCCCGGTGAACGCCGGGTTCACGATGCGAGGGTCGACGATCAACTCGCCGCGGCCGGCTGGTCCGGACGGCGACTTGCTCTGCAGGCAGTTCCGGATTTGCTCATCCTGGCCGTCCGGAATCCCGTTTCCATCGAGGTCGGGGGAGAGCGCACCCGTCGGGAAGCCGGTAGCCGGATCGATGTTTAACTGTCCGGTAACTGGGTTGATCCCCAGCGCGCGGACCAGGACATCCGGCTGGAAGGCCCCGGTCCCCGGTTGCGCGGGATCGAAGAGCTGAGAGAAGTTCGACGCCGCCGACATCGCGTCGGCGCGCTTGAACAGATAGTTCAACGTGAAGTACGTATTTCCAAACGTCGTACCGAGCAGGCGGACGCCGGCCATCATCGCTCCGAGGTCGAGCTCGGCCGGGGATACGTCGTTCTTGATTCTGTACATGAAGTCCGTGAGCGTGCCATCGGCGTTCTGCAGTACCGCCGGCGAATCCCTTTCCCGCGCTCCGACGCGCAGGAACTCCCAGGGCTGCCGGACTTGATTAAAGGGTAGCGACATGGGAGTTCCTGCGCGTCGGAGCGCGGGAAAGGGATTCACCGCGCTGTCAGAACGCGATCGCACGCTCACGGACTTCATGTACAGGATCAACGACGTATCCCCGCCAGAGCTCGACCTCGGAGCGATGATGGCCGCACAGCGTCGGAAAGTGTCGGTACGACGTTTGGAAATACGTACTTCACGTTGAACTATCTGTTCAAGCGCCCCGACGCGATGTCGGCGGCGTCGAACTTCTCTGAGCTCTCTCGATCCCGCGCAACCGGGGACCGGGGCCTTCCAGCCGTCGCGCTGGGGATCAACCCAGTTACCGGACAGTTAAACATCGATCCGGCTACCGGCTTCCCGACGGTGTTTCCTCCCCCGACCTCGATGGAAACGGATCCGGACGGCCAGGATGCCCAAAATCCCCTGAGCAAGTCGCATCCGGACCAGGCGAGTTGATCGTCGACCCTCCGCATCGTGAACCCGGCGTTCACCGGGGCGTGGCATGGCTCGGTCTACTCCGATCCTGCTCACCCCGAGCTCGACACCGGCCAGACCCGGCCTCAACCAACTCGCGACCGACCACGTCCCCTATGGCCGTGTCGGTCCCGGGGGATGGTCTCGTGCGCGGCTCGGCTTGCCTGGACATCCCCCTGTTTCACCCTTGAGCGCGCATCATCGGCACGACCGCGACCTACAACAATTACGTACGCACGGGTCTGGTATTCCGGTTGGAGCAGAGCCTGACACCAAGGAGCCGCGGACAACTGCCACCGAACACCCCCGGAGCGCCTGCTCACGCAGAGGAGCGAATCCGGGAGATCTGACCCGCCTCGCGGTACAGAACGAGCGTGACTTCGAAACTCGGCGAAGCGCTACACCCAAGTCTGGCGCGGCGTGGTGGGCTTCGACTGGACCAGCTCGATTGCGTCAAGCTACGCACACAAGATTCGTAACGACCTCATTCACTCACTGTCCGACCGTGGATCGTGAGTTTCCAGTTTCTGAACCGTCGTGACACCCACGCCGATCACGTGGTTGACCGGGCTCCTCAACGACACTACCCAGCACTGGAATACCCGTTTCTTACGCTGTCGGGAAGCGGCTTCTTCTCCTCGCCGGACGTTCCGCCCCGACGTGGGCATCGCGCTGGACACGAACCAGATGTACCCGCTCTTCTCTTCGTCCAGGCGCGTACTTCTTGACCCGAAGCTCGAGGTACGGATCGGCGAGATCCTCTACGCGGGCAGCAACAGGACAACACCGGCATCACAACTACTCCGACCGTGACAACTTCTCTACATCCGACTCACCTCTTCCTCACCTAGGGACCTCTGGGGGAGGCCGAGCCACTGGCCTCCCCTGCCTCGATGGCGGGCGCGAGCCGTCCGACGGTGAGGGGCGCGACGCATCGTCGCGCCCCTCGCCACGAACGGGAGCAGGTCTCCGTCCCCTGCTCGGCGGCACGGACTGGCTCGACCCGCGGTTCGCTGGTCGTGCTCGGCTCACTGACCACAACGAACGCATCCGCGCCGAGCCGCGCGCGCCCGCGGCCGTTGTCCCAATCGATCAACGGCGTGTCTTCACCGCGATCTGTGACGGGTCGACGCCGAGTCGCACCAGCTCCGACTTGACGGTCTCGGCCCCACTGCGGTGCGAGCTGCTTGTTGTAGTCTTCCGGTTTCCCGATGTAATCCGTGTGTCCCTGGATCTCGATCTTGACGTTCTTTCTATCCTTTAGCTTCTGCGAGATCGGGTGAACGCGGCCGCGCCCGGCGTCAGTGGACCCCTGTCGAACTCGAAGGTGACATGGGGAACGTCACCTTCTCGACCTGGTGGCGGTCGCGGGTGAAGTTTCGATCTTTTCCCTTCGCAGCCTCGCCGAACGTGGCAGGCGGCTGTGCGGCCGTGTAGGTGATGCAGCCGAGCGCCGCATAACGTGCCACCGAGTTCGAGAGGCCGAAAGTCCACGCCACCCTGTGGCCGCCATCGTGTAGCGCCAGCCACGAGAATCGCCCTGGTAATGGTCCCGACTTCTCCGATCGTTCCGGGTGTCTCCACCGTCGAATCCAGCGTGCCGATGCGGTTCACCGGGGCGGTTCGGCCCGCGCCACCGCCATCCTTCAACGCAACGTCGGGAAACCCCTTGCGGCGGAGCTGTTCGAAGCAGGCTCGGTCTGGCGGTCGAGCCGGAACACGTAGGGCTTGCTCGGGAAGCAGCTGCGATGTTGAGCGAGAGCGTGACGGGAACGTCACGGGGCAGCTTGAACAGATCCCTTTTATGCCGAATGACGGCCATGACGTCGCCGCCCACCTTGTCACCGTTGAAGGCGCTGTTGCGGTCGACCGCGGTCAGCTGCTTGCTGCCGTGGGAAGCTGCACGGACCCTGGAACACCAGGCTGAACGGCATCGGGCTATGCCCCTTCCTGAAACAAGCAGAACTCGGCGTCAGCCGCACGTCGCCGAACTTGTGGGCGACGTTGCTCCTCGTGGACACTTCGCCCGCCTTCTGAATCTCGTTACGAAACATATGGCACTTGCAACGAGAGCTCAGGCCGTCGAGGAGCCCTACCCAGCAACGAGCTCGGCCTGACGGACCAGGTGTTGCGGATGTGGTTGATCTCGCCCTCGAAGTGCTGGTGGTTCAATGTCGGCCCGATAGTACGCCCCGAGCGAGAACTTCCTGGGCGCCAGGGTCTTGGTGGTCGGAATCGTCAAGAGGCCGGTTTCCACCGGTTTCGGTCGGGACAACCGGCTGCGCCGCCACCGACACCCATGGGAACCCGACCCAACCGCTCAGGTCAGGCTACAAGAAGCACCCCTTTTCGCATCTTCATGCTCTCCTCCCCCATTTCCGCCTTCGGACGTCCCTCCCCACCCGCGTGATTCATGCCGGACCGACTAAGCCGTCGATCGGCCGCTCAGAATTCATGATGGCCAGACGAGCGGACACTTCTTGAGGACTCAACGGCACAAGCCACATGGTCACGCGGGTTCTCGAGTCCCGAGCACGAGCGCCGCCAAGGGCGGCAGCGTCCAGGCAGACCGATTGCGCTAGCCCGTGATAGGGCACGGGCTCGCTGGCCGCCCGGCGGAGTGCGGAGCACGCCGGCTTCCGCCGAACCGCTGCTCGTCGGTGGACAGCCAGAGACGCTCCGCCCCGCCTGGGGAGCGCCCCGATGCTGCTCGCGCATGCGCGTGAGGTTGAGCACCACGACCTAGTCATCCGCGGCTCCTCGCAGATAGGACAGCACGACTCACGGTCCGACAATGGATCCCCGGCGAAGCCCTGCGGGATCCGGGATCGCCGCGCCGAGGAGCAGCGGGTGAGAGTCGGCCGACTCTTCGAAGAGCCGGCGCGCCGACGCGAGCCGGGTCGTCGGCGAGGTGCCAGTCGAGGCTCTCCTCATCGTCGTCATTGCGCATCCGCGGCAATCTCCGTGCCCATGAACAGCGGCGCCTTGCCGGGGCGCGTGTACTGGTAAGCGAGCAGCAATCGCAGGTTGGCGAACTTCTGCCAGCGATCGCCCGCCATCTTGGCGAGCAGCGAGCCTTCGTGCACGACTTCGTCATGCGAGAGCGGCATCACGAATCGCTCGTACTCGTAGAGCATCGCGAACGTGAGATCGTCCTGATGGTAGCGCCCGATGCGCCCGGGTCCTGCGCGCGAAGTAGCGCAGGGTGTCGTGCATCCCGCCCATGTTCCACTTGAACGTGAAGCCCAACCCCCCTCGGGGACCCGCCGCGTGACCCCGGGCCAGGCCGTCGATTCCTCGGCCACCATGAAACACCCCGGGTGCTCCTTGATCAGGCCGTTGAGCGCGGTCAGGAAGTTGATGGCCTCGAGATTCTCGCGGCCGCCGAAGCGATTGGGAAATCCGCTCACCGGACTGGCGGCTGTAGTCGAGGTCGAGCATCGAGGCAAGCGGGGTCCGACGCGCAGGCCGTAGGTGAAATTGCTTCGAGCCAATCGACCCAGTTGGCGACAAAGTTTCAGCAGCCTGGCTTGGCCGTAGTTGAAGATCAGCGTACCCCAGTCCGGTGCTCACCGCGCGGCAGGGTCAGCATGCTCGTAGAGCGCCGTGCCATGGAAGCGGCGCAGCGCAAAATCGTCCTTCGGGAAGTGCGCACATCGACGCGCCGATGCCGGCGCGATGAGCATCGACGAAGTGACGGAAATCGTCCGGAGTCCGTGACAAGAGCATGGCCCGGAGACTTGATACCCCCAGGATCCATCGAACGGATGCTCGTCACCCCACATGGGCTCCGACGTGGCCGGAGAAGCCGACCCCGACCACGTGCGGCTCGCGGTCCATCAGTCCTCCTGGGGACTCTGACCCACGATCCGAGTGCACCTCGTAGACCAGCATCGGCTCGCGGCGTAATACCCCTTCCCCGACGCGCCGCCATCGTCTCGATCGCTCCAGGCGTAGTCGCTCGCCACCACCCGCAACGCGTGCTGCCGGCGGAACCTCCATCGACATCGCCAGCGGATCGGTCTTGGTCCGCAGCATGCCTTCTTGAGTGAGGATCTCGTACTTGTAGAGCGCTCCGCGCCGAGATGGGAAACGAACAGCTCGAATACCCCCCGAGGCGAGCTGTCGCATCGGCAACAGCCGCCGTTGCCGCCCCGGGAATTAGCCGTCACGCTCACCGGCCTCGCGTTCGGCGCCCCAGACCGCGAACGCCACGCCGTCGATTCCATCGATCCGACGGACGAAGTGCTTCGGTGACCACCTGACACCGAGTAAATGGAGGTCCAGGTCGCCGAGCGTCGGCGGGAAGCGATACGGATCACGTCGCTCCCAGCCTGGTGCCGTCGGCAAAGTGAAAGCGCAAACGGTAATCGCACGGCAGTTGCCTGCGGCAGGAACCCCTCGAAGAGTCACCGCGCCGCGGAGTCATGCACGGTACCGTCAGCAATCCATTGCGCGGCAACAGCGGTCGGGCACGGAGCGCCGCGCGCGCGTGCATCGAGCCATTCCACCGGGTGGAGACCGAGGATCGCGTGTGAACCGAATGCTCAGCCGCCGAGCAAGCGGGTGTCGGCGGGATGGATCACCGCCGCCGTCCTGCCGGTGCCGCTCGCTGCGCGCGGATCTCTTCCCCGTGACGCAGGAGCACCAGCGAGTGTGCGACAGGAGCCGGCCACGCCGAGCACTCGGCTCGGCGAGGCCGGTCCGCCGCAGCTCGTACCCGTCTCCCGGCTCGTCGACCGCGCAGGCGAAACGGCTGAGCGCCGGACGCCGCCGTTCAAGAGCAACAGCAGGGTGCGGCCTTCGATCGGACGGCCGCGGGAATCGGTCTCATCGTGTGGCCGTCGATCAACATGCCGAGCACGTGATTCGCGGCGACCTGCCAATCCTCATCGCGCATCTCGGCGCCATCAGGCGCAGCCAGGTGACGTCCTTCTTGCCGCGCGGCGTGAGACGGCCGCCGAAGAAGCTGTGTCGCCGGAGCACCGGTTCGTCGCCGCTGCTCGAGCAGAATGAATCGCGTCTTGGAGGAGCTCCGCACTCGGTGAGCTGCCAATCGACCCGGGCTCGTTCCTCGTCGTCTCGGCAGTATGCGTTGTTATTCCGCGCTCGTGGCCGAACTCATCACCGCGAGGATCATCGGCACCGCCTGCGAGAACAGCAAGGCGGCGAGGAGGTTGGCTTGGCTCGCGCAAATCCGCCGACCTCGGGGCGTTCGCTCGGCCCCTCGACGCCCCAGTTGCTGCTCCAGCGCCGGCAACCGACGCAACCACATTGTCCTCGCCGTTTCGCCTCGTTGTGCTTGCGCTCATTAGTGAGTAGAATCCTCCAGCGTGAAGCCGTCGTGAGAGGTCACGAAGTTGATGCTCGAATTGACCGTACGGTCGCTCATCTGGTAGAGATCGCTCGATCCGACAAGAGATCGGCAAGCCAGCTCGAACCCGCCTCCGCGCCAGAAGCGCCGTAGGTACTTGCCGTTCCACTCTGCCACTTTCACGGGAAAGTTCCCGACCTGGTAGCCGCCGACACCGAGATCCCACCGCTGACAGCGATTCGGTTTGACCTGAGAAGGCGCGGGATCCTGATGAATGATGTCGAAGAACGTCCGAGGCGATTCCGCGTGCGACGACCACCGCCAGCGCGGCGGTCATGGAAGCGGAAACCGTCGACATGCCAGTCGACGCGATTCCGCAGACTGTCATGATGGCTGCGCGTGTTCAGCTGCCGCAGCGGTGAAGTCTTCGTAGAACCGGGGATTCCGGGCGCAGCCGGTAGTACGAGGCGTTGTCGATCAGCGCGGCCGGACGGCGTCGGCCCCGGATCGATCGCCTTCCGCATGGTGTGGACGCGACGTCGAGGATCGCCTCAATGCCGACGCGGTGCAGCTCCTTGCACCATCGACTTAAACTCGCAGACCTGCCGACCGTTCCCTCGGCTTGCGCATCCGGCGCGGACCGATAGCCCAGTAGTTCTCCATCCGCGCTGCGCGAGGTGCCGCTCGGTCACGAAGTGATGCACCGGCATGAGCTCCGGGCCGTGACCCAAGCACCACCCAGCAAGGTCGATGATCAGGATCAGCCCGAGGTACGTGCCGCGCGGCGCTTGCGTCAGGGGTGGCGAATCGTCATCCCTTCACGTGGCATTCGTCGTCGCCGTGCCGTCCACGGAATGCGCGGCGGCCCCTCCTCCACGAGAACGCCTTATCGATCACCAGCGAGGCTTCCGGCACCCACGGAGCGCTGTCGCGCGGGTCGCGCGACAGCGCTCCGCTGGATCCACAGTCGCGGAGTAGCCGAGGAGCGCGTCCGGTTCAGCGAGTCCGGCCGGTGAGTGCCTTCGCGTACGGGTCCGACGATGGTGGGCCGGGTTGAAGCGGTGACCCTGGCGCCGCTGGTCTCGGCCTGCGCGGTAGCCGTCCAGCTCCCGGCCACACGTCAGGCAGGTGAGCATCTGCAGACCTCGTCCATCCACTGGCGGAGCTCGATGCGAGTTGCCTCCGACAGGATCCTCTTCGCGGTGAAGCTTCGGCAGAGCTCGACGCCGGTCACGTTCTCCGAGAACAGCGCGAAGTTGACTCCCTCACCGGTCCGCGTGGCGCCCCAGCGGCGGACACCTCGGCCACGTTCGCAGCGCGCACATCCTCGCCGTCTTCTAGCAAGTCGGGCGAGGCGATGCGACGCCGCATTCCAGTCGATCTTCATCGACGTGACCCGCAAGCCGCGCGAGTCCACCCCAACGTCGAAGCCGACCTCCATGCCCTCGGTGAGGTCGCCGATCGAGCGGCCGTCGACGAAAGTCCACGAATGGGACCACGAAGCGCGCCTCGCCAGCCGCTGCATACGCAGATACCCCCTCCGCCTCGACCTACATGTAGTGATGGTGCCCCGATAAACGATGCACCACCAGCAGCAGCAGCCCGCCGCAGCGGCGGGATCGCGGTGCTCCGCTTCGGCTCCATCGCACCCTCGGCCACAACCCGACAACAGCAATGTACCAGAAGTACCTGCATCTCATGTCTTCGCGGAAAATCGCGAATTCTGCGTGGTGGCTTCGGTGAACCACCCCTGCGCGCTCGGCGATCTTCTGCATCTCGGCGACACCGACGCGGTCGATGAAGTCGCGGAAGCCCTCGCCGGCGACTCGCCCTTCCCGTCAGACGTTGCGCGTCGATCGGCGCCGACCCGGATCGGGGGAACTTGCCGCGCAACCGATAGCCGAGCGCGCTGGCGCTCTGCAACCGCCGCGAGCCAAGATGGCGCAATGCGCGCGGCTCGTGTCCGTCCGAGCCGCCCTTCCGCCATCATTCCCGTCAGGCCGATATCGCCGAGATGTGATGCCCGCAAGAGTTCGGGCAGCCACTGATCTTGATACGGAAGCTCCCGAGCCGCTCACCCCGCGCGGAGGGGATGTTTTGCTGGCGGTGGTGCGCCGCCGGTACGACGGTCACCGCCGGCAGCGTCCGGCACGACGTGACGTCCGTCAGGTAGAGGGCGTTGGCTCCGCCAGGCGGAGGCGATCAAGCTCACGATGAGCCGCGGGAACGTCGCCGTCGGCAACGAACGGCAACACCAGGTTCTCATCGTCGTCGCGCGCATTGTGCCGTTGCCCGTACGCGCGGCAGAGCTCGGTGCTCAGCTCGGAGCTGAGCGCTGGTGACGTCGCCGATTGGCAAGGTCACCGTGGTAGCGACGGTAGCCCGCCTGAGCGTCCGCTCGGCGTTGGTGCCGAGCCAGCGAAGGTGGGCGGGATCGCGCAGCGATTCGCCCGCCGTCCCGGACCGGAGCGGCGAGCGCGTAGCCGTCGAGGGAGCTTTGCAGGTCGGCGCGGAGCTCGGCCCCCTGCTCGCGGTCGATCTTGGCGAACTCCTCTTCGACCATCGAGCAGAAGCGCTGGAGGCCGTCCGCTGCACGAGAACTGAGCCTCACCTCTTGTGACGGTTCTTGCGCTCTCCGTAGCGGTGCTGGATGCGCACCACCGCTTCCGCGTCACGAGACGTTTTTCCTCGGCGGAAAGGAACTCGCGCAGAGGCCGAGCAGAGTGCTCCCCCAACCCACCCCCGCCAAACGCGAAAGCCGGGCTTCCCCTCCAGGCCGCGCATAAAGGCGAGGTCGTTCAACGCCTTGCGTCGTCGCAGGGGCAGCCGGAAAATGCGGCTTGAACTTGCGCGGCAGCGTGATGTTCAGCGGGTGGAACAGGAAGTAGTCGGTGAGCGTCGAGCATACGGAAGAACGTCAAACAGCTCGTCGCCGCAGGTTCCCGCGCAGGGCGAGGCCGTAATTTTCGGAGCAGAATCGCTGCACGCCCTCAATTGGAGATATGTCCGACGTCCTGCAGGCGGTGATACATTTCGCCACAGTGAGGGATCCAATGGAGCTGGATGTCCTGGCGCGGTGATGTGCCACATTCTCTACTTCTCGGCGATCTCCGCCGTCACGTCCGACTGCTCCCCATCAGCAGTCCGCCGGTCCAGCCTTAATCAGTTGGGATCGGCTGGTGTGGTCGAGCTGATAATAGAGGCCGTAGGAAAGACGGATGGGCCGGAACTCGTCCGCGGTGGCCGCTGACCCACTTGAAACCGCGCGAAGCAGGTCGCCGTCTGCATATGGCGTGATGCAAGAATTCACAACTAGCAGCATGTTCGATGGGCCTCGCGCAGTGGAATTTTAGATAACTATTACAGTAATCTTTGTTATCTACATCCGGACACTACCTCCTGCCGATGCATCAGTCAAGACCCCTGCCACACCCACCCGAAAGCATCAAATCCGACGTCCACTTTGTGCGCGATCGCGGTACCCCCTGGCAGTGTCGCTCTTTCTAGTGTAAGAGGCCACGTTTTCACAGTGCCACGGTAAGAGCTACCAGCCATCCGGCGGCTGATAGCTGGAAATCTCATCGACAAAGTTATCAGGTCGCCCTCGTTGCCCGCCGCGCGCGGCCGCCCTTAGCCGTTGCTCCTCGCCCCTCCTTCCCTGGCGGGGGCTCCCCTGGCGCACGCGAGCGAGGCCGAGCTGATCATCCCGACCTGGCGGCGGTCAGCTTCCTCGGCATTTCCGGCCGCTCCTGCTGTTCAGCGGCATCGTCGTTTGCCTCCTCGGGCTGGCCTTCGGCCTGGTGATCTACCGCCACTTCAGCGCTGCCCCGTCCACCGCTCGATGCTCGAATGTCCGAGCTCATCTACGAGACCTGCAAGACCTACCTGCACCCAGGAATCCGTGGTGGTTCCTGGACGTTCATCGCGGCATCGTGGTCGCCTACTTGGCTGGCTGCGTCAACTTCAGCATCAGCATCGTCTTCTTCGCTGGTCGCAGTCGGCGGCTCGTTCGGCGTGGGCCTGGTTCGGCATCCGCATCAACACGTTCGCCAACTCGCGCACCGCGTTCGCCGCGCTGGCCGGCAAGCCATTTCCGACCTACGCGATCCCCCTCAAGGCCGGAATGTCGATCGGCATGCTCGTCCACAGACGGTAGTCATGTGATCCTCCTCCTCGTGCCCGGGGACTACGCGGATCCTGCTTCATCCGCTTCGCGAGATCGGGTGAGTAGCTGGCGCGGCAGCGCTCGGCCGTCGCCGGCGGCATCTTCCACGAAGATCACCGACATCCGCGCCGGACATGAAGATCGTCTTCGACGTCAGGAAAACGACGCGCGGAACCTCGGCGTCATCGCCGACTGCACCGGTGACAACGCCGGCGACTCGATAAGGACGACGGCCAAGCGGATTGGAAGAGCAAGCCGTGACCGGCGTCGCACTCATCACCTTCATTCTCCTGGCCGTGAAGGATCCGACCCTCGTCGGCTGCTCCTCGTCTGGATCTTCGTAATGCGCATCCTCCATGATCGTGACCTGCCGCAGGGTCTTCTTCTTGAACGGTCGTTCCGCCTCCCTCGCGCTACGCCAACGCCCGAACCACCTTCGAGGCGCCGCTCCGCCACGGTAGCGTATGGCTGACCTCGATCATCTCGGTGGCCGTGACCTACGGTGATTTCGAAGCTGTTGATCCGGATCTCCGCCGGCGACACGACCCTGTGGTGGAAGCTCTCGACGATCATCACGTGTGGAACACTGGCGGGCGCCATCATCCCCGAGATCGTCAAAGTGTTTCTCTCGATGGACTCGCTCGCGTGCGGAGATCGTCACCGCCTCGCGCGAAGGCGGTGCCTCGCTGAACATCCTGGCGGGCTTCATCGCCGGCAACTTCTCCGCCTATTGGATGGGCGATCGTGTTGATGAGCGCCGCCTATCGCATGGCCGCCCCACTCGGCCTCCACCAGTTGATGATCGCTCCCGCGATCTTCGCCTTCGGCCTGGTTGCGTTCGGCTTCCTCGGCAGTGGGCCCGGTCAGCGATCGCCGTCGACTCGTACGGCCCGGTGACCGACGACGCGGCGCCATGGGTCTTCGAGCTGTCGATGATCGAGTCGCAGCCGGGCATCGAGAACGAGATCCAAAAGGAGTTCGGCTTCCGCCCCGATTTCAAGCTGACGTCACGTGGAAGCGAACAAGCAGCGCGCGACGCGTTCAAGGCGACCGCGAAGCCGGCTGATCGGCACCGCGGTCGTCGGCGCCGCCCACATCTTCTCGTCGTGGTGCTCCTCACCAACGAGCTGATGAGGTCAGCGTCGAGAAGCTGTCGATTCTCCACTCGGAGTTCCTGCTCGGACTGATCATGGGCGGCGCAGTAACATACTGGTTCACCGGCGCGGCGGAGACGCAGGCGGTTCGACCGGCGC
>CAVPWJ010000038.1:0-4528 GCA_963708955.1 uncultured delta proteobacterium
GCCTTGCGCTCCGCGCACGATGTCGGGCCAGGTCGGCTTGGGGATCGACCACGACACCCAGTCGGCGGTCACCGACCGGAGGTCGGTGCAGAAGAGCTTGCGGTTGTACGGAATCATGAAATGCCGGCAGATCCCCTCGCCGAAGGTGCCGAGAGCCCAGTCGTGAAAGCTCGGATCCTCGCCCAGCTTCGCCGGTTGCTGGAGCGTTTCGAGAAAACCCATCAGGCATTCGCGAACGACCCACCGTGGCAGACCGTAGGTGTTCACCTGAAACGGATAGTCGGTGATGGTCCCATGCGAATAGACGCCGGAGCGGCGATCGATCTCGAGGAAGCCTTCGTCGCCGAGCAGATTGGTCACGAGCGCTCGAATCTCGGGCCGCTTCAGGTGGAGAAGATGCCCGGTGTAGTCGAACGTGAAGCCGCCCGTGCGTACCGAGCGACACAGGCCCCCCACGCGATCCTCGGCTTCGACCAACAGATACGGGTGGTCGCCGAGCCGGTGAGCGGCGCTCAGGCCGCTCAAGCCGGCGCCGACGATCAGCACGGGAGGCCGCGAGACCGACCTCACAGGCCGATCCTCCGCAGCACGGCTGCGAGCGCAAGCAGCCCGCCGGCGCCGGAGAGCAGGATCGCCGTGGCAATGGTCGCGTCCGCCGCTTCCATCACCGCGCAGGCACCGAGGCCGAACCCGGCGCCAACCGCGTAGGCGATGCCAGCGGTCTTCTTCACGCCCCAGCCGAGCGCACGCAACTGCAGCGCGAGGTGATCCGGGCTACCCCGAAACGGCGACATGCCCTTGCGCAGGCGGACCACCGAAACGAACAGCAAGTCGAGCAGCGGCACCCCGAGCACCATCGCCGGCACCAGCAGGCCGAGCGGGTTGCGGATCGTGTAGTGCCCGTTCATCGCCAGCGCTGACAGCGTCAGACCGATGAACAGGCTTCCCGAGTCTCCGAGGTAGATGCGAGCGGGAGCGAAGTTGTAGCGGAGAAAGCCGATCAGGCTGCCGCCGAGCGCCGCCGCCATCGCTGCGACCATGGGCTCGCCGTTGCGGATGGCGATGGCGGTGAGGAATAGCGCGGCGATCGCCGCGACTCCCGGCGCGAGACCGTCCATGATGTCGATGATGTTGATGGCGTTGGTCACGGTGAGCAGCCAGAGCACGGTGAGAGCGAGGGCTACCGGCGGTGACAGGAAAAGCAGCTTGATGTACACCCCGGCCTTGAGCAGGGCGATCACGGCGACCGCCTGACCGGCGAGCTTTTCCCAGGGTGACAGCACGCCGAGATCGTCAATCAGTCCGAGCAGCAGCATGAGCGTCCCGGCGAGCAGGATGCCGAGGACTGAGGCACTGAACTCGAAGGTGACGCCGAGCGCTAGCAGGTACGCGAGAAAGACGGCGAGACCCCCCAGGTAAGGAACGGGCTCGCGCTGCGTCTTCAGGGCGCCGTCCGGCTTGTCGAGGATGCCGAACTGAAGCGCGGCTTGGCGCATGAGCGGCGTCGTGTAGAGCGAAAGCAGTAGAGCCACCGAAAATGCGACGACCGGGCGGAGCATCAGAGCGGTGCTCCGGGCGATCGAGGAAGCGAAAGCGCCGTCGCGACGCTTTGCGAGACTCCGAGCAGGGCGAGCAACAGAATCGGATTCGCCGGGGCGTGCCAGTCGATGTCCACGAGCGCGTGGACCACCAATAGACCGCAGGCGAGGCCGACGGCTACCCCGAGCGGAGGCGCACCGGCACCGTGCCTCGTGGCCTCCCGAAGTGCCGAGACCGGCCGCACGAACGCGGCGGCGAGAAAGGCGAGGATCGCGATCAAGCCGACGATGCCGAGCTCGGCGAATATCTCCAGTAGGAAGCTGTGGGGGTAGCGCGTGTAGTACGCGTTGACTCGATACTCTACGAAGTAGTCCCAGAACCTCCCGAGCCCCACGCCCGCCAGCCAGTGGTCGCGGACCATCGCCAGGCTTCCTTGCCAGATCGCGATCCGACCGAGCAACCCCACGCGCCAGAGCTCGAGCGGATGAATCGTCACTACGGCAATCGCGGCGCCAGCGGCTGCCGCGATCAAGAGCCACGGTCGAGCGGCCTTGACGAACGAGCGACGCCGGTCGTCGGCCGTGAGCCATGCCAGTGCCAGGCCGAAAGCGACGAGCAAGGTCACCGTCGCTCGGGAACGGGTGAGCAGAAGCGTTACCATCAGGGGCAGGATGCCGATGCCGGCCAGACGATCCTGGCGCATTACTGCCAGCCCGCCCGCGAGCAGGATGGTCGCCGCGAGAAATACCGCGTAGCAGTTTGCGTTGTAGAAGTTCGCATTGACGAACGGCACGGTGGGAATGCCGCGAGCTTGCAGCAGTGGAGCGGTGCGCGGAAACGCGATCCAGTACTGATATTGGCCGTAGGCAGTGGTGAGCACCGCTCCCGCGACCAGCCCACGTACCAGAGCGTCGAGCGAGTCGGCGTCGAACGAATGCCGCGAGAAGCAGGCGAATAGGATGACGGCGCAGAACATTCCTTGCGCTTCCAGGAGAGCGCGCGGCCCGAACGGACGAAGTAACAGTGCTCCGATCCACCACGTGCAGAGCGCCAGCAGCGACGCGTCGGCGATCCAGGTCGAACGGTGCTCGAGGCCACGCGTTCTGCTCGTCCCGCCGCTGAGTACCAGACCCGCCAACCCGATCGTCGTTACGTCGAACAGGGCGATCGCCAGTTGCGGCTCGAGCGCCAGTAGCACGTTGCCGCCTGCCAGCAATGGAAGCAGAAGCCCGATCGCAAAGAGCCCGCGGGCGATGACCGCTTCCTTCTCGCCAGCCGGGGAGGCTCGTTCCGTCGTCATGGGAAGAAGAGCGCCCTTTCGCCGTCTTCACGGGATTGGCGGTCGAACGCTCTGGAGTCGGCGATCTCGCGTCGAAGAAAGAGCAGTGCGGTCGAGTCCGAGTACACGTACACCCAGTCGCGCTGGGAGAACATCGCCTGCACGATGGGCTGTCGCCGGCTGACGAGCACGAGGGACGCGTTCGTCAGCGCCTTCTCCCAGCCCGCGGCACCCTGGTCGAATCGAAGGGATTCGTCGAGCACCGTATCTGGATAGGCGGTCGTGTAGCGCCCATCCACGCTCACCCGGCAGCGCGGATAGAGATGCCAGATAGCGTACTCGCCCCAATCGAACGGCAGCAGAAGATGGCCGGCGAGGTCGTTGCGCTTGATGAAGTCGACCGCGTGGACGGGGAAGACCTGAGGAGAGACGAAAACCTGCCAGCGAAGCTCGCGATAGATCGATGCGACTCGAGTGATCTCGAACGCGGCCACGGCGAGCACGCCGGCACCCAGCAGGAAGTGAGAGAACGCCGAGAGCGGCGGAAGGCCGGTCTGACGGGCCTTGCGCGCCGCTGACTCGATCGTTTCGGCCAGCAGTGGCGCTGCCAGGATCGCAAACAGCGGCAGATGCCGCTGATGACGAAACGTGAGCAGAACCGCCAGTGCCAATGTGACGACCTCCCATGGCCGCCGGCGTCGGTTGAGCAACAGGCCTGCGCCAAGAGCGACCACGATCGTCTTGAAGAGAACATGGCTCGGCTCGAGGAGCAGGATGGGCTGCCCGCCACGTTCTCGATTGGTTGAAGTCGCAAGGGGAGGGCTATCAGGCGCGAATGAACGCCATCCTTCGACGAGAAATGCTGACTGCGCTTAAGGTCAAGAGTTGAGCGTGATATGCCTTTGCAAAAGGTCTGCGACGCGACCGTGGGGCCGTTCGACTAGGCTGCGCGTCCTCGTGCAACTCTCTTAGCAGCGCCACTCACATTTAGCCTCATGCGTACAATCTGCGTGCTCGCGCCGTAGTGATCGGAAGCAAAATCGATTGCCCTTTGCCTCTCGACGATGTGTATGGCCGCCTCCTCGGACAAAAATCCAGCCTCACGCTGTCTCTTACGGATGACAGCCATACTCGGGGCCGAGGGCTTACGAACATTAGCAGCCAAGAATCACCTCGCGACTCGCACTAGTGAGCGCGCGTTAGTCGCCAAACTCTGTAAAGTCGGAGAGTTTGGGGTTCGGCCCCGCGCTGCCCCGGCAACGGCTCCCTACCCCAAGAAAAAGCCCGCCAAGCGGCAAGCCTAGCGGGGCGTAAGACGGCGCGAGCGAATGAATTGCCTAGATGCTGCTTTGTTAGCAACCAGGTAATACAGCAAAAGGGCATATCAATCGTGCTTGGCGAAGAGGTCGGCGAGCGCCTCGCGCATCAAATCCTCAATCGAGCGGCCCGCATCAACCGAAAGGCGCTTGAGGCGCTTATGCTCGTCCGGTGCGACGGCGACAGTAATGCGCTTTAAACCCTCGCGGGTCGCCGCAAAGAATGGCTTGCGCTCACCCTCCCCCTCCTTCTGCGCCTTTGCCCGCGCGGCGGGCTTCGGGGCAGCGGATTTAATCGGGATGGGCGGCGGCGCGGCCTTGGCCGCAACGGCTTTCATGGTGTCGGCGAGACTGGGGCGGCGGCCCATGGGCGGAATTCCTGCATTGCTGGTTT
>CAVPWJ010000039.1:0-4864 GCA_963708955.1 uncultured delta proteobacterium
CCATCGGTAGTCCGCCAGGCGTTCGTCGCCGCCGAGGATTCGAGCTTCTATCGCCACCACGGCATCGACCTCGCCAGCATTCTGCGCGCCTTCGCGGCCAACCTGTTCGCCGGCGAGGTCGTGCAGGGCGGCAGCACGATCACGCAGCAGGTGGTGAAGTCGCTGCTGCTCACGCCGCAGAAGAGCTACGAGCGCAAGCTGAAGGAGATCCTGCTCTCGCTTCGTCTCGAGCGACAGTTCACCAAGGACGAGATCCTCTACCTTTATCTGAACCAGATCTATCTCGGCTCGGGCGCGTACGGGGTGGCCGCCGCCGCGCAGGTCTACTTCGACAAAGCGATCGGGGACCTCACGCTGCCCGAGGCCGCGCTGCTCGCCGGCCTGCCCCAGGCGCCGAGCCGCACCTCGCCGATCCATCACCCCAAACGGGCTCGGGCCCGCCAGCTCTACGTGCTCGAGCGCATGGAGGCCGAGGGCTACGTCTCGCACGAGCAGCGCGAACAGGCGGCGGCGATCCCCGTGCAGGTCGTGCTCGGGCAACGGCGTGAATCCGCGGATTCACGCGCACCGGACTTCGTCGAGCACGTGCGCCGTCAGCTCGAGGACCGCTACGGAAACCGCGCGCCCTACGAGCTCGGGCTACGCATCGACACATCGCTCGATCTGCGCATGCAGCAGATCGCCGAGCGCGCGGTGCAGAACGGGCTCAAGGCGCTCGACCGCCGCCGCGGCTATCGCGGCCCGATGCGATCGCTGTCGGAAGCCGAAGCCAGGCCCTTCCTCGACCGCCGGGAGAAGTCCGCTCCGCGCGGCGGTTACCCGCCGGGCACGTCGGTCGAAGCGCTGGTGGTGCGCTCGAGCGCCGAGCGGGTGCGGCTGCGGATCGGCGGCTCCGAGGCTGTGCTGCCGGCCTCCGGCATGAGCTGGGCAAGCGCTTGGAAGCCGACGCGGTTCCGGCCCGGAGACGTGATCCTGGTCAGGATCGAGAAGCGTGCCGCCGGCAGCGACGGCTACGAGGTCTCGCTGGACGAGCACCCCGACGTCGATGGCGCATTTCTGGCGATGGAGCCGAACACCGGCTACGTGCGCGCGATGATCGGCGGCTACGACTACTCGCGCAGCCAATTCAACCGTGCCGTCCAGGCCTATCGACAGCCCGGTTCGGCGTTCAAACCGCTGGTCTACGCCGCCGCGTTCGATCACGGCTATACGCCGGCGACGATCGTCGTCGACTCGCCGATCGTCTTCGACGACGGCAGCAACCGCGCGTGGAAACCTGAGAACTACGAGCAGGAGTTTCGCGGCCCGACCCGGCTGCGCGAGGCCCTCGTGCACTCGATGAACGTCGTCACGGTCAAGGTAGCGCAGCGCATCGGGCTGCGCTACCTGATCTCGTACCTCCCCCGCTTCGGGTTCGCGCGGCCGTTCCCCGGCAATCTGTCGATTGCGCTCGGCAGCTCCGAGGTCACGCTGCTCGAGCTGGTGCGCGCCTACGACGCGTTCGCCTCCGGAGGCAAGATCTATCAGCCGATCTTCGTGACCCGCATCACCGACGGCGCGGGAAACGTCATTGAGGAACGCAAACCGTCGCCCCAGGACGCGCTGTCGCCGGAGACGGCGTACCTGATCACCAGCATCCTGCAGAGCGTGATCGACCGCGGCACCGGCCATCGCGCCCGCGTGCTCGGCCGCCCGGCCGCCGGCAAGACCGGCACCACCAATGACCAGATGGATGCCTGGTTCGTCGGCTACACGCCGGAGCTGTTGGCCGGGGCCTGGGTGGGCTTCGACGAGAAGAAATCGCTCGGCAAGAACGAGACCGGCGGGCGGGCCGCCGTGCCGATCTGGACGGAGTTCATGGAGGCCGCCACCGAGCAGATGCCGATCACCGATTTTCCGATCCCGCCCGGCGTGGTCTTCGTCAACATCGAGGGCAAGACCGGCCTGCGGGCCGCGCCCGGCGATACCGACGTCACGCTCGAGTGCTTCCGCCGCGGCACCGAGCCCGAACAGATGGTGGGGCGAGCTCAGGGTCCGGCGCCCGACGACTTCTTCCGCGGCGATTTCTAAATGCGCCAGTAGTGCTTGGCGATCTCGAGCGGCTGTCGAAGGTCGGGCCTCTCGCCCGGCGGCGGCGACACCGGCTGATCGAGGTTCGCACCGCTCATCTCGGTCAGCATGGCCGCCACCGAGCCGCGTAGCGCCTCGAGATCGTACCCGCCCTCGAGCACGGCGGCGAAGCGCCCGCCGCAGAGCTCTCGCGCGGTGCGCAGCAACAGACGCGTCAATGCGGCAAACCCTTGCTCGGTCACTTCCATGTCCGCCAGCGGGTCGCGCCGGTGGGCGTCGAACCCCGCGGAGACCAGAATGAACTGCGGCGCGAACTGGCGTGCCACCGGCTCGACGATCCGCAGGAACGCCTCGATGTACTGCGCGTCGCCGTAGCCCGCCGGAAACGGTAGGTTCAGCGTGAATCCCTCGCCTGTTCCGCTCCCGACCTCGGTCGCCGCGCCGCTGCCGGGGTAGAAGGGATACTGGTGCGACGACACGAACAGCACGCTCGGATCTCCGTAGAACGCGTGCTGCGTGCCGTTGCCGTGGTGGACGTCCCAATCGACGATCAGCACCCGCTCCAGGCCGTGCGTCGCGCGCAGGTGAGCCGCGGCGAGCGCGACGTTGTTGAAGAGGCAAAAGCCCATCGCTCGATCGCGCTCGGCATGGTGGCCGGGGGGCCGCACGAACGCGAAGCCGTTGGCGACGCGACCCTCCATCACCGCGTCGACCAGTGCCAACAGCCCGCCGACGGCGCGGCGCGCGGCCTCGAACGACCGCGCTGAGGTCGGCGTGTCGGCGTCGAAGGCGAAGTGCGAGAGCCGCGCGGTCGCCGCCACCCGCTGCACGTGCTCGGGGACGTGTACCCGAGCGATCTCCTCCGCCGTGGCGTCGCGCGCCGGGACCACGAGCCGGTCCGCCGGCGCCGCCGACTCCAGAACTTGGCCGATGGCGCGCAGCCGATCAGCGCGCTCGGGGTGGCCCGCGCCGGTATCGTGCGCGAGAAAGGATTCGTCCGTGACGATGCCGGTGCGCATGGGCTTCTCTCCCCGACCAGCGTCCTATAGCCTTTGCGTCGTGACACTTCCATTCACTTCCGGCTTCGTGGCGGCCGCCGACGAAGAGCACATCCGGCGCGAGCGAGCCCGCGCCAGGGAGCTGCGCCGCAGCGCGTGGTGGAAGCGACGCCGGTCGAACGGCCTCTGTCACTACTGCGGAGAACGCTGCCCGCCGCAGGCACTGACGATGGATCACGTGGTGCCGCTCGTCCGCGGCGGGCGCTCCACCAAAGGCAACGTCGTGCCCGCCTGCAAGGCCTGCAACACCGACAAGAAGCACCGCCTCGCCTGGGAGCTGGTCGGGCCGTGAGCGACGCCCCGCGGCGGCGGCGGCGAATCCGGACCGAGGCGACTCTCGCCGCCGGCGGCGTCTGGCCGGTACACCGCTGGAGCGGGAGTTGACTGCGGCGGGGTGAGCATCGAGTATTGGCCGGTGGCGAGCTACCAGGCCTGGTTCCAGTGCATCAACGGCTGCGAACAGCGCTTTTCGCTGTTCGACGTCATCTATCGTTGCCCGAGCTGCGGTGACCTGCTCGACGTCACGCACGACGTCGAGGCCCTGAAGGACCGCTCGGCCGCCGCGTGGATGAGCCTGTTCGAGGAGCGCATGCGGCGCAATACCTGGCCGCACGGATCAGGTGTCTGGGGCAAGAAGGAATGGGTCATTCCCTACCTGCGCAACGAGAACATCGTGTCGATGTACGAGGGCGGCACGAATCTGTTCTGGGCCGAGCGCTACGGCAAGCAGGTCGGCGTCGAGGACCTCTGGGTCAAACAATGCGGCAACTCTCACACCGGCTCCTTCAAGGACCTCGGCATGACCGTGCTGGTCTCGGTCGTGAAGCAGATGATCGCCGAAGGAAGACCGATCCAAGCCGTGGCCTGCGCCTCGACCGGCGACACCTCGGCGGCGCTCGCCTCCTACTGCGCGGCGGCGGGAATTCCCGCCATCGTGCTGCTGCCGCGCAACAAGGTCTCGCCCGCGCAGCTCGTCCAGCCGCTCGCCAACGGCGCGCTGGTCCTGTCGCTCGACACGGACTTCGACGGCTGCATGAATGTCGTGCAGGCGATCACCCGCGACAACACCATCTACCTCGCCAACTCGATGAACAGCCTGCGCCTCGAGGGACAGAAGACCGTGGCGATCGAGCTCGTGCAGCAGCTCGATTGGGAGGTTCCCGACTGGGTGGTGATCCCCGGCGGCAACCTGGCATCTCGCGATAACTGGCTGAAAGCCCTGGAAAATAAGCTGCAGCAAACGCTTCCCGAAAAACTGGCCCATATCCCAAACCTTGCGATCGACACCATCATCGCGTTCCGCAACTGCTTTACGCCCGCGCGCCTTCTTCTCGGCGTCCTCCTCGGCATACTCGCGTGGGGCGCGGAAGGCTACGCCCTCTACCTTCTCCTAAACCGCCTCGATACGCACATCCCCCTCTTTACCGTGCAGTTCATCTACTCTTTCTCACTTTTGGTCGGCGCCATCACTTTCCTTCCCGGTGGTCTCGGCGGCGCCGAGTTCACCATGGCAAACCTGCTCCTCCTCAATGGCGCGCTTCCTTCAACCACCGTTACCGCCACTATCCTGATCCGCCTCTGCACCCTCTGGTTCTCGGTGCTGCTGGGGCTGATTGTGATCCCCAAATCACGCCCGGTCGAGTTGGAATAAACCACTGAGACCGGTGAGCAGAGAGATGGTTTTTCTCATACTGTAGTTTATTCCAACTCGACCGGAGCCGGATACCCTAGCGCCC
>CAVPWJ010000040.1:0-18201 GCA_963708955.1 uncultured delta proteobacterium
ATCTCGCGATCTCTCCAGGACGATCTTCCGCGCCGCCTTCGCTTCCTTCCGAGCCTGTTTGACGAGCTTGCGGTTCCTGCGAAGAGCGACCTTCGCTGCTTGAGCTTCCGCCTTGGCGACTTTGAGCCTCCCTTGTGCCTGCACGAGACTCGCGGCTGCCTTCTCGGCGGCGGCTCCTACAACCTTCGCCTCTCTCTCTAATTTGTCGAGCTTCATCGAACGCTCCTCTGCTCGTCAGCTTGCGAGACCTGCGGATGTTTCAGAGGATGGAACCTTAGCCGATTGTTCTCCGCCGGTTCAAATGGTCCCGGCAGGCGTCGAACGGCTTCTTCACGGAAACTTCACGACCGCTGAAGAGCCAGGTAACCCGGCCCCACTAAGAATGGCCGGGTTCGCCATGAAGAGCCTCCCCTCCCCCCGCCATTCGTCCATAACGACTCATGGCCGCGTGTTGCGGTTGGTTCGGGCCGAGCCGCAACTGGCGGAACTGCCGACGGAACCCGACCTGCGGCGGCGCAGCATTCGGGCATTTGCGGAGCGCCTCGGCTACGATGACGGGCACGCTCGGCAGGTGGCGCAGTTGGCGGTTCGACTCTTCGACGCCACCAGACGCCTGCATCGGCTCGGCCTTCGGGAACGGGAGTTGCTCGAGTTCGCCGCGCTTCTGCACGACGTCGGTCGCTCGGTCAGCTATTCGAAGCACCACAAGCATTCGTATTACCTGATCTGCAATGGAGATCCGGAGGGGTTCGCACCGGAGGAGGTCCGCGTGATCGCCGCCATCGCGCGCTTTCACCGCGGAACGCCGCCAAAGCTCTCTCACGACGAGATCACCGAGCTTCCACCGGGTGCCCGCGAGACCGTCCTGCGGCTCGCTGCAATCCTGCGCGTGGCCGACAGTCTGGATCGGCGTCGCAACAAGGTGGGGCGAAACCTCGTCGTGCTGATCCGGGGAGGAGTGATGCGCATCTACGTCGATGCCGCCGGAGGAGACGCGTCGGTGGAGCTTTGGGGCGCCGGGAACCAGGCAGAGCTCTGGGAGCGGGTGTTCGACGTGCGCGTGGAGTTCAAGCTGATGGCGCCATCGAGTCGGCAAGCGAAAAGGATCCCACGCAAATTGGCATCACATTCGTTCAACTGAGGGGGCGAAAGGATATCGTGGATGAACGCCGTCGAGCCGAGGGAGCAAACTCCCGCCGTTCCGTATGCCACCGTTCATGGACTGGCCATCGAGTTGAACGTGCCGGAGGAAGAGGTCGCGCGGGTCTATCGCAATGAGCTTCAGTCGCTCTCCGACACGGCACGCGTTCGTTCGTTTCTGCAGGTCTTCGCGGCACGCCGCGTGCGCGAACGGCTGCGCAAGGGTGCCGGCGAAGCCTACTGACCGCTGCGCCCACTGGAGCGCAAAGGAAAGGATTGGTCGTACTGACGCTCTCGCTTCGCTGCCTTTCCACCCCGTCCCGCGTGTGGCGACACCTCCGCGAGTCGCACCGCGTACGGCTCGACGCCCCGGAGATCATTGATCGTTCCTCGCTGGCGAAGAAAGTCGAGCGAGAACTGGCTGCGCTGTCAGGGGTAAGGAGAGCCGTCGCGAATGCGCGAACGGGACGGGTTCTCGTTCTCTATGCGCCCGGCTCGAGCTTTCTTTCCTCGCTCCGCGAGACCCGTCCACCACCAGCGCCGCCGCCGATCCCTCGGGGTGCGTGGTTGCCGCGCCTGCGGCTGGGACGAACCGAGCCCTCGAGCGCGCCACGTGTGGACGATACGCCATGGCATGCACTCGACGTGGTCGAGGCACTTCGCCTCGTAGGCGGCGGTTACGACGGCCTGACCGAAGCGCAGATCGCGGCTCGGCGGTATGTTCAGCCAAACGGAGATCTCGAACGCGATCAAAGCCGCTCGCGGCTGTCCCTCCTGCGCTCGCAGGTCGCGAACCTACCGACCGCGCTGCTGCTCGGTTCGTCGGCACTGTCGGCCGTGGTGAGGGATTGGCTGGATACGGCGGCGGTGCTGTCCGCGGTGAGTCTCAACGCGGAGATCGGTTACCGGATCGAGCACAAGAACGAGGATCTGCTCGCCTCATGGCGGCGGCTCGAAGTCGGAGAGGTACAGGTCGTGCGGCAAGGCGAGCTGCGAGATCTGCCGGTCAGCGAGCTCGTGCGTGGCGACGTCATCGTTTGCCGCGCCGGGGACTTCGTGCCCGCCGACGCGCGCATCATCGATGCCCACCGCTTGCGCTGCGACGAGGCGCGGCTCACCGGTGAGAGTCAGGCGCAGGCAAAGGGAGCGGAGATGGTGCCCGGAGGGGCGCCGCTCGCCGAGCGCCGCTCGATGCTCTACGCCGGCACGGCGGTGGTCGGTGGGCACGGCCGCGCGGTAGTGATCGCGGTCGGAGCAGAGACCGAAGCGGGACGAATCGGACAGCTCCTGGCTCGCGAGGAGGCGCCCGAGACTCCTCGCGAGCGACGACTGCGAGAGTTCGGCAACGGTGTCGCCGCCGCCGCCCTCGGTGCGGGCGTGGCCGCCGCCGTCGCCGGGGCTGGCCAGGCGCGCGAAGCGCCGTCCTTCTCCGTGAGGTGCCGCGGAGTCGCCTCGCGCGCGGATGACCTTGCTTGCCGTCTGCGCGACGACCGCGACGCGCAGACGAGATTCACGCTCTCTTCACCCGCCGCAACCGGCCTCGAGGACCAGACGATCATCATTCGCGCCGGCGCTCCGCCACCCGGTTCGGCGCTGCTTCAGGACGAGCCTTCGATCGGCTTCTTGAACCTGCTCGCCAATCGCCACTTCAGCCGCGAGAACCGCATGGAGCCACGAGGAACTGAACCGTCAGTCGAACTGCATCTCGCGGACGTCGGGCGCGACGCGCAACGGCGCCTCGGTCGCTCGCTTCACGTCGTCTAGGCTGATGCCGGGCGCGAGCTCGCGCAGCAGGAATCCCTGGCCGGGAACGACCTCCAGGAACGCAAGGTTCGTCACCACCTTCGAGACGCAACCGATCGCCGTCAGGGGATAGGTGCAACGGCGCAGCAGCTTCGACTGCCCGTCCTTGCTCGTGTGGTACATGAGCACCATGACCTCGGCGCGCCCGGCGGCGAGATCCATCGCGCCGCCGATGCCACCCGCGCTCATGTGCGGCGCCTTCCAGTTCGCCAGGTCGCCGTTCTCGGCGACCTGGAAACCGCCGAGCACGACCGTGTCTACCCGACCGCCGCGCGCCATCGCGAAGGCGTCGCAGGTGTGCGTGAAAGCCGCTCCGGGAAGCGCGGTCACGAGCTGGCCGCCGGCGTTGTAGAGATGCACGTCCTCGCTGCCCGGCTCGGGGAATGGACCGTAGTTGAGAAAGCCGTTCTCGGCGTGCAGCACGATGTCGCGGCCGGCAATGTAGTTCGAGCAGAGCGTCGGCAGGCCGATGCCGAGGTTCACCACCGAGCCGCTGGTGAACAGCGCCGCGGCGCGCATCGCCATCAAGTCGGGCGGGAGACCCGGCAGGTCGCCCGCGTCGGGGGCGGCGCGGCCGATCTTCCGCACCATGTCGATGACCTTCTCGCGGGTCATCCGTACGGTCGCGCGCACCACGCGATCGACGAAGATACCGGGCGTGACGACCTCCTCGGGATCGAGGTCGCCGAGGCCGACGACCTCGTCGACTTCGGCGATCGAAATGCGGCCGGCGGTGGCGAACACCGGATGGAAGTTGCGGCTGGAGCCGCGGAACACCAGGTTGCCGCTCGGGTCGGCGGCGCGCGCGCGCACCACGGCGACGTCGGCGGTGAGCGCCCGCTCGAACACGTGGCGCCGGCCGTCGAACTCGCGCACCTCCTTGCCGCGCTCGACGTCGGTACCGACGCCCGTCGGCGTGAAGAAGCCGGCCAAGCCGGCGCCGCCGGCGCGCAGCCGCTCGGCCAGCGTTCCCTGCGGCACCAGCTCGAACTCGATCTCGCCGCGGCCAATCGCTTCCGCGGTCGGCGTCTTGCGATAGGGATAGCCGCCAAACGAAGCGATGAGCTTCTTCACCTGGCGATTCTCGGCGAGGATCTGCGGCGACACCGGCCCGAAGCCCGGCGTGTTGCAGATGAGCGTCAGGTCGCGGACGGCGCGGTCGCGCAGCGCCGCCAGCACGCTCGCCGGCCAGCCCTGCAGCACGCCGAAGCCGCCGACCACGACCGAGGCTCCGTCCGCGACGTCGGCAACCGCCGCAGCGGGAGATTCGACGATCTTGCTTCTCAAGGCTCTCCTCCGTTGGGCAGCCGCCCGGTCGGCGTTGTTCGGTCCGCCGCCTTCGCGTAGTATCTGCGCTTTCGTCTACTACACCATCTCGATGGGAGTTCCATGGTCGAAGCCCTCTCCAACTCGACGAAAAGCATGGAGGCGATCGTCGCCCTCTGCCGGCGGCGCGGATTCATCTTCCAGTCTTCGGAGATCTACGGCGGCATTGGCGGCTTCTGGGACTACGGGCCGCTCGGGGTGCTGCTGAAGAACAACATCCGTGACCGCTGGTGGCGCGACATGGTGCTCGCGTCGCCGATCGGCCCGGACGGCAAGGAGCTCGACATCGTCGGCCTCGACTGCTCGATCATCAGCCACCCGCGGGTATGGGAGGCGAGCGGGCACGTCGCCGGGTTCGCCGACCCGATGCAGGACTGCAAGCACTGCAGAGCCCGTCACCGCGCCGACCAGGTGTGGCCGCTGCTCTACGAGGAGAGCGATTGGGTCGACTCGCTGCTCGACGTCCTGGGAGAAGGACCGGTCTCCACGGGGACGCTCGCGAAATGGGTCCAGGGCAGAGGCAAGAAGCTCGCCCCCGGTCTGCTCGCGGTGCGTGACCCGTCGACGATCGAGGGATGGATCGCCCGGTTCAACGACCGACCGACCGCCGATCGCCGCGTGGAGCGCTTGCTGCAGTCGCTGGCGAGCGGCGCGGGCGAGCCGGTGATCCCTTGCCCGGTCTGCGGCGGCGAGCTCACCGAGCCGCGCCAATTCAACCTCATGTTCCAGACCTACATCGGAGCGCTGGTCGACGAGGAGAATAGGGCCTACCTCCGCCCGGAAACCGCGCAGGGCATGTTCTACAACTTCAAGAACGTGCTCGACAGCACGCGCGTGAAGGTGCCGTTCGGCCTGGCGCAGCTCGGCAAGGGTTTCCGCAACGAGATCACGCCGCGAAACTTCATCTTTCGCTCGCGCGAGTTCGAGATGATGGAAGTGGAGTTCTTCGTCCATCCGAGCGAGGCCAACGACTGGTACCAGTTCTGGCGGAAGACCCGCTACGAGTGGTGGCAGCAGCTCGGGCTCGCCGGCCAGAACCTGCGCCTGCGCGACCACGAGCCGGACGAGCTCGCCCACTACGCGCGCGACAACGGCGGGTGCGCCGACGTGGAATACGCCTTTCCGTTCTCCGGCGAGAAGGGCTTCAGCGAGCTCGAGGGCATCGCCTACCGCTCGAACTTCGACTTGACGCAGCACCAGAAGACGAGCGGCGTCGGCCTCGACTACTTCGACCAGGAACGCAACGAGCGCTACCTGCCGCACGTGATCGAGCCGGCGGCGGGGCTCACCCGCGGCCTGCTGGCGGTGATCTGCGAGGCGTACACACCGGACGAGTCGCGCCCGAGCAAGGTGTTCATGAAGTTCCACCCGTCGCTCGCGCCGGTGAAGGCGGGGGTCTTCCCACTCGTCAACAAGGACGGCATGCCGGAGATCGCCGAGCGCCTCTACCTCGAGATCCGCGGCAAGTACGCCGTCGAGCTCGACGTCAAGCAGTCGATCGGCAAGCGTTACGCGCGCATGGACGAGGCGGGCACGCCGTTCTGCTTCACCATCGACGGGGACACGGCTACGGGCCAGACGGTCACGGTACGCTACCGCGACACCGCGCAGCAGGAGCGCATCGCCATCGACCAGGTCGGCGCGTTCCTCGCGGAGAGAATCGTCTGACGCTGCTGCGGCTGAAGTCGGCGCCGCTCCGGAGTCGAGCTCCCTTCGACTCGGCGCGGCGGACGCGATAGACCTCCGCACATGGCGGGCCAAGTACGTGTCCTTCGCGAGGGGGCGATCGGCTGGGTCGTTTTCGACTACGTCGAAAAGCGCAACGCCATCAACCGGGAGATGTGGCGCGCGATCCCGCCGGCGGTGAGCGGGCTCGACGAGGACGACGCGGTGCGCGTGATCGTGTTGCGCGGCGCGGGGGAGGAGGCGTTCGTGGCTGGCGCCGACATCTCCGAGTTCGAGCGCCTGCGCACCGGCGAGACGGAAAGCCTGTACGAGCAGGAGAACGCCGAGGCGTTTGCGGCGATCGAGCACGTCTCGAAGCCGGTGCTCGCCATGATCCACGGCTTCTGCATCGGCGGCGGGCTGGCGCTCGCGCTCTGCGCCGACCTTCGCTACGCGGCCGACGACGCCCAGCTCGCGATCCCCGCCGCGCGGCTCGGGGTCGGTTATCCCGTGCGCGGCCTGCGCGCGCTGGCCAATGCCGTCGGTACCACCACGGCCAAGGAGATCCTGTTCACCGCGCGGCGATTCGATGCTCGCGAGGCGCTCGACAAGCGCCTCGTCGATGCCGTGTTGCCGAAGGCCGATCTCGAGGCGTTCGTGCGCCGCCGCGCGGAGGAGATCGCCGCCAATGCTCCGCTGACGATCCGCAGCGCCAAGCGGGTGCTGAACGCGTTGGCAGGGTCGAGCGAGGATCTCGCGGGAGCGGCGGCGACGATCCGCGACTGCTCTGCGAGCGAGGACTATATCGAGGGCGTGCGGGCGTTCCTCGAGAAGCGAAGGCCGGCGTTCCGCGGCCGGTGACCGCCCTGCGTCACTTCCGATCTCGCTAGCGACCGCGGAACGTGGCGCTGCGCTTCTCGAGGAACGCCCGCATGCCCTCGCGGCCGTCCTCCGTGCCGTAAAGAAAGGCGACGGCTTGCCGTTCGGCATCGAGGCCGCTCGCGAGATCGGCGTTGCCCGCGGCGCGCACCAGCATCTTGGCCGCGTCGAGCGCGAGCGGCGGCAGCGCGGCCAGGCGTTTGGCCCACTCGCGGGCCGTTTGCTCCACGTGGTCGTCCGGGACCACCACGTTGGCCACGCCGTGGCGCACGGCGGTCTCGGCATCGAGCGGCTCGCCGAAAAAAATCATCTGCTTGGCCACGGCAGGCGGCAGCAGGCGAGGGAGGCGTTGCGTGCCCCCGCCACCCGGCAGCATGCCGATAAGGACCTCCGGCACGCCGAGCTTCGCGCTCTCGGCCATGATGCGCAGGTCGCAGGCAAGCGCCAGCTCGCAGCCGCCGCCGTAGGCGAGACCGTTGAGCGCGGCGATGGTCGGGCGGCCGAGCGACTCGATCTCGTCGTAGATCCCTTGGATGCTCTCCAGGAAGCGAAGGAACGCCGTGCTGCTCGGCATCGCCACGATCTCGGCGATGTCGGCGCCGGCCGAGAACACGCGCCCGGTGCCGATGAACACCAGCGCGCGCACCGACTCGTCGGCGCGGACGGTCTCGACGACCGAGCGGAGCTCGTCGATCATCTGCAGATTGATCGCGTTCAGCCGCTTCTCGCGGGCGAGCCGCACCCATCCAACGTTGTCTTCAACGGCGAATCGCAGCGTTTCGTACATCGGCCTCACACTCTGGTCAGGACGTCGCTCACCGAACGCGTCTGTCCTCTGAGGACAGGTGGCGCGAGCGCGGCACGCTCCGGAGACCCAGGTATTTGCTCCTTGAGGCTAGGGGCTTCGACGCGCGGCTGTCAAGAAAGAACTGCCCCGCTTCGCGCGATCCCGATTGCGTGGCTCGCGGCTTCGTAGAATGATCTGGTGGGGGAGCCCCGCCATGCCGTACGTCGAAGACCGCACCGTCGAGGCGCACCGGAGAAATCTCGCCGGCGATCTCGCACGGCTGAGCGTGCTGCCATGAGGCTCTCGCCGAACGAAGAGCGCGAGCACCTGCGGCTCGCCGTCGATCTGTCGAAGACGCCGGTCCTCGAGATTGCCCTGCCCGAACGACGGCACGTGGTGGCCGGCGGCTTCCGCCTCCACTATCTCGACTGGGGCGTCGGCGGCCGGCCGCCGATCCTCTTCCTCCACGGCGGAGCGCTGAACGCCCATACGTGGGACGTCGTCTGCCTGGCGCTTCGCGCCGAGCACCACTGTTTCGCGCTCGACCAGCGCGGCCATGGCGACAGCGAGTGGTCGCCGGAGATGGACTACGCCCCGGAGGCACACCGCCGCGACCTCGCCGGACTCGCCGACGAGCTCGGCTTCGAGCGCTTCGTGCTGGTCGGCCAATCGATGGGAGCGCTGAACGCGTTCACCTACGCGACCGAATACGCCGGTCGACTGCAGGGGCTGGTACTCATCGACGCCGGACCGAGCATCCGCCCCGTCGGCGCGCAGCGGATCGGCGACTTCGTCGGCGCGACTGCCGAGATCGATTCGATCGACGAGGCGCTGGCCAAGGCCCTCGAGTTCAATCCGCTGCGCGACCCGAGGCTGCTGCGTCGCGGTCTTCTCTACAACTACCGCCGGCTGCCGAACGGCAAATGGGCTCGCAAGCACGACATGCGTCACTGGGCGAACGTCGGCATGACCGAGCGCACGGCGCGGCAACGCGAGAGCTGGAGCCCGGTCGAGCGAGTGATCTGCCCGACGCTCGTCGTCCGCGGGGCGCTTTCCGACGTGTTCCACGACGAGGACGCCGAGAACTTCGCCCGCGCGCTACCGAACGCGCGTTGGACGCGCGTCGAGAACGCGGGGCATACCGTCCAGGGCGACAACCCGCGCGGGCTCTGCGAGGCGTTGCGGGCGTTCTTGGCTGATCTGCCACCGTGACGGTGGCGCTCGGCTGAATCCCCACCCCAGCCGTGCTCGCGCGACTGCGCGGCGCCGCTAGCCGGCGGAGGCGGCGGCACGGCCGTGAGCCGCGATGCGGTCGAGCAGCCGTGGGCCGAGATCGACGAGCTTCTTCTCGCCCATGCCGCGGACGCCGCGCAATTCATCGAGAGACGCCGGACGGAGCCGCGCGAGGTCGCGCAGCGTGGAATCGTGCAGGATGACGTAGGCGGGCACGCCGCGCTCCGTGGCGATCTCGCGTCGCAGCACGCGCAGGCTCTCGAACAGGCCTTCGTCGACGTCGCACCACGCGGTCTCTTCGAGCCGCGTCTTCGTCGCCTTTCGCTGTCGGAGCTCGGGGATCTCGACCGTGCGGCGCCCGCGCATCACCTCCCAGGAGGCCGCGTTCAGCGAGAGCGTCGGCCGATCGCTCGCGGTGCGCTCGAGGAGGCCAGCGTCGATCAGTTGATAGACGACGTTGACGACGGTCTTCCGCGGCATGTCGCGCAGCAACCCGTGGGTCGAGAGGCGATCGTGGCCCCAGCGGCGCACCGCATCGCTCTCGGCGCCGACCAGCACGTCGGCCACGTGGGTGATGCCGAAGCTCTGCTCGGTGCGCGCGACGCAGGAGAGGATCTTCTGCGCGAGCATCGTGGCGTCGACGAGGCCCTCCACCTCGCCGAGGCAGACGTCGCACGCCCCGCACGAGCGCTCGGCGAGCGGCTGGCCGAAGTAAGCCGACAGCGCCGCGTGGCGGCAGCGGACCGAGGTCGCGAAGCGGCGCATCTCCTCGAGCAAGCGCTTGGCCGTCGCGATCGCTTCGGGATCGGTCGGCGCCCCGTCGGTCGCTCGCTCCATCAACGAGTGCCAGCGGAGCACGTCGGCCGCCGAATAGAACAGCACGCACTCGGCAGGCAGCCCATCGCGGCCGGCGCGACCGGTCTCCTGCTGGTAGTGCTCGATCGATTTCGGGGTCGCGGCGTGGATGACGCAGCGCACGTCGCTGCGGTCGATGCCCATGCCGAACGCGACCGTCGCGGCGACGACGTCGATCTCTTCGGCGGCGAAGCGGTCCTGCGTGCGGCGGCGGTCGTCCGCCTCCATGCCGGCATGGTAGTGCGCGGCGCGCACGCCCTTGGCCGACAACCGCTCGGCCATGCCCTCGGCGTCGCGTCGGGAGAGGCAGTAGACGATCGCCGCCTCGCCGGCGTGGCGGCCGAGCACGTCGCGCACCTGCGCGTGAAGATCGGTGCGCGGCACGACGCGGTAGACGAGGTTCGGCCGGTCGAAGCCGCCGACGAGGATTTGCGGGTCGTGGAGGCGAAGCTGCGCGACGATATCGTCGCGCACGCGCTCGGTAGCGGTCGCCGTGTAGGCGTGCAGACTCGCTCCGGGGAAGCGCTCGCGCAGGCTCGCCAGCTGGCGATACTCCGGCCGGAAGTCGTGGCCCCACTGGCTGATGCAGTGCGCTTCGTCGATCGCAAAGCTCATGACTTCCAGTCGCGCGACGAGATCGAGGAAGCGCGGCGTCAGCACGCGCTCGGGCGCGACGAAGACCAGCCGATGGTGCCCGGCGGCGATCTCGCGCTCCGTCGCGCGAACTTCTTGGAGATCCATCCCGCTATGCAGGGCCGCGGCGGGGACGCCGTTCGCGCGCAGGCCGTCGACCTGGTCCTTCATGAGGGCGATCAGCGGCGAGACCACGACGTCCGTCCGCTCGGCGGCTAGCGGCGGCACCTGGTAGCAGAGCGACTTCCCGCCGCCCGTCGGCATGACGACGAGCGAATCGCGCAACTCGAGCCCGGCGCGGATGGCCTCTTCCTGCAGAGGGCGCAAGGATTCGTAGCCCCAGTATCGCTGAACGACCGCGAGCACCTCCGCGCGGCGCCAATCATCGCCTTTCATGCAGTGCATAATGACGACGGGGTCAGGCGCGCGCCAGAGGTGCCGGCGCGCATGGACACCTCGGGAAACGCGCGGTTTCAGGTTGCGCTCCCGGAAAACGTCGGGGCGCGCATCTTCGCTCGCGGCCGCGGTGGCAGCGCGCCGCCGCCTCGAAAGAGAAGCAGCAGGGGCAGAAGTGGGGTGGGGGGATGAGAATCCTGGATGCGAACAAGCGAAGCGAAGTTCGCTCCGAGCTTCTGGCGGGGGGGGCGGGGCGTTTGCTATGCCACGCGCATTCGTGTCACGCTTTGCGGCGAGTGTGTCGATGACGGGCAGCGAGAGTGGCAGCCGACTCACCGCTTCAGTCTCTCCCAGCCGCGGCGCCAGCAGCGGTGACCCCAGCTCCGACCTGATCCGCGCCAAGGACCCCGTCACCGTGGTGATCTTCGGCGCCTCTGGCGACCTCGCCAAGCGCAAGCTCCTCCCCGCGCTCTACTGTCTCCAGGAATCCGGTTACCTGCCCGAGCGCTACGCGGTGATTGGCTTCTCGCGCACGCCGATGAGCGACGAGATGTACCGCGAGACCATGCACAAGGCGCTGGCCGAGCAGATTCACGACGGAGCGGCGCTGAGCGCCGACCATCCGCTCCTGTCCTCGCTCTATTACCACGCCGGCGACGCCGACAAGGTCGAGTCGTTCCAATCGCTGAAGGAAACCATCGAAGAGATCGAGCGGAAACGCGACCTGCCCGGCAACCGCATCTTCTATCTTTCGGTCGCGCCCGAGTTCTTCACGGTGATCGTGCAGAACCTGGCCGCCGTTGGACTGGTTCACGACAAGAACGACAAGGCGTGGTCGCGGGTGATCATCGAAAAACCGTTCGGCCACGACCTCGACAGCGCGCGGGCGCTCAACGTAGCGGTCACCAAGGTGCTCGACGAGAGCCAGATCTACCGCATCGACCACTACCTCGGGAAAGAGACCGTGCAGAACATCTTGTCGTTCCGCTTCGGCAACTCGATCTTCGAGCCGCTGTTCAACCAGAAGTACATCGACAACATCCAGATCACGGTGGCCGAGACGCTCGGCATGGAGGGGCGGCGCGGCGCGTACTACGACACGGCAGGCACGCTGCGCGACATGGTGCAGAACCACATGCTGCAGCTCCTCTGCCTGATCGCCATGGAGCCTCCGTCGGCGCTCGATGCGCAGTCGATCCGCGACGAGAAGGTAAAGGTGCTGCGCGCGCTCGTGCCGCTCACCCGCAAAGAGGTCGCCGCCTCCACGGTGCGCGGCCAGTACGGCGTCGGCGAGCAGAAGGGCCAGGTCGTCAAGGGCTATCGCCAGGAAGAAGGCGTAAACCCGAAATCGGCGACCGAGACCTACGTGGCGCTGCGCATCAAGATCGACAACTGGCGATGGGCGGGCGTGCCGTTCTTGCTCCGCTCGGGAAAGCGTCTGGCCAAGCGGGTCTCGGAGATCGCGGTCACCTTCAAGCAGCCGCCGATGCACCTCTTTCGGCCGTTCGACGAGAGCGACGACGACGTCGTCGGCGCAGGCGCGAAGTCGAACCTGCTGGTGCTGCGCATCCAGCCCGACGAGGGCATCAGCCTGACGTTCGCCTGCAAGCGCCCGGGCATCAAGATTCAGCTCGACGACGTGCACATGGACTTCTTCTATGGGCGCTCCTTTCAGCAACGCTCTCCAGAGGCCTACGAGCGCCTGCTGCTCGACGCGCTACGGGGCGACGCCTCGCTGTTCACGCGCTCGGACGAGGTCGACTGCGCCTGGCGCTTCGTGAGCTCGATCCACGAGGGCTGGGCGAGCCTGCCGCCGCCGCCGTTCCCGAACTACTACCCGTTCACCGACGGTGCGGACGAGGCCAACCGCCTTCTCGAAGGCACGCAGGCCCGCTGGCGAGCCCTGGCCGAGATGTGAGCCGCGCCTCGTTCTCCACTACCGTGCTGGCCGATGCCGGCGCCGTCGCCCGCGCCGTCGCCGAGAGGATCGCCGAACTGTCGCGCGCACCGGGAGACGCGCAGGTGACGATCGCGCTGTCGGGCGGATCGACGCCCAAGCGGCTCTACGAGACGCTCGCCACCCCACCGCTCCACGATCAGGTCGATTGGCGGCGTCTCGAGCTCTTCTTCGGCGACGAGCGCGCCGTGCCCCCCGACCATCCCGACTCGAACTACGGGATGGCGAAGCAAGCGCTGCTCGAGAACATTCCGAGCGTCGCCCATCGCATGGCGGCCGAGCGCGGCGAGGCGGACGAGTACGAGCGGATCGTCCGCGAGCGGGTGACGAAGCGGCGCGACTCGATTCCGGCGTTCGACCTGATCCTCCTCGGCCTCGGCGACGATGGTCACACCGCCTCGCTGTTTCCCGGCACGGCGGCTCTCGAGGAGCGCGAGCGCCTGGTGGTGATGAACGAGGTGCCGCAGAAGAACACCCGGCGGATGACGTTCACCTATCCGCTGCTGAACGCGGCGGATCGCGCGTGGGTGCTGGTTGCCGGCGGCGAAAAGCGAGAGATCGTGGCGCGCTGCCTCGCGGCGTGGGCGCACGGCGAGCGGCTCTATCCGATCCTGGGAGTCTCGCCGGCCGCCGGCGAGATCGTCTGGTGGCTCGATCGCGCCGCCGCCGGACGGTAAGCTTGGGTCGCGTCGGCCGCCGCGCGAACGACTGAGGTAGCGTTTCATGGGACAGCATATCGGGGTCATCGGCCTGGGGGTGATGGGCGAGAACCTCGCGCTCAACATCGAGCGCAACGGCTTTCCGATCGCCGTCTACAACCGAGGCTTCGACAAGACCGAGGCGTTCGTGAACGGCCGGGCGAAGGGCAAGCAGGTAGTCGGCGCCAAGACGATTCCCGAGTTCGTTGCCGCGCTCGATTGCCCGCGCCGCATCCTGACGATGGTCAAGGCGGGACAGCCGGTCGATGCCGTCATCGAAGAGCTGAAGCCCTACCTCGATCCGGGCGACATCGTCATCGACGGCGGCAACTCCCACTACCCCGACACCGACCGGCGGGTGGCGGCGCTCGAGCCGAGCGGCATCAGGTTCTTCGGCATGGGCGTCTCCGGCGGCGAGGAAGGCGCGCTGTGGGGACCGAGCTTGATGCCGGGCGGCGACGAGAAGACCTACCGTCATCTCGAGCCGATCCTCACCAAGATTGCCGCCAAGTCCGACAGCGGACCGTGCGTCACCTACGTCGGCACGAAGAGCTCCGGGCACTTCGTGAAAATGGTCCACAACGGCATCGAATACGGCGACATGCAACTCATCGCCGAGGCCTACGACCTGATGCGCCACGGTCTCGGTCTGTCGACGGCGGAGCTGGCCGACACGTTTGCCGAGTGGAACGAGGGCGAGCTCAAATCGTTCCTGATCGAGATCACCGCCAAGATCGTCGACTTCCCCGACGACCGCGGCGGCAGGAAGCCGCTCGTCGACCAGATCCTCGACCGCGCCGGGCAGAAGGGGACGGGCAAGTGGACGGTTGGCGCCGCGCTCGACCTCGGCGTGCCGATCCCGACGATGACGGCGGCGGTCGACGCGCGCATCGTCTCCGCGATGAAGCCGGTACGGCTGGCCACCGCCAAGGCCTACCGCTCATCGCTGAAGCCCGTGCGATCGCAGAAGAAGAAGCTCGTCTCCCGGATCCGCTCGGCGCTCTACGCTTCCAAGATCTGCTCCTACGCGCAGGGCTTCGACCTCCTGCGCGCGGCCGACCGCGAGTTCCAGTACGGCCTGCACCTCGGCGAGCTGGCGCGTATCTGGAAGGGCGGCTGCATCATTCGCGCGGTCTTCCTCGACAAGATCCGCCAGGCCTTCGAGTGCGATCCCGAGCTGCCGAACCTGCTGCTCGACAGGCAGTTCCTCGGCGACGTGCGTCGCCGCGCCGACGACTGGCGGGCGACCGTCACGCTCGGCGCGAAGCTCGGCATCACGCCGCCGGCCATGGCCGCGTCGCTCGCCTACTTCGACTCGCTGCGCCGCGCGCGGCTGCCCGCCAACCTCATCCAGGCGCAGCGGGACTTCTTCGGAGCCCACACCTATGAGCGGATCGGTGACGAAGGGAAGCCCGTGCACACCGATTGGTCGAAAGCGACCTTGGCGAGGAATGATGGCCAGACACGTTCTCGCCGGTGACATCGGCGGCACCAAGACGAACCTCGCGCTCTACGCCGTCGACCGCTCCGGAGCGCTGACGGCGACCCGCGAGGCGTCGTACCACAGCAAAGCATACCGCGGGCTCGAAGCGGTGGTCGAGGAGTTCCTCGACGACAGCCGGGAGCGGGTGAGCGCCGCCGCGTTCGGCATCGCCGGACCGATCCTCGGCGACGCGGTGAAGACCACGAACCTGCCATGGGTGGTGCGCGCCAAGCGGCTCGAGCGGCTGGTCGGCGGGCGCATACGGCTGCTGAACGACCTCGAGGCGACCGCGTTCGGCGGCCTCTTCCTGCCGCGCCGGTACGTCGAAAGGCTAGCGCGCGGCAAGCGCCGGCCGGGCAACGTCGCGGTGATCGCCGCCGGCACCGGGCTCGGGCAAGCGTTCCTCTATTGGGACGGCAAGCGGCACCGGCCGGTGGCGACCGAGGGCGGCCACGCCGATTTCGCCCCGCGCAACGACAAGGAGATCGCGCTGCTCGTCTACCTGCAAAAGAAGTTTCCACGGGTCTCTTATGAGCGCGTGCTCTCCGGCCCGGGGCTGGCGAACATCTTCTCCTTCCTCGCCGAAGAGCTCGGCCGGCCGGTCGCGCCGCTCGTGCGCGAGCGCCTCGCGCACGAGGATCCGGCAGCGGTGATCGGTGAGGCGGGCGTTGCCGGCACGTGCCCCGCCTCGGTCGAGGCCGTCGAGACGTTCGTCAGCCTGTACGGCGCCCAGGCCGGGAACCTCGCGCTCTCCATCATGGCGAGCGGCGGCGTGCTCATCGGCGGCGGCATCGCCGTCAAGCTGCTGCCGAAGATGAAGAACGGCGCGTTCGTCTCCGCGTTCGTGGACAAGGGCCGCTACCGCGACTTCATGGCGGCGATCCCGATCGGCGCGCTGCTCGATCCGAAGACCGCGCTGCTCGGTGCCGCGCACGCTGCCGCTGATCTGCTCCGCCGATGACCCGGCCGACCGCCGAGCAGATCCGCATCGAAGAGGCGGCGCACCGCAAGGTGCACTGGCGACGCTGGGGGCCCTACCTGAGCGAGCGGCAGTGGGGCACGGTGCGCGAAGACTACAGCCCGTACGGCACGGCTTGGGGATACCTGCCGCACGACCACGCGCGCTCGCGGGCGTATCGCTGGGGCGAGGACGGCATCGGCGGGATCTGCGACAACCACCAGCGCCTGTGCTTCGCGATCGCGCTGTGGAACGGGCGCGACCCAATCCTCAAGGAACGGCTCTTCGGTCTCGCCGGCCCCGAGGGAAACCACGGCGAGGACGTGAAGGAGTACTACTTCTATCTCGACTCCACGCCGACCCACTCCTACATGCGCTTCCTCTACAAGTATCCGCAGGCGGCGTATCCTTACGCCGAGCTCGTGGCCGAGAACCGCCGCCGCGGCCGCTCGCAGCCCGAGTTCGAGCTGATGGACACCGGCGTGTTCGCCGCCGACCGTTACTTCGACGTGTTCGTCGAGTACGCCAAGGCGACGCACGAGGACGTGCTCGTCCGCCTGACGGTGGTGAACCGCGGGCCGGAGGAAGCCACGCTGCACCTACTGCCGACCCTCTGGTATCGCAACACCTGGTCGTGGAGCCACGTGGCGCGCCGGCCGCGGCTGCGCGAGTGCGCCGGCGGCGCCGGCTTCGCGACGATCGAGGCCGAGCACGAGACGCTCGGGCGGCGCTGGCTGCACGCCGCGAGGACGCCCGAGCTACTGTTCACGGAGAACGAGACGAACCTCGTGCGGTTCCCGACGCGCAACGTCGAGCGCCCCTACGTGAAGGACGCCTTCGACGAGTACCTGATCCACGGCCGACGCGAGGCGGTGAATCCGCAGCACGCGGGCACCAAGGCCGCCGCTCACTACGTGCTGGCGCTCGGCGCGGGCGGGAAGGCGACCGTGGACCTCCGCCTGCGCGATAGCGCGGAGACCGACGGACTGTTCGGCGGCGAGTTCGATCGGATTCTCGATCAGCGGATCGTGGAAGCCAACGAGTTTTACGCCTCGGTGATCCCGGCCACGCTCGACCCCGATGCGCGCAACGTCTGCCGCCAAGCATTCGCCGGACTTCTGTGGAGCAAGCAGTTTTACTTCTACGACGTTCCGACCTGGCTGCGCGGCGACCCCACCGAGCCGCCACCACCCGTCGAGCGCCTGCACGGGCGAAACTCCGACTGGACGCACCTCTACAACGAGGACGTGCTGTCGATGCCGGACAAGTGGGAGTACCCATGGTACGCCGCCTGGGACCTGGCGTTCCACTGCGTTCCGCTCGCGCTCGTCGACCCCAACTTCGCGAAGCGGCAACTGAAGCTCCTGCTGCGCGAGTGGTACATGCACCCCAACGGCCAGATCCCCGCCTACGAGTGGGCGTTCGGCGACGTCAATCCGCCGGTGCACGCCTGGGCCTCGTGGCGCGTCTACAAGATCGAGCAACGCCTCACCGGCCGCGCCGATCCGGTCTTCCTCGAAAAGATCTTCCATAAGCTGCTGCTCAACTTCACCTGGTGGGTGAACCGCAAGGACGTCACCGGCAACAACATCTTCCAGGGCGGCTTCCTCGGGCTCGACAACATCGGCGTGTTCGACCGCAGCGCCGAGCTGCCAACCGGCGGCTTCATCGAGCAGTCCGACGGCACGAGCTGGATGGGCATGTACTGCTTGAACCTGCTCGAGATCGCCCTGGAGCTCGGGCGCCGGAACCCGAGCTACGAGGACGTCGCCAGCAAGTTCTTCGAGCACTTCATCTACATCGCCCACGCCATGAACACGCTCGGGCTCTGGGACGAGGACGACGGCTTCTTCTACGACGTGCTGCGGCTGCCGAACGGCACCGTGCAACCGCTCAAGGTGCGCTCGATGGTCGGGCTGATCCCGCTGTTCGCCGTCGGCACCGTCGGCGAGGAGGACCTCGAGAAGCTGCCACGCTTTCGCTCGCGGCTCCTGTGGTTCGTGCGCAACCGGCCCGACCTCTGCGAGACCGTGGCGATGCTGAACCAGAGCGGCCCGAGCAAGCGCCGCCTCCTCTCGATCCTCAGCGCCGAGCGGCTGCGCCGCGTGCTGAAGGTCATGCTCGACGAGACCGAGTTCCTCTCGCCGTACGGCATCCGTGCGCTTTCCCACTACCACCACAACCATCCCTACGTGCTGACGGTCGACGGTACCGAGCACCGCGTGCAGTACGAGCCCGCCGAGTCCATGACCGGCATCTTCGGCGGCAACTCCAACTGGCGCGGGCCGATCTGGTTCCCGCTGAATTTCCTGATCATCGAGTCGCTGCAAAAATATCACTATTACTACGGCGACGACTTCCAGGTGGAGTTCCCGACCGGCTCCGGAA
>CAVPWJ010000041.1:0-8762 GCA_963708955.1 uncultured delta proteobacterium
CGGCAGGTAGCACAGCCGGCCGGCTTCAAGGCGGCCGACGAACGGGATCTCACGCTGGCGGGGTTCTTGACGTTCGCCGACCACCCGCTCGAGGGCGCCACCGAATCCATCGCCAGCCTGCATCGCGACGGCGTGAAGGTGAAGATCCTCACCGGCGACAACGAGATCGTGACCCGACACATCTGTGGCCAGGTCGGCCTCGAAGCTGGCAGGATCGTTCAGGGAGCCGAAGTCGAACGCCTGGACGAGACCGCCCTGGCGCGGGTGGCGGAAGAGGTCGACATCTTCGCGCGAGTCTCGCCGGCGCAGAAGCACCGAATCATCCGCGCCCTGAAAGCCCATGGGCACGTCGTCGGCTTCCTCGGCGACGGCATCAACGACGCGCCGTCGCTCCACGGCGCCGACGTCGGCATCTCGGTTGCGGGTGCCGTCGACGTCGCGCGCGAGGCCTCGGACATCATCTTGCTGGAGCGGCGACTCGACGTGCTGCACACGGGCATCATCGCCGGCCGCAAGTCCTTCGGAAACGTCCTCAAGTACCTGCTGATGGGCACCAGCTCGAACTTCGGCAACATGTTCAGCATGGCCGGAGCGGCGCTGTTCCTACCCTTCTTGCCGATGCTGCCGACGCAGATCCTGCTCAACAACTTCCTCTACGATCTCGCGCAGATCACCATCCCGACCGACGACATCGATCCCGCCTACGTGCGGCGGCCCCAGCGCTGGGACATCGGGCTGATCCGGAACTTCATGCTGCTCATCGGGCCGGTGAGCTCGGTCTACGACTTCCTCACCTTCTTCGTCCTGCTGCGCGTGTTTCACTTCGGCGAGGTGCTCTTCCACACGGGCTGGTTCCTGGAATCGCTCGCCACCCAGACCCTGGTGCTGTTCGTCATCCGCACCGCGGGCAGGCCCTGGAGCAACCGGCCGAGCATGCCCCTGATCGTCACGACGCTGCTGATCGTCCTGATCGGGGGAGTTCTTCCGTACACGCCCATTGGCGTTCCCCTCGGCCTCGAACCGTTGCCGGCGACCTACTTCCTTTTCCTCGCGCTGGCCGTCGGGACTTATCTCGCCATCGTCGAGGTCGTGAAAGGAAAGGTCATGCGGCGCCTCCTCCCCGACGCCACCCATTGAAGCCTCGAGCGTCTCGCTCTCGCGTACGTCGTTCCGTACCCGCGTCGCACCGTGGCGCGCCGACGATTCCCGACCGCGAGGCGACGGCGCGCGACGGCTACCGGCCGCGCGGCCGGTTTCTCGACGAGCTCGAGTGCTCGCGTTCGGGAGTGCTCAGGGCGAGAGGACGAGCGGCCCCTCGATCGCCCGGCGGGCCAGGTGCGGCGCCAGGCGAGCATTGATGCCCTCGTAGTCTTCCCACTTCTTGGTGGCGGCGAAGCGCACGCGGAGAGAGCGCGCGCGCTGCTCCTCGGCGCTCGCCTGCTCGTAGCCGTCCTCCACGTCCTTGACGGAGAGCACGGCGACCGCGTCGACGCCGAGCCCCCGCTCCACCCCCGTCGATTCCCACAGGTTCGTCTCGCGCACGAACGCGCCGGCAACGCCGCCCGACGAGAGCCGCACCGGCTTCACGTCGATCAGCACCGGAAACTTCCGCCGTCCGCGCTCGGCGATCACGGCGAGCGCCGCCGGAGACGCGGCGAGCAGCTCCTCGCGCGAGGTTTCGTAGATGCGGAAGAGATACTCGACGGCGAGGATCGCGGTGGCGTCGTTGATGTAGTAGGAGGCACGCGGATCCACGCCGGTGCCGGCGAAGGCGGGATCCTCGGCGAGCTCGAACGCACCGTCCGGGCGAACGATCAGCGCGCCGCCTTTGCCGGCCGGCCCGTCGGGGCGCCGCGAGACCTCGACGACGAAGTTTCGCCGCGCCTCGACCATGCGTCCGAGGATCGCCAGCCAGCGGTCGTCGAGCAGTGCGCCGATGTTGTCGATGTTGCGGACGCTCAGGAAGCGGACGCCGCGGCGAAGGAGTCGGGCGAGCGTTCCGGAAGACACGAGCTGGTGCAGGAACTCGCCGTGGCCGCCGGGCTTCGCGACGGCGAGATCGCAGCCCGCGAACTCACGCGACAGCGTGAGCGCGCTCTCGACGTCTCGTTCGGAAGCGAAGTTCTTCCGCGCGTGCTCGACGTCGCCAGCCGTGGCGACGATCTGGCGGTCGAGGCTCTGGCGGAACAGGACGACGTCTTCGGCCGGAATCCCGCCGGCGCACATGACGTGCTCGCCGATCTCCGCGGCGTTCGTCTCGCTCACCAGCACGACGATCGGACAGGAGGTCGCGGTCTCGTGCGACAGACGAGCCACGTTGGCGAGGAAGAGATCGAAGAAGGAGAGCACGCGTCCACCGACCTCGACGACCGGCACCAGGGCCTTGCTCTGGATCTCGGACCGTCCTACGCGCTCGAGCAGGCGGCGCGCCGCCGCCGGCACGTCGGCAAGGCTCATGCGCGTGCTCGCTCCGGCGGCGAGCACTCCGTAGGCCACCTCGCCGCGCCGCAGCGCCGCGATGCCGCGAGCGACCGCCTCGCACCGCTCGCGGCGGTCGAGCGATTCGAGCTCGACCACGTCCTCGCGCCGGCTGGGGCGAAACTCTCCCCTGAGCTTCTCCTGCGCGAAGCCGCCGCCGAGGTAGACCTCGCCCAGCGCCGAGCGCTCGCCGATCTCCCAGGGTCGTTCCATGGCTAGGGAGCGGAGGCGCGGCGGTCTCCCCGCGGGCCGCCGCTCGTCAGGACCTCGATCTCCGGGTCGCGGGACCGGGTCGGAAAGCGATAGCGCTCGACGACCACGCCCGCCATCGCCTCTTCGACGAGGCTCGCGACGGCGAGCGACGCCTCGGCCGCCTCCAAGTCCCCGGCGCGCGCGCGCGTGGCCGGATGGCGGGGCACGAACAGCGAGCAGCAGTCCTGGTCGGGCTCGATCGAGACTTCGAACGTGCCGAGCCGCCGCGCCTCGTCGCTGACCTCGAGCTTGTCCATGCCGATCAGCGGCCGGAAGACCGGCAGGGTCGCCGCGCTCTCGACCGCCGCGAGGTTCGGCAGCGTCTGCGACGCCACCTGGCCAAGGCTGTCGCCGGTCACCAGCGCCTCGGCACCGATCCGCTGGGCGATCTCCGAGGCGATGCGCAGCATCATCCGCCGGTAGAGCAGAACCCGCGGTGGCGGCGGAACGTGGGTGACGATCTGGCGCTGTGCCTCGCCGAGCGGCACGAGCACGAGCCGCGCGTCGCCCTGATGGGCCACCAGGCGCCGGACGATCTCGCGCGACTTCTCCTGGCTCGATCGATCGAGGTAGGGGGCGCTGTGGAAATGGACGAAGGTGACGCGGCACCCGCGGCGCATCATGCGCGCCGCGGCCACCGGCGAGTCGATGCCGCCCGAGAGCAGCGCGACCACGTGGCCGGCGGTGCCGACCGGCAGCCCTCCGGCGCCCGCCACCTTCTCGACCGAGTAGAGGATCTCGCCGGGCAGGATCTCGAGCGTGACCGTGAGCTCGCCGTGATCGAGATCCACGCGCGCGCCCGTCGCCCGCTGGAGCATCGCGCCGAGCTCGGCGCTCACTTCCGGCGAAGGCTGCGGGAAGCGCTTGTCCGCGCGCTTGGTGCGCACGCGGAACGAGGCGAACGACCGCCCGGCGAGAAGCTCGAGCACGGCGCCGGCGAGCGGCCGGAGGTCGGGCGCCTCGCCGCCTGCCGCGAACGACACCGGCAGGCTCCGCGCCAGCGAAAAGTTGGCAATGCCGAACACGCGCGCGATACGCGCGCGCAGCTCCGGCCAGCACGCATCGTCGCGCAGCACGGCGACCAGGCGCCCGTGCGCGTCGGCAACCCGCGCGACCGGCAGGTCGATGGTCGCGCGACGCACGTTGTTGGCGAGCGCCGCCGCGAAGCGCGCGCGATTGCCGCCTTTCAGCGTGATCTCGTGATAGCGCATCACCACCAGCGACATGGTCGATCAGGGATATCACCGCGCATCGTGTGTTGACAGTCGGAAACCACGCCTCTATGTAACCCGGCTACTCGCATGCTCGCCGATTCACGCAGAGAATCGCGGCAAGGCGGCTTCCTCCGCCGCTCCAAGCGGTGGCTGATCTTCCTGGTGACCGTCGCCATCGCCTACTTCGGCTGGGTGAAGCTCGATCCTTCCCGCCCGACGGCCACGGTCCGACAGCCGCTGCGCTATCTCGGCCGTCACGCGCAGATCCCGCTCGACGTCGCCGACCGCGGCACGGGCCTCGCCTCGGTCGAGGTGTTCATCGAAGCCGGCGGCACGCGCTATCAGTTGATCTCCGAGACCTACCCCGCGGCCGGCTGGCGCGGCAGCGGCGTGCACCAGAAGTCGTTCGATCTCGCCGTGTCGCCGCGCGACGCGAAGATTCCCGAAGGAGCGGCGACCCTGCTGGTGATCGCCAGCGACGGTTCGTGGCTGAATACCCTGCGATCCTCTCCGCCGACGCTCGTCCAGCCGGTCGAGATCGACTACACGCCGCCGGTCATCGAGGTGCTCACCCGCCAGCACTACATGCGCCTCGGCGGCAGCGACGTGGTCGTTTACAAGACCTCGAAGGACGCCGTGCGCAGCGGCGTGCAGGTCGAGTCGTACTTCTTCGCCGGCACCAAGGGCGCGCTGACGGATCCCGACGTCACCGTCGCGCTGTTCGCGGTGCCGCAGGATCTGACCACGGCGGCGCGTCCCAAGGTGGTGGCGGAGGATGCCGCGGGCAACCGGCGCGAGGCCGAGTTCTTCGTCGCCGTGAAGCCGCGCAAGTTTTCCGAGCGCACGCTCGACGTCGGCGACGATTTCTTGAAGCGCAAGGTCCCCGAGCTGCTCGAGACCAATCGCCTGCCGCAGACCGACGACCTGGTCGCCGGTTACCTGACCATCAACCGCGAGCTACGCAAGCAGAGCGAAGAGACGATCCGCAAGGTCTGCGGCCACTCCGAGCCGAAGCTCCTGTGGAGCGAGGTGTTTCTCCGCCAGCCGGATTCGGCGCCGCTGTCGAGCTTCGCCGATCGGCGCTCCTACAAGCACGACGGCAACATCATCGACTCGCAGACCCATCTCGGCTTCGACCTTGCCTCGCTGCGCCTGAGCCCGGTCACGGCCGAGAACAACGGCAAGGTGGCGTTCGCCGACAACCTGGGCATCTACGGCAACACCGTGATCCTCGATCACGGCCTGGGCCTGTTCTCGCTGTACGGCCATCTCAGCTCGATCGGCGTGCCGGTCGGACAGATGGTCCACCGCGGCGACTCGCTCGGACGAACCGGCGAGACCGGGCTCGCCGCCGGCGACCACCTGCACTTCAGCATGATGGTCGACGGCGTCCACGTGGATCCCGTGGAATGGTGGGATCCGAAATGGGTGGCCGATCACGTCATCGAGAAGCTGAAGTCGTTCGAGAGTCCCGCACCCGCTGCCGCGGCGCCCGCGAATCCCCCGCCCGCGTCCCCGGCGGAGTCCGCGAAGCAGCGGCCGCGACACCGGTGAGCGAGCGGCGGAGGCGCTGATGTCGAGTCGACCGGAGCCACGACTTCGCCAGTCGCACGATGCGCTCGAGCGGCTCGGCGTCCCGGAGGGAGCGACGGTGGAGGCGCTGGCGCGAGCGCTCGAGGCGGATCGCGCGACGGCGCTGGCCGTGGCCGAGCGGCTCGGCGGCCTTCCGTCAGGGGAAAGCGCGCGGCTGCTCGCGCGCCTCGAGGCGGACGCGACCGACGATAAGCTGCTGCGCCGCGAGGTGCGCCGAGCGCTCTATCGACTGAAGCAACGGGGCGTGGCGGCCGCCGAGCCCGTCGCCGAGGCGGAGCAGACGCCGTCGCGCTCGCCGCTCTCCGGGCCGGAGCCAGAAGGTTTTCTCTCCATCAGCGACCCGATGGGCGACCGGCTGCTGTGGATCTTGAAGCCGCGCGCCGGCGGAGGACTCTTTCATTTCAGCATGGTCGTCAACGAGCCCGAGGGCCTCAAGGAAGCGGCGCTCGCCGAGCTCAATCGCAAGAGCGTGCGGGCCTGGCGCGAACAGCTCAAGGCACGACACGGCCTGCGGCTGGTCGAGGTCGATTGGCGATATTGCGACTGGATCGCCGCCGAGGGCTACGAGCGGGCTCGCGCCCGTGGAGAGGTGTCGGCTTCGGCGGCCCATTACCCGCAACTCCGCCTCCAGATGTTCGCGACTCCCGCGACTCCCGCCTCATTACCCGCCCCGAGCGGGGGAGCCGACCCCGCCGGAAGCCTTTCGTCGTCTGCGTCGCTCTTCGAAGAGGAGGAGCTGCGGCACTGGATCCTGCCCGAAGCCGCGCTCGCCTCGCACCTCGAGCGCTACCGCGCGATCCGCAGCAGCCCGATCGTGCTCGATCGCAGCGCGCAGATCGGCCGCGTCGAGGAGATCGTCGAGGCCGCCGTCGAGCGCGTGTTCTCCGCCGAGCTCGCCCCGTCGTGGCAGCGGCGGCTGCGGGAAGCCGCCCACGTGCTCGCACGCAGCGGCAGGCCATCAGCCGCCGCGTGCGCCGCGGCAGTGGCCGAGGCGGTGGCGGAGCGCCGCAGCGGGCGAGGCATCCCGTTCTGCGAGGAGCTGGTGCGACGATCGTTCGGGCTGTTCTTCGCGCAGGAAGCCGAGCGCGAGCGGGAAGAGAAGGCGTCCTCGGTGCTGGTCACGCCCGACGATCTGCGGACCGGGCAGGCCCGCGCCCGTCCGGCCCGCGGTCCGCGGCAATCCTAGAGCGGAATAACCATCCCGTCCCGGGCGCACTCCTCCTTCACGCGATCGAGCTTCTCGATCACCTCCCGCCCGAGGTGGGAGAGAACCACGCGGCGCGCTTGGATGCGGTCGCGGTTGCGCTCGAAGAGCGGGTAGTTGATGTGGAAGTTGACCTCCGTCTCCCAGTAGCAGCACTCGCATAGAAAGAGGTCGACGTCCGCGGTGCGGTGGACGAACTCCTCGGTCCATCCCGAGTCGCCCGAATAGAGGATCGTCTTGCCGTCGAGCCGTACCTTCAAGCCGAGCGAAGGCTCTCGCTCCTGGTGGGGGACGGCGAAGGGCTCCACGGCGACGCCGCCGATCGACACGTTCTGTCCGGCCACCAGCGTCTGGAAGCGGATCGGAAACCTGATCGGTCGGGAGGCGGCCTCCTTGTACATCGCGCGAAAGAGATCGAAGACCCGCTCTTCGGTCCCGGCCGGGCCGGCGATCAGCAACTCGCGGTCGCGAGGCCGCTCGTAGAGGTACTCCATGATCATGAACGGCAACCCGCCGAAGTGATCTCCGTGTAGATGGCTGAGCAGCACGAAGTCGACTTCGTCCGACGCCCGGCCGGCGTCCTTCAACGCGGCGAGCACCGTCGCTCCCGCATCCATCAGGAACGTCGCCGAAGGCGCGCGCACCAAGTAGGAGCTCTGCCGCCACCCGCCACTGCTGAACGCGTCGCCCGCGCCGAGCACGGTCACCTCTACGCCGGTTTTCAGTGTCTCACCCTCGAGCGCCAAAGTGGAATTTCCTTGCTCGGTTCACCGAGCCAATGCAAGCAACCTCGCGCACTTCCACCGTCGGACCAGGGGCGCTCCGGTTGCTGCGGCCAGTGTATTGTCTTTGGTGCCGACCGTGCAAACCGTAGCCCACGGCAGTCGGGGGCCGTATTCACCGCGACGAGAGCACCCGCGAGGCGCGCTCCTCGAGTCGCCTTATCCGACTCGCTTCAGCACCACCACGGGAATCCTCCGCTCGGTCTTCTTCTGGTAAGCCGTGTAAGGCGGATAGACGGAGACCATCTGGTCCCACCGCTCGGCTCGCTCTCGGCCTTCGACGGTCGATGCCTGGGCTCGAAAGCACTCCGTCCCCACCTGCACCTCGACTTCCGGATTGGCCGTGAGGTTTCGGTACCACCCGGGATGCTCGGGCGCGCCTCCCTTGGAGGCGATCACAACGACACCGCCTTCGGTCTTGCCGTAGATGAGAGGCACGAGCTGCTTCGTCCCCGACTTGCGACCGGTCGTCGTCAGGAGAAGCGTCGGCAGCGGGCCCGGACCGCCCACCACCGAGGAGTCCCACATGTGTCCTTCCCTGCCTCCGCTCCGCAGATATTGCCGCACGTGATCCTGAATCCAGCCGGACATACCCGCGGGAACCTTCGCATCCGCCATGATCGCCTCCAATCCGTCGGAGCCGACTGTGAAACTCTCGGTCGCCGGATGCAAGCCGCAAGAGGGGACGTTGCGTACAAGGAGAATCACGGCCTAGCAGCCTGTCGGACTTTCAGTAGGTCCGGGTAGCGAAAAAGGGGTATGGGACTGCATCACGAAGTGGTTCGAGTGGATGCGGAGGAGAGGATGAGCGGACGATTTGTGAGCGTGGACCGAGACACGGCGTATCTGATGCCGCCGTCGGTGCAAGAGTGGTTGCCCGAGAATCATCTGGGGCGGTTTGTTGTCGAGATCGTGGAGCGGCTTCGTTGGGAGCGGCTGGAGCTGGTCAGGATGACGACAGGTACCAGGGGCGAGGTTCGGAAGCCTTTCATCCGTCGATGATGGTCGCGCTGCTTTTCTACGGGTATGCAACCGGGGTGTTTTCGAGCCGCAAGCTGGAGCGGGCAACGTATGACTCGGTGGCGTACGGCTGAGGGACGACAGGTCTACGCCAAACGCAAGTACACGGTGGAACCAACTTTTGGCATCATCAAGTCCATGCTGGGATTCCGCCAGTTCCTGCTCCGGGGTCTGAAGTCTGTGCAGCATGAGTGGACCCTGGTCTGCATCGGGTGGACC
>CAVPWJ010000042.1:0-8042 GCA_963708955.1 uncultured delta proteobacterium
GCGCGGCGATGGCGATCGGCGACGGCCGGGTGCTGGTGGACGGCAAGGTGATCTACGACATCCAGCGCGCGAAGGTCGGCATCTTCCGCAACCTCGAGGCGCTATCCCGATGAGCAGTCCAATCTCCATTGCCGACCTCCTGGCGGCCATCCCGCAACAAGAGCCGTTCCGCTTCATCGACGACATCCTGTCGATCGACGACGACGAGATCCGGGCCTGCTACCGATTCCGCCTCGACCACGATTTCTACCGCGGCCATTTTCCCGGAAGGCCGGTGACGCCCGGGGTGATCCTCGTCGAGGCCATGGCGCAAGCGGCGGTCGTGGCCCACGGCATCTATCTGCTCGCCAACCAGACCTCCCTCGAGGAGGTCCACCGCACGCTGTCGCTGTTCACCGATGCCAACGTCGAATTCGCCGGCATGGTGCCGCCGGGGGCGCGAGTGGTGATCACCGGCCGCAAGCTCTTCTTCCGCCGCCGCAAGCTCCGCTCCGAAGCGCGCATGCACCTCGAAGACGGGACGCTGGTGTGCTCGGGTCAGCTCTCCGGGATGGGAGTGCCACGATGAAGCGGCGGGTGGTCGTCAGCGGTCTCGGCGTGGTGTCGCCGAACGGCGTCGGGCTCGCCGACTTCGAGCAGGCGCTGCGCGAGGGCCGCTCCGGAATCCGGCGGATCGACAAGCTCGTCGAGCTCGGCTTCGGGTGCACCGTGGCCGGCGTCCCGCCCGGAGTCGACGAGCTCGCCGCGCGCACGTTCCAGGGCGACGAGCTGCTGGCGATGAACTCCAACATCAAACATTGCGCGCTGGCCGCCGTCGAAGCGTGGCAGGACGCCGGGCTGGCGCGGCCCGAGCCCGGAGACGAGCGCGTCGATTGGTCGACCGGGGCGATCCTCGGCACGGGCATCGGCGGCATGGACACGATCGGCGACTCCGTGGTTCCGCTCACCGACGCGCACAAGGTCCGCCGGCTCGGCAGCACGGTCGTCGAGAAGGTGATGGCCAGCGGCGTGTCGGCGCGCGTCTCCGGCCTGCTCGGCCTCGGCAACCAGGTCACCACCAACTCGAGCGCCTGCTCGACCGGCACCGAGGCGGTCGTGATGGGCCTCGAGCGGATCCGCGCCGGCCGTGCGGCGCGCATGCTGTGCGGCGGCTCGGAGGGAGCCAGCCAATACACCTGGGCGGGATTCGATGCCATGCGCGTGCTCTGCCGCCGCTTCAACGAAGAGCCGGCGAAGGCCTCGCGGCCGATGAGCGCCAGCGCCGGCGGCTTCGTGCCGTCGTGCGGCGCGGGCGTGCTGCTGATCGAGAGTCTGGAGAGCGCGCTCGAACGCGGCGCGCGGATCTACGCCGAGGTGCTCGGCGGCGCCGTGAACTGCGGCGGCCACCGCGGCGGCGGCAGCATGACGGCGCCGAATCCGAGCAGCGTGGTACGCTGCGTTCGCGACGCGATCGGCGACGCCGGCATCTCGCCGCGCGAGATCGACGCCGTCAACGGCCACCTGACCGCCACCGGCGCCGATCCGCGAGAGATCCAATCCTGGGCACTCGCGCTCGAGCGCTCGCCGGAGGATTTTCCTCCGATCGTCTCCACGAAGTCGATGATCGGTCACGCCCTCGGCGCCGCCGGGGGGATCGAATCGGTGGCGAGCGTGTTGATGCTCGCCCGCGGATTCCTCCATCCATCGATCAATTGCGAGGACGTCCACCCCGAGATCGCTCCCTACGCGGCCCGCGTCCCGCACGAGTCCCGGCCGATGCCCGACCTCGGAACGCTGATCAAGGCGGGCTTCGGCTTCGGAGACGTCAACGCCTGCGTGGTACTACGCAAATGGGGCGAGCCCCTCCCGCGACACTGAGATCTCGGGTCACGAACACGAAGGAGGCAACGAGATGAACGAGGCGCAAATCATGGACAAGGTCGTGCAAATCCTCATGCCGTTCGTGAAGAACGAGGCGGCACTGAAGACGTTGACGCTCGACACCGACATCCTGGCCGATCTCAAGGTGAATTCGGCGAGGCTCGTCGACGTCGTGCTCGCTTTCGAGGACACCTTCGGCATCGAGGTCGCCGACGAGGACGCCGATGCCGTGAACACGATCGGAGACGCGGTACGGCTGATCTCGTCCAAGCTCAACTAGGGGTTTGCATCGAGCAGCCCGCTCATGCGCCCGATTCCGCCGAGCCCCCTCGCTCGCGCCGCCTACGGCTCGCCGCGCAGCGCGAGATCAGTCGTGCCCTCGGCGTGGTGTGGATCCCGCTCGTCGCATTTCTCCTGCGCGCCGTCGCGGGATACCGCATCGAGGGCGTGGCAGCCGTTCGGCGCGAGTACCAGCGAATCCGCGCCCAGCGCGGCGGGCCGCTGCTCGTCTGCGCCAACCATCTGACGTTGATCGACTCGGCGATCGTTGCTTGGGCGCTGGGCTCACCGGGATGGTACCTGCTGCACTACTCCGCTCTTCCCTGGAACGTGCCGGAGCGCAGGAACTTCGCCGCCACTCTCGTGCAGCGTCTGACCTCCTACGTGATGAAATGCCTGCCGATCACCCGCGGCGGCAGCCGCCGCGACGTCGCCCGCGTGCTCGGCGACTTCGCCTACGTCCTTTCGCGGGGTGATGTCGGCCTGGTGTTTCCCGAGGGCGGCCGCAGCCGCAGCGGACGGGTGGAGAGCGAGGACGCGGCTCCCGGGGTCGGACGCGTGGCACGCGCCCTTCCCGGCTGCCGGATCCTCTGCGTCTATCTGCGGGGCCGGCGGCAAGCCACGTTCAGCGATTACCCGGCGCGTGGCGAGCGATTCCAGGTCGAGCTCAGCCTGATCGAGCCAAAGAGCGAGTTCGACGGACTGCGTGGCTCGCGCGACGTGGCGCGGCAGATCATCGCCGAGCTCGCCGCGATGGAACGGAGGCACTTCGTTGCTCGGTGACGACGTCGTCGATCTGCTCGACGCCGAGGCGTCGGCCGGCGCGACGCACCCGCGCTTCGACGAGCGGGTATTCGCGGACGCCGAGCGCGCGCTGCTCGAGCGCAGCCGCCAGCCGCAGCCGCTGCGCTGGACGCTGTGGGCGGCCAAGGAGAGCTCGTTCAAGGCCGCGCGCAAGCTCGATCCAAGGATGATCTTCTCGCCGGCGCGCTTCCTCGTCCTCCTGGAGAGCGAGGAGCGGGCAATCGTCACCCACGGCCGCATGAGCTTTCGCGTGGCCATCGAGACGCGCGAGGATTCCGTCCACGCGGTGGCGACCTCCGCCCTCGCCCCGCCGGCGGAGATCGTCGCCGCCGCGCTGCGCGGCGCGGACGGCGAGCCGTCGAGAGCCGCGCGAGCGCTTGCGGTCGATCGCCTGGCGTCGCGGCTGGCGATCGAGCCGGCGCGCTTGACCGTCGTTCGCCGGGGCCGGATCCCCGGCCTGCGCGTCGACGGGCGCCCGAGCGGAATCGACCTCTCGCTCGCCCACCACGGCGGAGTGGTCGCCTTCGCGGCGTCGGTTCCCGTCTTCGCCCCCAGCGTCGGCATCGCCGCGGAGCGGAGGGAAGGGAGCGCATGAGCCGCGTCGGCCGAGCGATCCGCCGCATCGCCATCGTCAACCGTGGCGAAGCGGCGACGCGCTGCCTGCGCGGCGTGAAGCATCTGCGCGCGCGAGACGGCTCCGATCTCAAGGCGATCGCGCTCTACACCGACGTCGACCGCGACGCGCCGTTCGTCCGTCACGCCGACGAGGCGTATCTCTTGCCCACCCGCGGCAGCGCCGTCGCCTCGTATCTCGACCACGACCTGCTGCTCGCGACCCTCGCGCGCGCGCGCGCCGACGCGGTGTGGCCGGGCTGGGGATTCGTCGCCGAGGATCCACGCTTCGCCGATCGTCTGGAGGCGGCGGGAATCTCGTTTCTCGGACCGTCGGGAGAGACGATGCGGCGGCTCGGCGACAAGATCTCCGCGAAGCAGATCGCCGAGGAGGCCGGCGTGCCGGTCTCCCCGTGGAGCGGCGGAGAAGTCGCCGACGAGGCCGAGGCCATTCGCTGCGCGGAGCGCATCGGCTATCCCCTGGTGGTCAAGGCCACCGCGGGCGGAGGCGGGCGCGGAATCCGCGTCGTTTCGTCGCCTCAGGAGCTGCCGCAGGCGTTTCGCTCGGCGGCGCAGGAAGCGCGCTCGGCATTCGGCGACGGCCGCCTGTTCCTCGAGCGCAAAGTGATCGGCGGCCGTCACATCGAGGTACAGATCGCCGGCGACCTCTTCGGCAACGTCGTCGCTCTCGGTTGCCGCGACTGTTCCGTGCAGCGCCGCCACCAGAAGGTCATCGAGGAAGCGCCGCCGCCCGGGCTCTCCCGCGAGCGTCTCGACGCCCTCGCCGCCGCGGCGGTGCGGTTGGCGCAGCGGGTCGGCTACTCGGGAGTGGGCACGGTCGAGTTTCTCGTGACCGACCGCGAGGTTTGCTTTCTCGAGGTGAATCCGCGGCTGCAGGTCGAGCACGGCATCACGGAGGCGATCACCGGAGCGGACCTGGTGGAGCTGCAGGTGCGCATCGCGCGCGGCGAGCGCCTGCCGAGCGAGCAGTACGTCGAGCGCGGCTTCGCCATCGAGGCGCGGGTCTGCGCGGAGGATCCCGACGCCGGCTTCTTGCCCGCTCCGGGCGTGGTGGCGCGCTTCAACCCGCCGCTCGGCTCGGGTGTGCGGGTCGACACGGGCGTGGTGATCGGCAGCCGCGTGCCGCCGGACTTCGACTCGCTGATCGCCAAGGTGATCGTCACCGGCGCGACGCGCGAGGAGGCGCGCGCGCGGCTCGCCGCGGAGCTGCGTGACTTCGAGCTGGTGGTCGAAGGCGGCGCGACCAACAAGGGCTATCTGATCGAGGTGCTCGAGGACGCGGCGTTCCAGGCCGGCGGGGTCGACACCGGCTGGCTCGACCGTTGGAGCGGCGAGCGGCCGGCGCGGGACGAGCATGCGGCGCAGGCGCTCGCGGTCGCGGCGATCCTCGCCTACCAGCGCGCCCGCCTCGACGCCCGCCGCAACTTCTTCGCCGACACGGCGAGCTCGGGCTCGCCGCGGGTCCCCGCCTCGATCGGACAGCGTATCGATCTCGTCTACCGCGGCGAGCCCCACCGGCTGCAGGCGTACGCGATCGGCGGCTGGAAGTACCGGATTCAGCTCGACGGCGTGACCGTCGGCGTGCGCCTGCGCGAGGACGGCCAACACGGCGGGCGCCTCGATTTCGGCGGCCGCAGCTACCGCGTTCTCTACGACGTCACCGAGGCGGACCTGCGCGTGGAGGTCGAAGGACGGTCGTATCGATTCGGCCGCCAGACCGCCGGTCAGGTGAGCGCCGGCACGCCGGCGGTCGTGGTGGCGGTACACGTGCGGCCGGGCGATCGCGTCAAGGCCGGGCAGCCGCTCGGCTTGCTCGAAGCCATGAAGATGGAGATCGGCTTCACCGCCCCGGTCGCCGGCGTGGTGAAGGAAGTGTGCGTGCAGAAAGGAAGGCAGGTCGCGGCCGGCGACGTGCTGCTGATCATCGATCCGGGTGGCGAAGAGCACGCCGCCGGGGGCGGCGCCCGGCTCGCCTTCCCCGACGAGCCCGATCCGCTCGATCTCTTCTTCGGCGCGCGGCCCGACGGCAGCGAAGCGCCGGACTTGCTGGCCGCCGACCGAGCCGAGCGCGACACGCGAGCGGCCGCGCTCGAGGTGGTGCGCGACGAGATTCGCCGCGTGCTGCTCGGCTACGACGCCGACCCGGAGCGCGGCGAGCGCCTCGCGGCCTTTCTCGAGGCCCCGCTCCCCGCGGGGCTGTCCGAAGACTTCCGCCGCGCGCTCGCCGAGATCCGTCACGACCTCACGGTGTTCGCCGACGTCGAGCGACTGTTCGTACGCACGCCGCAGTTGAACGCTGCCGGCGCGCCGGCGCCGTCGAACAACGCCCGGTTGTGGATGTTCGTCCGGCGCATCCGCGCGGCGGGCGCAGGCATCGCCGGCGAGTTCCTCGCCTTGGTCGAGAAGGCGTTGCGGCACTATGGCATCCCCGCGCTGCGCCACGGCGACGATCTCGAGCGAGCGGTACTGCGGCTGTTCGCCTCGCAGCGCACGCCCTTGCTGCGCCATCGGCTGATTCTCGGCATCATTCACCGCGTGGTCGCGCTGGCCGAATCCGGCCTGGACCTGGCCGGCGACTCGGCGCTGTCCAAGGCGCTGTCGCACGTCAACCGGCTGCGCGGCCTCGTCCCGGACGCTCTCGCGGACGCCGCCGTGGACACCAGCTACGTGATCTTCGAGAAGCCGGAGATGGACGCGCGAGCGGAGCGAAGCACCCAGCCGCTCGAGGACTGGCTGCGCGCCGCGGAGCACGATCCGGGAACGCTGCCGAGCCGGGTCCTGGCGCAGATCGCCGAGAGCGAGCGCGGCATCTTCCATCGCGTCGGCCGCTGGATCGGCGATGAGGATCCGCGCCGGCGGCGCATCGCCCTGGCGGCGCACCTCCGCCGGCTCTATACGCCGCTGGCAGCGGCCGCCTCGCCCGCCGACCTCGACGTCACGGCCGCCTGCGAGCGGCTGGAGCTGACCGACGGCCGATCCGTGCTCGGCGCCGTGGTCCGGGCGCTCGACGTGGTCGAAACCGCGGCCCGTCTCGCCGACGTCGGCGCGCCCGGCCTGGGCGGCAACGGCCATGCTCCGGCGGATGCGATCGAGCTGTTCCTTCCCCCGGGAGAATCACTCGACGACGAGACGGTCGCGCGGATGGTCGCGCGCGTGTTCGCCGGACGGCTCCCCGCTCCGCGACTCACGTTGACGCAGCTTGCGCTCGGGGCGCCGGCCCGGCATCGAACGTTCGTCTCCGGTGCCGACTCCGTGCCGGTCGAGCAAACCGAGATCCACGGCCTCCATCCCGAGACCGCGCGGCGCATCGATCTCGATCGGCTGCGAGCGTTCGAGCTCGAGCGCCTGGGGGGGGGCGACGGCATCTACAGCTTCTACGGCCGCAGCCGCGGCGTGCGCGGCGACGAGCGCGTTTTCGTGCTCGCCGAGGTCCGCAGCCTCGCCGAGAAGCCGGACGCCACGCACTACATCCCGGCCTTCGAGCGGGTGTTCTACGAGGCGACACGCACGCTGCGCGGGATCTTGTCGCTGCGCGACCCGGGAAGGCGGCTGCGCTGGAACCGCATCACCATCATCGTCTGGCCGGGGATCGTCCTCGACGCCCGCGTCGCCGATACGATCGCCCGCCGGCTCGCGCCGACCACCCGCCACCTCGGCCTCGAGAAGGTGGTCGTGCGCCTGAACCTGCTCGCCGCCAAGGGCGCACCGTCGCGGACCATCGAGATCGTGCTCTCCGATCTCACCGGCAGCCGCATGGAGATCCAGTGGCGCGAGCCGCATCGCGAGCCGCTGCGCCCGGCGAGCGACTACGAGCGCAAGGTCGCCGAGGCGCGCCGCCGCGGTCTGGTCTATCCCTACGAAATCGTGCGCATGCTGACCGGCCGCGACCGCGAGACCGGCGAAGCCGCGATGACGCTGTCCACGGAGCTGCCGGTGGGCAGCTTCGAGGAGTACGACCTCGACCCGGCGAGCGCACGCCCGCGGGCCGCGAGCGTGGCCGGCCGGCCGCCCGGCGGCAACCGCTCGGCCGTGGTCTTCGGGATCGTCTCGACGCCGACCGAGAAGGTGCCGGCGGGCATGCGCCGCGTGCTCGTGCTGTCCGATCCCACACTCGACATGGGAGCGCTGTCGGCTCTCGAGTGCGACCGGATCGTCGCCGCGATCGATCTCGCCGAACAGCTCGGGCTGCCGGTCGAGTGGGTGCCGGTGTCGAGCGGCGCGCGCATCGCCATGGACAGCGGCACCGAGAACCTCGACGCCACGGCGCGCGTCGTGCGGCGCATCGTCACGTTCACACAGGCCGGCGGCGTGATCCACGTCATCGCCTACGGCGTGAACGTCGGCGCGCAGAGCTACTTCGACGCGCTCGCCACCATGGGCATGCACACGCGCGGTGCGCTGATCATGACGCCGCAGGCGTCGATGGTGCTGACCGGGCGCGCGGCGCTCGCGGCCTCGGGGTCGGT
>CAVPWJ010000043.1:0-14833 GCA_963708955.1 uncultured delta proteobacterium
CGACGCATCGTCCTCCTCGCCGGTCTTGGCGATGACCTGGAAGTCGACCACCGCGTCTTCCACGGCGAAGGGCACCTGGCTCTCGAGCTCGAACGGGACGGTCTGTTGCAGCCGTCGCCAGTCGCGGAACGGCAAGTCGAGGATGCGGAACGCCGCCGCGTTGCCCGGCAGCGCCGAGAGCACGGCGTCGGCCTGCATGGGGTGACTCGACACGAAGACGCGGAGCTGATCGCCGAGCGGCACGGAGGCATCCCGCGGCTCGGAAAAGCAGCCGACGATTTGATAACTCCGGAAGCTCGTCTCGACCACGACCGCGACCAGATGAGCACCGTGCGGGTCGAGTGCCAGAATCCGGTTCGGCATGGGTCAACGATTCACGGGCGGAAGACGTTCATTGCATCGGATGGTCTCGGTGAAGTCAAGGAAGCCGTTCCCGCCTCCTCGCGCCAATCGAGGACGACGAGGCGTACGCCGCTGCGCTGCTCGGTGACGGCGATGCCGCGCGTCACCTCGCCGACGACGCCGATACCGTGAATCGTGAAGTACTGGCTGCGCACGTCGAAGAACGAGCGCACCTGCTGCGGAATCTGCGTCCAGCCGGGAATCTCGGCGAGCTCGCCGACCGACGAGAACGGCTGCTGCTCGCGGCGCGCGACGATCGCTTTGGCCGCCGCCGGATCGTCGACGGCGGTGAGCAGCGCGGAGAGTAGCGCCTCGGGGGCGGTGTTGAGGTTGATGCGCAGATCCTCGCGCGGCAGCACCGTCAGCAGCGGACGCAGCAGAGCCCACTGCTCGCGCGGCAGCTCGCCGAAGCCGCGCACGAGCTGCAGCTCGTCGAGCGTCAGCATCTTTCCGTTACGCGGCAAATAGGGCGGGGCGCGGCGCTGATAGTCGTCCTTTTCCGCGCCGGTCTTGGCGCTGACTTCGTCGTCGGCGTCCAACCAGTCGAGCAGCGGAAACAGCAGGTTCACGTCGAGGCCGAGTGCCGCGAGAATGCCCTGGAAGAGGGTCTTCCGCGCCTCCAGCGTGATCGGATTCACGCCGGGCCCAAGCGCCAGCGAGTTCAGATTGAAGCGCGCCGACTCGTCCTCGATGCGAAAGCCGGTATCGCCGATGCCCTCGCCGAGCGGCTGGAGCGGAAACGGCAGCGCCCACGGATCGCTCAGCGTCTCGACCGGCGGGCGATCCGGCGGGGTCTTCGCCTTCTCGGCGGCGTCGAGCTTGAGCGCGAGCTCGCCGAGCGCGACGCCGGCACGGGCGAGATATCGTCCTTGCAGCGCCGCCAGAGAGTTCCGCGTGAGATGGGTTTCGACGTTCGTCGAGTAGGTGAATTCGACGACGACGATCGTCAGCAGCGCCACGACGAGCAGCGTCATCAGCAGCGCGATGCCGGCGGGCTGGCGGACGCGCGTCATCGTGCCGCTCCCGACGACCCCGTGACCCGCGGTGGCGAAGTGCTCGCTACCATCGGCAGATCGATCCCGGTCTGGTACGTCTCCGGCCGCCCGAGCTCGTCGGCAACGGTGAGCGTGATCTCCACCGCGCGCGGCGCGACCGCGAAGTTGCGCGGGTCGGTCGAATCCCATTCCTGCACCCAGTCTCTGCCGTCGAAGAAGCGCAGGTCGAGGCTCGTTACGTCGGGCAGCACGAGCGTCGTGGACTCGGGATGGACCTGGTCGGGGTCGAAGCTGTCTCCCGTCAGACTGAAGATCGTCTCGCGATAGAGCCCCAGGCGATTCGAATCCTCGCCGAGCGGAGAGACGAAGTAGTGGACGATGCCGAGGTCGGTCGCTCCGAACGTGATCGCCGTCGGACGTCGCAAGAACGCCGTGAAGGCGACGTCGTCGAGCATCGCGTCCCCCTGCGCGCGCGGCCGGCCGACGAACAGCCCTTGCCGAGGCACGAAGAGGGAGCTCCGCGGCGTCGGCGCGGGGGAGGAGCCGGCGGCGGGAGCGGGCGGCGGACCGGCGCCGCTCGTCGGCCGCGCCAGCATCAGGTCGCGGGTCATGCTCGACAGCGCGGAGCGCGCCGCGGCCGCCCGCTCCGCCGCCCGCTCGGCCAATTCCTTCGAGGAGATCGCCTTGGCGAACACGCCGTATACGATCGAGAGCACGATCCCGAGAACCGACAGCGTGACGATGATCTCGATCAGCGTGAATCCGCGGCTCGCACGCGCGGCGCTCATCGGTCGGGCCTTCTCACCAGCGTGACCAGCCGGACGGCGTCGGCGTCGCCGGCGTTCCGGAAGACGCTCAAGCGGATCTCCCGCGTCTCGTCCTCGACCTCGCGCATCGGGCCGGGAAGGATCTCCACCTGCCAGTGGAAATCAGGGTCGCTCTCGAAGTCGCCGCTCGCTCGTGCTGGATCGGGAAACGGGTCGGCGGTCAACGTTCGCGTCATCAGCCCCTGGGCGAGCAGCGTGGCGCGGTTCAACCGCTGGTCGTAGGCCACGATCTCGACGTTCCGGCCGTGCAGCGACAGCAGGCTGACGAGTGCGGTGGCGATGATCGCCACCGCCACCAGGACCTCGAGCAAGGTGAACCCGCCGGGCGATCTAGAAACGGGGCTCAAGGTCTTGGTACCCATCGAATACCTCGCCGCGCCCGCGTACGGGGTCGATGCGCAGCGTATACGCATGACCGCCGGAGTCGACGAGGTGGATGACCGAGCGATCCGCGTAGCCCTCCGGGTAGAAGCGGGTGGGCACGAGGCCGGTGGAGAGCTTGCCGGCGCCCGGCACCACGACGTCGGCGACGCGCACGCCGTCCGGTAGCGCGACGCGGCGCGCGAGGAGGTCGGTGTCCTCGACCGGTAGGCCCGTTCCCTCTTCGGGCCGCGCGACCCAGTACTGCTGGCGGTCGAGGTCGAAATAGAGCGTCAGCACGGTGCCGCGCAGCGCCGACTCTTCGTAGAGGTAGCGGGTCGTCTGGGCGAGGCGGCGGGTGGTGGCTCCGAGCTCGGCGGCGGTCAAGTTGCGCAGCCGGGGCACCGCGAACCGCGCTACGATGGCGATGATCAGGATGACGACCGACAGCTCGATCAGCGTGAAGCCGCGCTCCTCCCGCCGCCGGCCGTGAATGCTCACCGCGTCATCCCAAGTCCTTGCTGTCGATGTCGGCGTTCTTGCCCTCGCCGCCTTGCTCGCCGTCCGCGCCCAGGCACTTGAGCACGAAGCTTTGCCCGTCGCTCAAATAGACGTACGGGTTACCCCAGGGATCTTCCGGCATCTTCTGGACGTAGCCTTCGGGGTTGTACTTGCGCGGCTGCGGGCCGCTGGCCGGTTTCTGCAGCAGGGCGGCGAGACCCTGCTCGGTAGTGGGGTAGCTCGCGTTGTCGAGCTTGTAGAGATGAAGGCCCTGCTCGATCTCCTTCAAGTCCACCTTCGCCTTGGTGACGCGCGCCGTGTCGGTCTGGCCGATCACGTTGACCGAGACGATCGTCGCCAGGAGCCCGATGATGAAGACGACGACCAGAATCTCGATCAAGGTGAACCCGGCGGTGCGGCGCATAGTCGAGTCTCCGAACGGTTTGGACGCGGCCCAGCGACGGGAAATTCGCGGGCTAGGCGCGAGGGACGATACCAGGGAGCGAAGGGGCGGGCAAACCAGCGTCAAGCCGGGGGCACACCGGCGTCCTTCCCCTGCGCGTCGTGCGCGCGTCAGCGGATGAGCTGGCTCATCTGGAAGATCGGCAACAGGATCGAGAGCACGATGAACGTGACCAGCGCACCCATGAAGAGGATCATCGCCGGCTCGAGCAGCGTGGTCAGCGTGGCGATCGTGCCGTCGACCTCGCTTTCGTAAGTCTCGGCCGTCTTGGACAGCATCTCCTCGAGCTGTCCGCTGCGCTCACCGACGGCGATCATGTGGATCATGAGCGGCGGGAAGATCCCGCTTTTCTTGAGCGGCGGCGCGATCGATTGCCCCTCGCGAATCGCGTCGCGCGCGGCTTCGGTGGCGTCGAACAGCACCCGGTTGTCGACGATGTTCTTGACGATGTCGAGCGACGGCAGGAGCCCGATGCCGCTCTGCAGCAGCGTCGAGAGCGTGCGCGAGAAGCGCGCGACGGCGATCTTCTGCTGCAGCTTGCCGAACACCGGCACGCGCAGCCGCCAGCGGTCGTAGCGGTAGCGGCCGTTCGGGGTTCGCGCGTAGGCGCGCAGGCCGAACGCCGCGGCGACCGAAATCAGCAGAAGCAGCGGCCACCAGGTGGCAAGCGCTCCCGACACCGCCATCAGCATACGCGTCGGCAGCGGCAGCACCTGCTTCGATTCGGTGAAGATACGCGTGATCTTCGGCACCACGTAGGAGAGCAGGAAGAAGAGGATCATCGAGCCCAGCGCGAGCATGACGATCGGATAGGTGAGCGCCGAGCGGAGCTTGCTGCGCAGCCGCGCGCTCGATTCGGTGTATTCGGCGAGCCGCAGCAGCACCACGTCGAGCGCGCCGCTGGCCTCCCCGGCGCGCACCATGTTGACGTACAGGTCGGTGAACACCTTGGGATGCTCGCCCAGCGCGTCGGCGAGCGAGCTGCCTTCGTTCACCCGCTCGCGCGTCTGCGTCAACAGGCTCTTCAGGCGCTCCGAGTCGACTTGGTCGATCAGCGCTGACAGACAGTCGACGAGCGGCAGCCCCGCGGAGACCAGCGTGGAGAGCTGGCGGGTCATGACCGCCAGCTCCTGCGGGCCGACTCGCTCGAACAGCCGCCCGATCGAGCGGGAAGCGCGCGGAGCGTCGGCCGCGCCGGCGCTTTCAGCGACCGCGGTGGGAAACACTCCCGAGCGGCGGAGCTTCACCCGGGCGCCGCGCGGGCTGTCTGCGTCGATGATCCCGCTGACGCTCTTGCCCTCGGGGCTCAGGCCAACGTACGAGTAGACCGGCATCGCCTCAGAACCGTCTTACTCGACGACCAGGTCCTCCTGGGTGACGCGGATCACCTCTTCGATGGTCGTCTGCCCATCGAGGACCTTCTGCGCCCCGTCATCGCGCAGCGTCGGCATGCCGCGCGACGTCGCGCTGCGGCGGATCGTCGCCGCGTCGGCGTTCTTCATGATCAGGGCACGTACCTCGTCGTCGACGATCAGCAGCTCGTGGATGCCGATCCGGCCGCGATAGCCGGTGTGCTTGCATTCCGCGCAGCCCTCTCCGGGGTGGTATACGCTCTCCGTGACTCGCTCCGGATCGATGCCGACTTCCCGAAGCTGCTCGGCGGACGGCGCGTAGGCGACGCGACAGGCGGTGCACACGCGCCGCACCAGCCGCTGCGCCATCACCGCGTTGACGGACGAGGAGACGAGGAACGGCTCGATGCCCATGTCGACCAGGCGCGTGACGGCGCCGAAGGCGTCGTTGGTGTGCAGCGTGGAGAACACCAGGTGGCCGGTGAGCGCGGCATGGATGGCGATCTCGGCGGTCTCGACGTCGCGGATCTCGCCGACCATGATCACGTCGGGGTCCTGCCGCAGGATCGAGCGCAAGCCGTTGGCGAACGTCAGCTCGATCTTCGGGTTCACCTGCATCTGGCCAACGCCGTCCAACTGATACTCGATCGGGTCCTCGATGGTGATGATGTTCTTCTCGTTCGAGTTGATCTTCTGTAGCGCGGCGTAGAGCGTCGTCGTCTTGCCGCTGCCGGTCGGGCCGGTGACGAGGATGATGCCGTGGCTCTGCCGGATCAGCCGCTGCACGGTCTTCAAGTTCTGACCGACGAGCCCGAGCTGCTCGAGCTCGAGCAGCGTCGCCGAGCGCTCGAGGAGTCGCATGACGATGCGCTCGCCGAACGCGGTGGGGATCACCGAGACGCGGATGTCGACGTCCTTGCCGGCGATCTTGGTGCGGATGCGGCCGTCCTGCGGCAGCCGCTTCTCGGCGATGTTCAAGCCGGCCATGATCTTCACGCGCGAGACGATGATCGGCTGGAAGCGCTTGGGCGGCTTGACGACGTCGTAGAGGATGCCGTCGATGCGGAAGCGCACCATCAGCTCGCGCTCGAACGGCTCGATGTGAATGTCCGAGGCGCGGTCCTTGACGGCCTGAAAGATCAGCTGGTTGACGAGGCGAATGATCGGCGCTTCGTCGCTCGCGTCGAGGAGATCCTTGGGCTCTTCGAGCTCGGTGGCGAGCAAGTCGAGGCGCTCCTCGTCGAGGCCCGACACCAGCTCGGCGGTCGATCCGGCGGCGCGGTCGTAGGCGCGATTGATCGCCTCGGCGATTGCGGGCGCGGACGCGACGACGGCGCGAACGGTCTTGCCGAAGACCAGCCGCAGATCGTCGATCGGCCCAACCGCCGAAGGGTTTCCGGTGGCGACGACGACGACGTCGCCGTCGACCGCGATCGGCAGGAGGTTGTGGCGCTTGGCGAACTGGATCGGCAGGCGCACCAGCAGCTCGGCCGGCACGGTCTCCGGGGGCAGCACGTCGACGTACGGCAAGCCGTAGTAGCTTGCGAGGATCTGTCCCCAGCGCTCCGCGCTGACCGCGCCCATCTCGAGGAGGACATCACCAAGATCCTTGCCGTCGCGTAGCCGCTCGCGGGCTCGCGCGAGAACCTCGGGGGCGATACCCGCGTCGCGGACGAGGCTCGCTTCCAGGCCGTTCACGCCGCAAGTCTATCGAGAACCACCGCCGCGTTCCAGGCGCGGAGCCGCCGGAGGGCTCCGCGCGGAGGTCAGCGCGAGCGCTTCCAGGGCGAGTTGCCAGCGATGATCGCGTGCAGTCGCGCGGCGGAGATCGGCTTCCAGCGCACGAGCGCGCCGCCTGAGTGCTCCAGCGGCTGCCCTTCGGGATACACCGAGAGCGCCGTGTTGGCGTCGGGGAAGACTTCGAGGCAGGTGTACTTCGCCTCGAATGTCGACGAGGTGTAGGCGTACGTGGCGCCCTTGACGAAGAATTCACCCGCCTCGATCGGCATGTAGACGGTGAGGAAGCCGTTCGTCGCTTGCAGCTCGGGCGGCGCGTTGCCCTTCTCGATGAGCGCCAGCAGCACCGCGAAGCGATGGCCCGTGGTGGGGAAGCCGACTGCGCTCGGAGAGCTGGGCAGGAGTGGGGTTGGGCGCGGCGCGATGGCGACTTGCGGCGGCGGCGCTGTCGGGGGCGGGGGCCGCTCCAGGCTCGAGGCCGGAGGCGGCGGAACCGAGTACGAGGGCTCCGAGGGCGCGATCACCCGCCCTTGGCTGGTCGGTGGAGGGGTCTCGTCCTGCCAGGACGGCGCATCGAGCTGCTCGCGGCGCCGCGGCCCGGTCTTCTGGTCGCGCATCGATTGCTTGAAGCGGTCGCGGTGGTCGACCGAGATCTCCTGCAGGTCGGTCTCGTCGTGGACGATGTGGGGCGTCAGGAAGACCAGCAGGTTGGTCTTGTTCCGCCGGTCGTCGGTACTCTTGAAGAGGTTCCCGAGCACGGGGATGTCGCCGATGAACGGAATCTTGCTCTGCGAGTTGGAGACGTTGTCGGAGATGAGGCCGCCGAGCGCCACCGTGTGACCGCTGCGCGCGACGATGGTCGTCGACGCCGAGCGCACCGTGGTCGTCGGTCCGGCGATGTTCGGGTCGACCGGCGGATTCGGCACGACCGCTGAGACCTCCTCGTAGAGATCGAGCCGCACGACGCCCCCCTGGGAGATCTGTGGCGTGAGGCGCAGCGTGATGCCGACGTCCTGGCGCTCCACCGTCGCGAACGTGTTGGCCAGGTTCGTGGTGTCGGTGGCGCGGCTGGCGATGAACGGGATGTTCTGGCCGACCAAGATCTCCGCCTCTTGGTTGTCGGAAGTGAGGATGTTCGGCGCGGACAGGATATTGACGTCGGTGTCGGACTGCAGCGCGTTGAACAACGCGACCTGCGCGGGAACCTTGGTGCCGTCGGGAAGCGTGATCGTCTGGTTGCTGGCCGCCGCCATCACCAGGCCGGACAGGCTCTGCGGAGCGGTGAGCGCGCCGTTCAGGTCCTTCAGGTTCAGCCGCCCGAGGCCGATGCCTTCGTTGCCGAGCGCGCTGCCGCCCTGGTACTCGAAGCCGAGTTGGCGCGACTTGTCGAGCGAGATCTCGAGGATGATCGCCTCGACGTAGACCTGGCGCCGAGGGATGTCGATCTCGGCGATCACTCGCCGTAGCACGTCGTAGTCCTGCGGCGCGGCGCTGATCAGCAGCGAGTTGGTGTACGGATCGGCGGTGACCCGCACCTCGGCGACGAATTCTCCGCCGCTGCCGCTCGCGCTGACGGCGCTGCTCTGAGCTGTGCCTCCCTGCTGGCCGCCGGGAGCGTTCGATCCGCCGCCGAGTGCCTGGCCGAGCGGGCGCGATCCCGGGCCGCCGGACGCTCCGAGCATGCCGCTGCTGCGCGCGTAGCTGCCGAGCTGTTGTTGGCGGGTGGTGCGCCGCGGCGAAGTGCCGACGCTTCCCACCGTCGTTCCCGGCGTTCCGCCGCGCCCGCCGCCGATCAGCTCGGACAGCACCTGCACCATCTCCACGGCGTTGGCGTATTCCAGTGGATACACGTTGATCTTCGAGACGCCATCGAGCTTCTGGTCGAGGTCCTTCACGAGCTTACGGATCGTGCGCATCTGCGTCGGGCTCGCCAGCACGACCACCGAGTTGGTGCGCTCGTCGGCGATGATCTTGAACTGCGCCGTCGTGGCAGGCCCCGCGGCCGCCGGCGGTTGGCCGGCCGGGCGCGCGGCCGCCGGAGCGCCCTTGCGGGTGCGCTCCGTCTGGGCCTCCAGCACCTGCTGCAGCGTGGTGGCGACGTTCTGCGCGTAGGAGTTATCGAGGTGGATGATCTCGATCCCTCGTTCGGGCACCTCGATGTCGAGCTCGGAGATGACGCTGAGCAGGCGCTCGACGTTCGAAGCCGTGTCGATGAGAACGATCGTGTTGGCCGGGTCGTACGCGGATACCAGCCCGTCCTTCGAGACCATCGGCTGCAGCACTGGCGCGAGCGTGCTGGCGTCGGTGAAGGAGAGCGGCACGAGCTGGGTGATGAACTGGTCTCCCGCCGAGGTGTCCGTCGCCAGCGGAGCGCCGGACTCGCGCGCCTCGCGCACCGGTACGATCTTGGTGACCGGTCCGGCGGGCAGCGTCGTGAACCCCTTCACCTCGAGGATCGACTGAAAGACTCGGTAAGCCTCTTCGATGCTGATCTTGGTCGGCGAGATCACCGTCACCTTGCCGCGCACTTTCTCGTCGAGGATGAAGTTCTTACCGGTGATCTCGCTGATGAACTTGACCAGCACGCCGATCTCGACGTCCTGGAAGTCCATGGTGATGAGCTGCTTTTCCGGAACCTTCTCCGCGGCGGAGCCCGGCGATACCCCGGCGGGGCTCGTCGCGCGCGCCGCGGGAGCTGGCGGCGCGGACGGCGGCTTGGCGGTCTGTGCGCGGGCGACCAGCGACCCGAGCAGCGAGATCCCGGCCAGCGAGGCGGCGGTGGCGCGAATTCTCACCGGATCTCGTAGCTGAGCGTCGCCGGTTGCCGGTTCCGAGTCACGTCGACCGAGATGCGGCCTTCGCTGCGCAGCTCCTGGATGAGGGACATGGCCCGGGCCGGATCGCTCAAGTCGTTGCCGTTGATCCGCGTGACGACGTCGCCGTTCTTCAAGCCGACCTTCTCGAAAACCGAGTCCTGGCGGATCGCGAACAGGCGGAAGCCCGCCGCCTTGCCGTCCTGGAAGTGCGGCACGGCGCGAATCTGCGTGAAGAGCTGGTTCAGGTTTTCCATCGCCTTGTCGATCTCGGAGCGCTCGATGACGAAGTCGGTGTCGCTGCGCGCCTGGATGCCGCCGGCGCCCGCGGCCAGCGGCGGGGATGCGCCGGGCTTGCCGCTCGGCTCGACGATCTTCAGGACCTCTTCGCCTTGCGGTCCCTTGAGCACGACGTGGTCCCACTCCACCCGCGACAGCGTCCGGCTCTGGAGGGTGTCGCCCACGCGGTAGAGCTGCTGCGTCTTGTTGGCGTCGTCCTCGATGATGGCGTACGAATCCATGCCCGTGCCGGGCGCGGCGCCCAGCAGCCTCGCCTTCAGCTCGTTCGGCGCCGCTTGCGCTTCCGGCTCGGTCGAGCGCGGCGGGTTGAAGATGTCCCGGGCCGTGATCGGCGCGTAGTAGGAGAGCGGGCGTTTCGCCGCCGGCGCGCTCTCGGCGGGTGCGGCGGCGAGCGCCATTCCCGGGGGCGTGCGCAATCGCCCCGCCACCCACGCGCTCATGGTGCTCGCCGAGAGAAAAGCCGCGACCGCCAAAAGGCACAACTGGCCAGCGGCGAGCAGGGTGCGCGGGGAGATCATCCGACCTTTAGCGAGGCGATTCCGTGGCGATGAGCGAGTCGTATAGGAGAATCACCCCGGGGTTGCAAGCAAAGCTCCTGCTCGCGCCACTCGCACCGATTCCGCGAGCGGTGCGCCCCACGCCACATTGCAGAGGGGATTTTTGCAGTGTAGTATCCATCGATTGTCGGCCCGGAGGTAGACAACGGATGTCGTTTCTGAAGCAGAGAAGGCGGCTCTCTTTTGCCGTTGCTCTGGTCGCCGGGCTATGGCTGGCCAGTGGCGGAGTCACCAGCGTCCAAGCCGTCGCGCGCGAGACCTACGAGAACCTCGAGGTCTTCACCAACATCCTGGCCATCGTTCAGAAGAACTACGTGGATCAGGTGGCGACCAAGCAATTGGTCGAGGGCGCGATCAACGGCATGCTGACCTCGCTCGATCCGCACAGCGCCTACCTGACGCCGGATCTCTACCGCGAGCTGCAGGTCGACACGCAGGGAAGCTTCGGCGGCCTCGGCATCGAGATCACCGTCAAGAACGGCATCCTCACGGTGGTGTCGCCGATCGAGGACACCCCGGCGTTCCGCGCCGGCATCAAGCCCGGCGACCAAATCCTCAAGATCGAGGGCGAGTTCACCAAGGACATGAGCCTGGTCGAGGCCGTGAAGAAGATGCGCGGCCCGAAGGGCACGAAGGTGACGCTCTCCCTGCGGCGCGAAGGCGTGCCGGATCTGTTCGACGTGGGGGTGATGCGCGAGATCATCGAGATTCAGAGCGTCAAGTCGCGTCCGCTCGACAAGGGGTACGGCTACGTTCGCGTCACGCAGTTCCAGGAGCGCACCGACGAGGACCTCGAGAAGGCGATCGACAAGTTCCGCAAGGGGAACGCCGGCAAGCTCGAGGGCCTGGTACTCGACCTGCGCAACAACCCCGGAGGGCTGCTCACCCAAGCGGTACGCGTCTCCGATCTGTTCGTCGATTCGGGGCTGATCGTCTACACCGATGGACGGCTCGAGAGCCAGAAACAGCGCTACTACGCCCACAAGCGCAAGGACCGGGTCGAGTGCCCGATGGTGGTGCTGGTGAACGGCGGCAGCGCGAGCGCGGCTGAGATCGTGGCGGGGGCGCTGCAGGACCACCGCCGAGCGCTGATCCTCGGCACGCAGACGTTCGGCAAGGGCTCGGTGCAGACGATCCTGCCGATCGGCGACAATTCGGCGCTTCGGCTGACGACGGCGCGTTACTACACGCCGCGCGGGCGCTCCATCCAGGCGACCGGCATCACGCCCGACATCATCATGAGCAACGACGTAGTGGCGGCGAAGTCCGCGGGCCCGAGCGACGGCGGCGATTTCCTGCGCGAGGAAAACCTGCGCGGGCACTTCGGCAACGGGCAGAAGCCGGAAGCCAAGCCCGAAAAGCCCGCCGAGGACGGTAAGCCGCAGGGCAAGCCCGCCGCGCCCGAGTCGAAGGCCCCGAGCGCCGAGCCCGTCTTGACCCCGGCGGCGAACATCGAGGTCCGCGAGGGAGAGATCGGCAAGGATCCGCAGCTCGATCGCGCGCTGGAGCTTCTGAAGAGCTGGAAAGTCTTCAAGGCGCTGACCAGCCAGTCGACCGAAACCGGGTGACGGAGACGTCTCGGCGCCCGCGGCAGCCGCCCACCGCGGCGACTCTCTCGTCCTTGGCGCAGATGCCTGCCGACCCGCGCGCCGGCGAGCCGCCGCTGGAGGCACGCTCGCGCTGGCTCACCGTCGGCGAGCTGGCGCGCCGGATCCAAGCGGCGCTCGAGGACGGCCTGGGACTGGTGAGGGTGGTCGGCGAAATCTCCAACTTCCACGCCGCGCCGTCCGGGCACTGCTACTTCACGCTGAAGGACGATCAGGCGCAGATCGCCGCGGTGTTGTTCCGCGGCGCCGCCGCGCGGCTGCGCTTTCGGCCGAGCGACGGTCTGGAGGTCGTGGCGACCGGCCGGGTTCGTCTCTACGAGGCGCGCGGCGCGCTCCAGCTCTACGTCGATTCGCTCGAGCCGCGCGGCCTCGGCGCGCTGCGGCGACAGCTCGAGCAACTGCGTGACCAGCTCGCCGCGGACGGGCTGTTCGCCGCGGAGCGCAAACGTCCGCTGCCGTTCCTCCCGCGTTGCATCGGCGTCGTCACCGCCCTCGGTGGCGCGGCGATTCACGACATCCTCACGGTGCTCCGCGCGCGGTTTGCGAACGTCCGCGTGATCGTTTGCCCGGTACGGGTGCAGGGCGTGGGCGCCGAGCGTGAGATCGCGCAAGGCATCGCCGATCTTTCGGCGCTTGCCGACGTCGACGTGCTGATCGTCGGGCGGGGGGGCGGTTCGATCGAGGACCTCTGGGCGTTCAACGACGAGGGCGTGGCGCGCGCCATCGCCGGATGCCGAGTGCCCGTGGTATCGGCGGTCGGCCACGAGATCGACGTGACGATCGCCGACCTCGTCGCCGACGCCCGCGCGCCGACGCCGAGCGCCGCCGCCGCGCTGGTGATGCCGCGCAAGGTCGACCTGGTGCTCTCCGTGGAAGAGCGCAGCCGCGCGCTCGCCGCCGTGCTCCGGCGGCAGATCGAGGGCCGCCGACGGGTGCTGGCCGCGCTGCGCCTGCGCTTGCGCGACCCGCGGCGCGGCGTGGTCGTGGCGCGGGCGAGGGGTTGCGAGCTCGAAGCGCGCCTGCGGCGGAGCTTCGGCCGCGCGCTGCTCGACGCCCGCGATTCGGTGAGCCGGATCGAGGATCGGCTCGGGCTCTGCTCTCCGGCGCACCGTCTCGCGGCGCTGCACGGCCGGCTCGGCGAGACCGAGCCGCGTCTGGCCGGCGCGCTGCGGCATCGCTCGGAGCTGGCCCGCGAGCGCTTGCGCAGCGCCGCCGGCGCGCTGTCGAGCCTCTCTCCGCTCGCCGTCCTCGAGCGCGGCTACGCGGTTGCCTGGAAAGTCGGCGACGATCGGCCGCTGCGCTCCGCGGACGCCGTCAGTCCCGGCGACGAGCTGCGCTTGCGGCTGGCCCGCGGCGCGCTGCGCGCTCGCGTCGAGTCGCGTGAGACCGAACGCGATGACTAGCTTGCATACCTTACCGGATCTTCTGGTGCGCGCACTCGGCGCGCTCGCAACGAACGCCTGGTGAGGCATGCAGGCTAGACAGGCGCTGCTCTTCGTACTGCTCGGGATCGTCCCGCCGCTTCGCGCGCTCGCTTCGGAGGCCATGGCGGTAAGCGTGGAGCCGCCGTTGGTCGCGCTCGGCGGCTTGGCGGTCGTGCGCGCCGACGGCCGCGGCGTGCGCGGCACGTTCGCGGGGAAGCCGCTGCGCTTCTTCTCGACCGCCGGGGGCGGCTCGGCGGCGCTGATCGGCATCGACCTCGATCACGCCGCCGGGCGGTATCCGATCGAGGTTTCCGCAGGCCGCCGCCGTGGACGCGTGGAGATCGAGGTGCGCGAGACGCACTATCCCGAAGAGCGGCTCACGGTGCCGGAGACCTACACCGAGCCCGATTCCGCCACGCTGCGGCGGATCGAGCGCGAGCAGCGACGGCTGGCCGCGCTTTGGCAGCGCAGCGGGCCGGATCGGGCCTGGCGTGGTGCGTTCGTGCCGCCGACGGACGGCGCCCGAGGATCGCCGTTCGGGTTGCGGCGCTTCTTCAACGGCGAGCCGCGCAGTCCGCATGCCGGTATCGATTTCCGCGCTCCACAGGGCGCGGCGGTCCGCGCCGCGAACCGCGGCCGCGTGGTGCTCGCCGACGACCTCTTTTTCACCGGAAACACCGTGGTGGTGGACCACGGCTGCGGTCTGTTCACGATCTACGTCCATCTGTCGCGGCTCGAGACGCGTGCCGGCGCTCTGGTGGACAAGGGGCGGGAGATCGGCAAAGTGGGCATGACGGGACGGGCGACCGGTCCGCATCTGCACTTCGCCACGCGCGTCGGCGAGGCGCGGATCGATCCCGCGGGCTTGCTCGGGCGAGACCCGGCGGGAATCGGCGAGGGAGACACGCCATGAAATTCGAGGACGGACTGAGCGATCTCGAGGGGATCGTCGAGCGGCTCGAAACGGCGGAGCTGCCGCTTGAGGACGCGCTCGCGCTGTTCGAGAAGGGCATCGGGCTCGTCCGCGAGCTCTCGAAACGGCTCGACGAAGTGGAGCGGAAGCTCGAGGTTCTGACGCGCAACGCCGGCGGCGAGATGGATCTGCGGGAAATGGAGGAGCCGAAGCGTGAAGATTGAGGACTACCTCGAGCGCCGAGCCGCCGAGGTCGACGCGGCGCTCGCCGCGCTGGTAGGCGAGTACCGACCGAGGGTCGAGCCGAAGCTTCTCGATGCGATGGAATACAGTCTCGTCTCCCCGGGGAAACGCATCCGTCCGATCCTGGTCCTCGCCGCCGCCGAGGCGGTCGGCGCCGCCGCCGGACCGTTGCTGCCGTTTGCCTGCGCGGCCGAGATGGTGCACGCCTACTCGCTCGTTCACGACGATCTGCCGGCGATGGACGACGACGATCTGCGCCGCGGCCGACCGACCAATCACAAGGTGTTCGGCGAGGGGATCGCCATTCTCGCCAGCAAGACCGAACTGAACGAGGCGCGA
>CAVPWJ010000044.1:0-13415 GCA_963708955.1 uncultured delta proteobacterium
TTATATTGGCGAGGTAGAGAAGGACTTGTCGAGTGAAAGGTTAACCCGAGTACGGTCGACGCGATGCATAAAAGCGATCGGATTAATTAACAATATGATGAACGAAGTACAGGCCACAAAAATAAGCATCACGTATTGCTTGAAAGCGCTACTACCATTTTAAAATCTGTTTCATACCAGGTTGGCCGAACCGGTGCAGTTACGCCGGTAGCAAATCTTCATCCCGTTCAAATTGCCGGGACTGTTGTTAAAAGGGCTTCACTGCATAATGCAGATATTATTGAAAATCTCGATTTGCATTTGGATGATACAGTTTTTGTTGAAAAAGGAGGTGAAATAATTCCCAAAATTACCGGTGTCGATGTAACAAAACGCCACCCAATGTATCAAAAAGTAAAATTTATCGAAAATTGCCCGGAGTGCGGTACTGAACTGGTTAGAACAGAAGGTGAAGCAGCATTTTACTGCCCGAATGAAGACGGTTGTCCGCCTCAGATAAAAGGGAAAATGGAGCATTTTGTGAGCCGGAAAGCAATGGATATTGACGGTTTGGGTCAGGAAACCATTGATTTGTTATATAATCAAGGACTGATTAAAAGTATAACCGATTTCTATTCGATTAAAAAGGAGCAACTCGAAAACCTGGAACGAATGGGTGAAAAATCGGCCTGAATCCAGGCGGCCCGCCTGCAGGACGGCTCACGCCGGATAACGCACATCTCGCAAGTCCTGCCGCTGTCCGCCGATGGCCGATACCGCGTCCAGGACATCTACCGATTCGTTCGCACGGGCACGGAGAAGGGGCGCATCCTCGGGGAGCATCGGGCGGCGGGAAACCTGCCGACGTCTTCGATGAGATCGAGCTCGCCGGCTTCGTGATCCCGCCATCGCTGGCCGAGATCGCCAGCCGCCCCGGCGCGCGCGAGGCGATGGAGCACAAGGCGACGGAGCATTGATGTTTTCTCGGGGAGGTGTCCGTGACTGACGAGAAGAAGCCGCCGGCGTTCGACCCGGACAAGACGATGGTGGAGCGCCGCTCCGAGCCACCCTCTCGTGCGGACACGAGCGAGAAGCCTGCGGCGGGGCAGGCAACACGGCCCGTCGCCGCGCCGCCCCCGGCTACGGACTCCGATCGGACGATGATCAGCGTGGCGCCCGTGCCTCCTTCGGCGCGTAAGGCCGCGCCCGACATGGACCGGACGATGGTCGGCGGCATTGCACCCAGTGCGCCAACGGCGTTGTCCGGCGGGCCCGCGAACTTCGAGCTCGTCGGCCTCTCGGGGACCGCCCGCGGCCGCAAGTTCGGCCTGCGCGGCACGCAAAACCTCGTCGGATCGAACGCGACTTGCCAAGTGGTGATCCCCGGAATCGAGAGCGTGCACGCGAAATTTCAGGAAACGGCCGACGGTGCCGAGATGCAGAACCTCGGCACGGAGGGGTCGATCATCGTCGGCGGGCGCCGTTCCGCCCGCGCCACGCTGAAGAGCGGCGACCTCTTGAAGATTGGCGACGTGGTGCTGCGCTTCGTCCGCACCGGTGACGTCTTCTCGTCGGATTACTCGGAAGAGGAGCTGGTCGCCAGCGGCCTCGGCAAGTTCCTCCATCCCGACGTCCTCAAGCAGAACTGGCGCTATCTGGCGATCGGCGGGCTCGTGGTTTTGTTCGTCGCGGTGATCTGGCCGGTCGCCCAGCAAACTCGCACCGTGAAGGCGACCAACGAGCCATCGGCCACCGAGATCGCCAAAGCGAGGCAGGTCGACTCGCTGCTACAGCTCGGCGAGACGCTGTTCAACGCCGGCAAGTACGTGGCGCGGCCCGACCAGGCGGATGGCGACAACGCATACTCCAAGTTCAACGAGGTGTTGTCACTCGATCCCGGCAACGCGCGCGCCCGCCAGTGGCTGACGCAAATCGACAAGAAGCTTGAGGAAGAGAAGTCGAACCGCGAACAGCAGGAGAAGGCCAAGCTCGCCGCCGCACAGGAGGCGCGCGAGCGCCAGCGCAAAGCGTTGGAAGGCCGCGTGAAGGAGCTGATCGAACAGGGCGACCAGCTCTATGCGGCCGGCCAGATCGCCGAGCCGGCCGGCCGCAATGCGCTCGTGTTCTATCGCGAAGCGCTGAAGGTCGACGATCAGAGCATTCTTGCCAAGGCCGCGATCAGCAAGGCGATCCAGTACTACATCGACAACGGCGACCGCTTGCGAGAGGCGGGTGATTCGTGGAAGGCGCTCGATCAGTACCGTAAAGGGTCGCGTGCGAGCGGGGGCCAGGACCAGGAGATCGAGGCGCGCGTGCGCGAGACCGAGGTTCAGCTACGCAGCGGCATGGCCGCCACGGACGCGTTCCTGGTGATGTACAGGGATGACCGGGGGCAGGTCGTCGTCCTCGACGACCTGGAAAAGGTGCCGGCGCGCTACCGCGACCGCGCGGTCGAGATTCGACCGCAGAAGCCGGCTGCGCGCTGAAGCCCGATGATCCTGACAATTCGCCGCGAAGGCGACACCCCCTACACGGTCGCCTGCGACAAGACCGAAGTCATTCTCGGCAAGCAGGGTGACGTCGTGCTCGAGGACGCGGCGGTGTCCCGGCGCCACGCCTCGATCGAGCGGCAGGGCGAGCAGTTCGTGCTGCGCGATCTCGGCAGCACGAACGGCACGAAGATCCTCGGCAACGTGCTGAGTGATGCGTTCGTGCTCGGGCCGAGCGACGAGGTCGAGATCGGGCCGTTTCGGATTCGCGTCGAGGCCGAGGCTCTTCCGCCCCCCGAGGTGACGGCGGATCCATCTCTCGCCCACTATGGGCCGCTCGCGGCACTGTTCGCCGACGACAAGGTGAGCGAGATCATGGCGAACGGCCCCGACGAGATCTTTTTCGAGCGGGGCGGCCTCGTCGAACAGAGCACGATCCGTTTCCCCTCCGCCGAGGCCCTCGATGAGCTGATCGTCATGATTGCCACCGACGTGGGCAGGCGGATCGATCCGGGCCGGCCGATGCTCGACTGCCGGCTCCCCGATGGCTCGCGAGTGAACGCCGTGATGCGCCCGCTCGCGCTGCGAGGCCCCTACCTCACGATTCGGCGCTTCCCGCGCAACCGTCCGACGGCGGCCAACCTGATCGAGCTCGGCGCGCTCAGTCTGCCGATGCTCGAGTTCCTGCGCGCGGCGGTTACCGGCAAGATGAACATCCTGATCTCCGGTGGCACGGGCGCGGGCAAGACGACGATGTTGAACACGCTCGGGGGATTCATCGGCCAGAACGAGCGGATCGTCACGATCGAGGACGCCGCGGAGCTCCGCCTGCCGCAGCGCCACGTGCTGCCACTCGAAGCACGGCCCCCCGACGCCGAGGGCAACGGCGAAGTCTCGATCCGCGACCTGCTGAAGAACTCGCTGCGCATGCGGCCCGACCGCATCGTGGTCGGCGAGGTGCGCGGCGGTGAGGCGCTCGACATGTTGCAGGCGATGAACACTGGCCACGAGGGAAGCCTCGGCACGATCCACGCCAATTCGCCGCGCGAAGCGCTGTCGCGGCTCGAGACTCTGGTGTTGTTTGCGGGTACGGATCTGCCGCCGCGGGCGATTCGCGAGCAGATCGTTCAGGCGATTCGACTGGTCATCCAGGTAAGCCGTACCGAAGGAGGCAAGCGCCGCGTGGTGGCCATCTCCGAGCTTTCGGGAATGGAAGGCGAGCGCTTCACGACGGGTGACATCTTCGTGTTCGAGTCGGCGCTGGACCACCCGGCGGGCTTTCATTCCACCGGATACGTGCCGCGTTGTCGGGACGTCCTCGTCGACCGCGGCCAGTCGATCGACAACGCCTGGTTCCGATCCTGACGGGCCGCGCGTGGAGGTAACGCCTGATCGAGGCGTGCGCCTTCTTCTCGGCCTCGTGACGCTCTTGGTCGTCGCCTCGTCGGTCTACGGCCTGCGCGTCGCCGACGCCGACCTCTGGGGGCATCTCGCTGCCGGACGCCTCTTCGTCGAGCGCCGAGAGGTGCCGACGCGCGATCCGTTCTCGTATGCAGCGGCCGACAGAGACTGGGTTGCTCACGAGTACCTCTCCGAGATCGTGCTCTGGTGCGCGTATTCGTTCGCTGGTGCGCTCGGCCTGATCGCCGTCAAGTGCGCGCTCGGTGCCACCACGGTTTGGTTTGTCTATCGCAGCATACGCGTGTCGACCGACGACCCGCGGATCTGGGCGCCGATCCTGATGCTCGCTGGGTGCTTGCTGCGGCCCTATCTTTACGCTCGACCGCAGCTTTTCACCTTCGCCTTCTTTGCTCTGTTCGTCTTCGTGCTGTCGAAGCTCCTCGTGCGCGGCGGGTCTCGCTTGTGGCCGCTGGTGGGTTGCCTCGTCGTGTGGGCGAATCTGCATGGCGGGTTCCTGGCCGGTCTCGGCGTGCTCGGGCTCGCGCTCGCGGCCTCGGCCGTGCGCTCGTTCTCCCGGGAAACGCTCGCTTTGGCGGCGACGCTTGCGGCGGGACTCGTCGCGTCGCTCGTGACGCCGTTCGGTTACAAGCTCTGGTCGTCGATTGGGACCGATCTCACCAATCCCGACAGCACGCGCTTCATCGCCGAGTGGCAGCCGCTGCCCCTCCTGCCACCCGACTGGACGAGCGCGCTCGCCATCTTCTTCTTCGCGCTCGTGACGATTGCCGCTCTCGGCACCGCCCGGCGAGGCGCGTGCCCTGCGGGTTTCCACCCGTGGATCCTATGGCTCGGCGTCTGTCCGCTCGCATGGATGGCGCTCTCGCACCACCGTCACGTCCCGCTGTTTGCGATCTTCGCTTCTCCGGTGCTCGGTTTGCTCGGCTCGGCGGCGGTCGAGTGGCGGGGCGCAAGCCGCACGCGCGAAGCGGCGATTCTCGTAGTCACGCTGCTAATCGGTCTGGCGGGAGCCGCGCAGTTGCTCGACACGCTGCGTGACCCACTGCCGCGAATCCATAGGATCGCCCGCCGCCCCGGCCTCGCCGACCCGGCAGGGGCCGTGGCGTTCGCGCGTGCCAATGCGCTCGGCGGCAACGTCTATACGCCGCTCTGGTGGGGCTCGTACGTCACCTGGGAGCTCTATCCACGGGTGCGTGTGTCCTGCGACGGGCGCCACGACATGCTCTACTCCGTCGAACAGATCGGAGAGAACCTGCGCTTCTATGCGACGCGCCAGCCGGATCTCGAAGCGCCGCTACGATGGGCGAGCGACTTCGTCCTCGCCCCTGCCCGCGCGGCCGTGACGCCGCGGCTGCGAAACGACACCCGTTGGCAGCTACTCTACGCAGACGCCGAGGCCGTGCTCTTCGTACGCGCCGACGAGCCGCACCGCGATCTCGTGCGCCGGTCTCGCGAAGGCAGTCTACGGGCGTCGCACCAGGCGCCGGCGGAATTCCTGCCGTGAGGGGCACGGCCTCGGCGCTCAGCGAAGCCGCGACCGCCCGATGAGACCCGACGGCTTCTCGAAGCCCAGAAGATCGAGCAGCGTCGGTGCCACGTCGAAATAGGAAACGCGCAGCGCCTCGTCGCGATGGGGAACGTCCGGTCCGGCGGCGAGGAAGATCGCTCCCTTCGCGGAGTGCCAGCCTCGCCACAGCAGGTTGTCCTGGTTCCGTTCCGCACCGTGATCGGCCACGACCACGACGTTGGGTGCCTCGGGAAACGCGGCGATCGTCTCGGCGAGCGACCGATCGAGAAACTTCCAATAAAGATCGATGGCGGGGCCGAAGGCGGCGATGTCCGCTTGCGGGGGCGGGTGACGATCGCGAAAGTCTTCCGGGAACCGGTATTGCCAGAACGCATGGCAGATGGAGTCGAAGCCGCCAAGGTAGACCGAAGTCACCGAGACTTCGGGGTGCATGCGCACGATCCGTTGTGCCGCCTTCGCCGTCTGCTCGTCGATCCGCGCCGCGCGCTCGAGTACGGCGATCGGATCCACGCTGGCGTCGGAGGCCACATGCCGTACGGCCGGGAACCGCAAGCCGTCGAACTCGGTGGCGAGCAGCGCTCCGGTAAACGGTTCGAGGAGAGCCTGCGAATCGCCCGGCGGCCATACGGCACCGGGGCCGCCTTCGGCGCGCATTCCGACCCAAGCCCAGAGATCTTCGCCGACCCGGTCGGAGACGATGTAGTCGGCTTGCCCGTTCGCCGGATAGGTGAACGGGAAGCGGACCACGGCGCTCTTGACGCCGGCGCTGGCGACGAGCTCCCAGAACGGCGGGCGTCCGAGCAGCTCCCGCCGAGCCGGAGCGATCTGCAGCACAGGGGTATGCGCCAGAAGGAGCGCCGACCAGAGGAACGGCTGGAGTACGAAATCGATGCGCAGGGGAATTTCGAACGACTCGATGCTGGGAACCTCGATCGCGAGGTCTTCGTGAATGCCGGTCTCGTTCTGTCCCCAGCCGGTGACGATCGCCGCCCATGCAGGCGCCGACCAGTACGGCGGCCAGATCGCGATGATGTTGCCGTGCAGCCCCGTGTTCCGCAGGCGCTGAAACGTCGGCAAGGATCCTCGGTCGAGCAGTGGCTGCATCGTCCGCCAATTCGCGGAATCGATGCCGACGAAGAGGATGGGGCTCGTCGGTCCGTTGCGTGTCGCCGACGGGCGCAGAGGCTCGGTGGCGGCGGGTGGCGACCGTCCGGATGGGGGCGCATAGAGTGGAAGCAAGACGATGCCCGCGACCGCCGTGGCGAGGACGACGCGGCGAAGCCGCCACGCCTCGAAGCGACGGTGATAAGCCAACAGCAACACGAGCGCCGCTGCCGACAGAAGAATCGCCGCGAGCGACATTCGCGGATAGGGCTCGGCGCTGCGTAGCGGGCCTCGCGTGAGCCCGTCGACGACCAGAATGAGACCAAAGTAGGCGAGGGGCAGCAGCAGCGCGACGGCGACGCCGTAGGCGAGCGAGCGATCGCGCAGCGGTCGCGAGCGCAGAGCCTCCGCCAGGACGAGGGGGCCGCAGCCAAAGAAGGAGATGATGGTGCCGAGGAGCGCGAAGGACTCGAAGAGTACGAGATCCAGCCTCCACCAGTCGATCCAGGAGGCCGGATGAAGATGACAGAACTGCAGAAGTCGCGGTGCAAGAATCCAAAAGCCGAGAGCGACGCCCCACGCCGCTCCCCAACCGCTGGCGAGGCGCGCCGGTGTTTGTCTCAATCCGTGTCCTCGCGTAGCGCGAGGTTGCGGATCAACCGCGCGAGGTACGTCCGCTGCAGGCCGAGCAGCTCGGCGGCGCGAGTCTGGTTTCCCTTGGCCTGCTCGAGAGCGTTGCGGATCAGATCCTTCTTGAAGCGCTCGACCAGATCGTGGAACGGCCCGACGCGGGCGTCGTCGCTCGATGTCGCGCCGCCCGATTCCGTCGCCGCGCGCAGGCCGAGGTCGGCCTCGGAGATCTCCGGCCCGCCGCCGAGCACGACTGCCCGCTCGATGGCGTTTTCGAGCTCGCGAACGTTCCCCGGCCAAGCGTGCGTCCGCAGCAGATCCATGGCCGGCGGGGAGATGCCGGAGAAGCTCTTGCCGGTCTCCGCGCAGTACTTGCGCAGGAAGTGCTCGGCCAGCGCGGGGATGTCGTCGCGCCTCGAGCGCAGCGGCGGCAGGCTCAACCGCACGACGTTCAGCCGGTAGTAGAGATCCTCACGGAAACGGCCGGCCTTGACGGCGTCTTCCAGGTTGCGGTTGGTCGCCGCGATCACGCGGATGTCGACGCGGATCGGCTTGTTGCCGCCGACGCGTTCGAACTCGTGCTCCTGGAGCACGCGCAGCAGCTTGGCCTGCAGCGACTCGCGGATGTCGCCTACCTCGTCGAGAAACACCGTTCCGTGGTTGGCGAGCTCGAATTTGCCGGCCTTCTGCTGGTGCGCTCCGGTGAACGCGCCCTTCTCGTGGCCGAACAGCTCGCTCTCGAGCAGATCCTCCGAGAGCGCCACGCAGTTCACGGCGATGAACGGCCGGGAGGCGCGTGGGCTCCACGCGTGGATCGAGCGCGCGAGCACTTCCTTGCCGGTGCCGCTCTCGCCGAGCAGCAATACCGTGCTCTTGCTCTCGGCGGCCTTGCGCGCCTGCTCCATGAGCTGACACAGCGCCGGGCTGGCGCCGACCCAGGGCTTCCCGCCCGGTATCGCCGCGCGCAGCGCGCGGTTCTCCTCGCGCAGCTCGTTGCGCTCGAGCGCCTTGTGGACGGTGAGCTCGACGAGGCCAGGCTGGAACGGCTTGGGCAGGAAATCGAACGCGCCGCGCCGCATCGCCTCGACGGCCTTCTCGATGGTCGCGAACGCGGTGATTACCACCACGGTCGGCGGCAGGCTCTCTTGCCGCAGGCGGTCGAGCACCGCCAAGCCGTCTGCTCCCGGAAGATCGAGATCGAGCAGCATCAGGTCCGGAAGCTCGCGAGCGGAGATCTCGAGGGCCTTCAAGCCGTCACCCGCCTCGAGGATCTCGTGACCGCGCGCGGTCAGACGATCGGCGAGGATCGTGCGGATGTCGGCGTCGTCGTCGACGATCAGGATGCGGGCCATGTCTCGCTCGCGGCACCCGTCGCCTTCGCCGCGGCCGGCGGCGGTTCGGCAGGCAGCTCGATGGTGAAGGTGCTTCCTTGTCCGGGGGTGCTCTCCGCGGTCAAGCGTCCGCCGTGCATCTCGACGAGCTGGCGGCTGATCGCCAGGCCGAGACCGCTGCCGGCGCGGCGGCTGCGCGCGCCGCGAACCTGGTGGAACTTGTCGAAGATGCGCTCGAGCTCGATCGCCGGAATGCCCACGCCCGAGTCCCGGACTATGAGCTTGACCGCGGTCTTCTGGTCGAGCACGCGAACCTCCACCTGCCCGCCGGCGGGGGTGAACTGGATGCCGTTGTGCAGCAGGTTGATCAGCACTCGCGAGACCTTGTCGCGGTCGGCGCGGATCACGAGCGGCGGCGGCTCGACGGCCGCGAGGCGCACGTGATGCTGCGCGGCGAGCGGCTTCAAGGTCTCCAGCGTCTCGCGGATCATCGCGTCGAGCGCGAAGCGCGTCGCCTGCACTTCTTCCTTGCCGGCCTCGATGCGCGACAGATCGAGCAGCTCGTTGATCAAACGCAGCAGCCGGTCGCCATTCTCCTTGATGCGCTGGAGGTAGGCCCGCGGGCGCTCGTCGATCGGACCGGTGATGCCGTCGAGCAGGTTGTCGGCAGCGCCCATGATGGAAGTCAGCGGGGTGCGCAGCTCGTGGGATACCTTGGAGACGAATTCCGACTTCAGGTCCGACAGCTCCTTCAGCTTGAGCGCGGCTTCGTGCTCGCGCTCGTAGGCTTCGGCCTGCAGCAGCGCGACGCCCAGCTCGGCGGCGATCTGCGCCAGCACCGTGATCTCCGGGGCGGAGAACGCGTCCTTTCTGCGGCTGCCCAGGTTGAACGTGCCGATCACCTGGTCGCCGACCACGAGCGGCAGCACCACTTCGCGACGGATCGCCGACAGGCTGAGCGTATCCTCCTCTACGCGCTCTACGCGACCGAGCGGAACGTCGTAGACGGTGGGCGTGCGGCGAGTGACGACGTCGGCGACCCGCGAGGCGGCGAGCGGGATCTTCTTGCCCTGCGGCCCCTCGGGATTGCCGGAGATCGCGAAGACGGTGGCCGTTTGCGAGTCGAGGATGCGCGTGATCGATGCCTGGTCGAAGTCGATGAGCCGGCGTGTGCCGGCGACCACCGCCGCGAAGATCTGCTGGAAGTCGAGGCTCGAGTTCACCGCGTTGGTGACCTCGTGAATCAGCGAGAGCCGCTCGTTGGCCTCGCGCAAGGCATCGGTCCGCTCCTCGACCTTGCGCTCGAGATCGCGGTTCAGCTCCTCGAGCTGGCGCACTTTCTCGCGTAGCTGCACGCGCATGCGGTCGATCTCGCGGCCGAGCGCGCCGAGCTCGTCGCTCGTGCGTACCGGCACGGGGTCGTCGTAGTCGCCTTCGCCGATGCGGCGCGTGGCGCTGACCAGCCGCTCGACGGCGCTGGCGATCGACCGGCCGAGCAGCGCGGCGAACACTACGGCGATCACCGCGAGGCTGGCGAAGCCCACCTGCACCCACCGCTCCCAGGCGGGCATCGACATCAGCAGCGTCGCCGCGGCCACGATCTCCAGCGCGTAGAGGAGCAGCTTGCCGCGGATCGTGAACACGCGCGACTTGTAACACAGCCCTCGCGGCGCGCTCCAGGAGCGCGCCGCGCAAGTTTTCCAGCGCGGCAGGCGCCCGAGGCTGGAGTCGCGCTCGGGTTTTCTGTATCCCCGTCATCCATGGGGGAGACGGTCGTGGAGGCTGCGGGGTTGGGGCGGCGCTTCGCCTCGCTGCGGGCCCTCGACGATCTCGACCTCGAGATCCACGCCGGCGAGAGTTTGACGATCTTCGGCCCCAACGGCGCGGGCAAAACCACGCTGGTGAAGCTGCTGGCAACCGTGCTGCGGCCGACGGCCGGCCGGCTGCGGCTGTTCGGCGAGGAGCGGCCGCCGGCATCGCTGCGCCGGCGCATCGGCGTCGTCAGTCACGGGAGCTTCCTCTACGGCGAGCTCAGCGCCGCGGAGAACCTGCGCTTCTACGCCCGCCTGTTCGGCGTCGCCCAGGCCGAGGCGCGCATCGACGAGATGCTCGCGGAGGTCGGGCTCGCCGCCTGGAAGGAACGCCCGGCGCGGACGTTTTCCAGCGGAATGACGCAGCGCCTGGCGCTGGCCCGCGCGTTCCTCCACGACCCCGACCTGCTGCTCCTCGACGAGCCGTACACCGGCCTCGATCCGCAGGTGCTCGGCCACCTGCAGGAGATCCTCGTGCGCTTTCACCGCCGCGGCAAGACGATCGTCCTCACCACCCACGACATCGAGCGAGGGCTCGAGGTTTGTGACCGCGCCGCGATCCTGGCGGGCGGCCGGCTGGTCTGGCACTCCGGCCGGTTCGTGCCGGGGGCGCAGGAGATGACGCGCATCTACCAGCGGCAGGTGTCCTGAGGTGTGGCCGATCCTCTGCAAGGATCTGCGCATCGAGTTCCGCTCCCAGGCCGGCCTGCTGTCGCTGTTCGTGCTCGGCCTCCTGGTGCTGCTGATCTTCCAGTTCTCGCTTCCGGAGCGGCCGACGCCCGAGACGGCCGCCGCGGCCCTCTGGCTGGCGTTCGTGCTGGCCGGCACGCTCGGCGCGCAGCGCACGTTCCTGCTCGAGCGCGAGAACCTGTGCATCGAGGGATTGAAGACCGCGCCGATCGATCCCGCGTCGATCTTCCTCGCCAAGATGCTCGGCACGCTGGTCGGCTTGACGATCCTGCAGGTGGTGGTCGTGCCGCTCACCGTGGTCTTTTTCGCCGTCACGCCGCGGGCTCCGCTGGTGTTCCTTGGCGTGTGCGTGCTCGGCAACGTCGGCTTCTCGGCGCTGGTCACGTTGTTCGCTTCGATCTCGGTGGGGACGCGCGCTCGCGAGGTCGTGCTGCCGCTCTTGACGTTCCCGCTGCTGGTGCCGCTGGTGATCGCCGCGGTGAAGGCTTCGGCGGTGCTGCTGGGTGGCGGGGATCCGGAGGAGGCGACGGTGTGGGTGCAGGTGCTGGTCGCCTTCGACGTGGTGTTCACGGTCGCCGGCTGGCTCTTGTTCGAGCAGGTTCTTCGAGAATAGAGTCGCGCCGATGTCTCTCAAGCGTCTCGAGGACTGCGCGCTGGCGATCGTCCCCTGGCTGGCCGGGCCGGCGATGCTTGCCGCGCTCTATCTCGTCTTCATGGTCGTCCCGACCGAGCGCGACCAGGGCATCGTGCAGCGCATCTTCTACTTCCACGTGCCGTCGGCCTGGACCGCTTTCCTCGGCTTCTTCGTGGTGTGCGGCGCGAGCGGGGCGTTCCTGTGGAAGGGCAGCGACTACTGGGACCGCGTCGCCAAATCTTCCGCCGAGGTCGGCATGGTGTTCTGCACGCTCGTGCTGCTCACCGGGCCGATCTGGGCGCGGCCGATCTGGGGAACCTGGTGGACCTGGGACCCGCGGCTGACCATGACGATCATTCTGTGGACGATCTATGCCTCCTACCTGCTGCTGCGCGCCTACGGCAGCGAGGAGGATCAGATTGCGCGCTATGCGGCGGTGCTCGGCATCGTCGGCGCGATCGACATCCCGCTGATCGTCGTGTCGGTGCGCCTGTGGCGGGGTATCCACCCCGCGGTGATGATGGCGCGCGACCCGCAGGGCGGTCTGCGCGATCCGATGATGCGTGTCACGCTGTTCACCGCGGCGGCGGCGTTCGTCTTCACGTATCTCTGGCTGCTGCTCGTCCGCATGCGCTCGCTGCGCGTTGCCGATGAAATCGAGCGACTGCAGCGCGACTACAGGATCTCGTGACTATGGACCACTTTCCCTACTTGTTCTCCGCCTACGCCGTGGTTTGGACCGTGCTCTTCCTCTACGTTTTTTCGCTCGACCGGCGTACGCGCCGCGCCGAGAAGGAGCTCGAGGAGCTGAAGCGGCTGCTCGAAACCGAGCGCCCGAGGCCGTGAGCGCGGCGGGTCGTGGCGCGTCGCGGTGGATCTTCCTATACTCGGCGAATGACGCGTAGGGAAAAGTCGCTCGCGGAGCTGCTCGCCGCGCATTCCGTCTTCCACCGCCCGCGAAAGCCGTTCGTGCTCTCTTCGGGCAAGACGAGCGCGTTCTACTTCGATTGCCGACGCACGACCATGCTGCCTGAGGCGATGCCGCTGATCGGCAGGCTGGTGTTCGAGCGTATTCGCGGCGCCGTCGACGCCGTCGGCGGCCTCACCATGGGCGCCGATCCGATCGCCTGCGCCGTGGCCTACTACAGCGCGGGCCGCGATCGACCGATCGCCGCATTTTCCGTTCGCAAAGAGGCGAAGTCGCACGGCATGCAGCGCTGGGTGGAGGGGCCGGTGGAATCGAGGGCCCGCGTCGCGGTCGTCGAGGACGTGGTGACCACCGGCGAGTCGACGCTGCGGGCGATCGCCCGCTGCCGCGAAGAAGGCTTGCGCGTCGAGCGCGTGGTCGCGCTGGTCGACCGCGAGGATGGCGGCATGGAGCGGATCGCCGCCGAGGTCGGCGACGATCGAGCGGTTGCGCTCTTTCGGCGCGGCGAGATCGACGCCGTCTGGAAGCGTCAGCAACGGGAGCGAGTCAGTCGGCGAGCCGGAGCTTCCAGGTAGCGCCGATCTCGCGGACCACCACCTCGCCGGCGCGATCGCCGGCGGCGGCGAGCAGGCGGCGCATGGCGTCGCCGAGCGGCTCCTTGCCGAGGCGGAACGTGTCCCAGTGGATCGGCACGAGATAGCGGGCGCCGCTCGCCGCGAACGTCTGCCATGCCTGCTCGGGAGTCTGGTGGTTCCACACCCAGGGATCATAGGCGCCGATGCCGAGGATCGCGACCGTCACGCCGCGCCGCCGGGCGAACTCGGCGAGCGCCGGGCTGTAAGCCGTATCGCTGGCGAACAGCACGCTGGTCG
>CAVPWJ010000045.1:0-11739 GCA_963708955.1 uncultured delta proteobacterium
GTGTCCTCTACTGGTTCCGTTCATGCTGAAGCGGCGTATTCGCCCACCTGCCCGACGAGCTCTCGGGCGGCGAGCAACAGCGCGCGGCGATTGCTCGCGCGCTCGCCGCCGAGCCCGATCTGCTGCTCGCCGACGAGCCGACCGGCAACCTCGACGCAGCGGCGACCGAGAGCATCCTCGAGGTATTTCGCGAGATCCACCGCGCCGGCACGACGATCGTCGTCGTCACCCACAACCCGCGGGTCGCGGCCACGACCGAGCGCCGCTACCGAATGGCCGCCGGGAAGCTGCATCCAGACGGAGAAAACGCGGCGTGAAGCTCGACGACCTGGTCCGCGACGCGCTGCGCGGCATCCGCTTGCATCGCGCCCGTTCGCTGTGGACCGCGGCGGGTTTCGCCGCCGGCACCGCGGCCGCCGTCGCGCTGTTCGCCATCACCGGAGGCGCGCGCGTGGAGATCCTTCGCCGGCTGGAGGCGCTCGGCACGGATCTGGTGGCGGTGCGCCCGGTCGGTCAGGCGCCGCGCGGCGCGCCGCCCGCGCTCGACTACGGCGACGCCGAAGCGCTGCGTGCCGAGCTCGGCTTCGTGCGCGCGCTCGCGCCGGTGCGTCGGGTCGAATCCAGCGTGCTGTTGCCGACGGAGCGAGTGTCGGTCGGCGTGGTCGGCACGACCGCGGAGTTCTTCGCGCTGCGCCGCCTGCGCTTCCAGCGCGGGCGGGCGTTCACCGCGGCCGAGGTCGCCCGCGGCGACGCCGTTTGCGTGCTCGGCGCGACCGCGGCGCGCCGCCTGGTCTTCGCCGCAGAGGCCTACGCCGCTCTCGTCAAGATCGGCGGAAACTGGTACCGGGTGGTCGGCGTGCTCGCGCCGGCGAGCTTCGGGCAAGGCAGGTCGGCGGGCGCGGATGCAGATGAGGGGAGAGACGTGTACCTGCCGATTACCAGCACGTTTGCGGCCGACGCCTTCCATCGCCAGGCGCTGGCCGAGGCCTGGCTCGGGATCGACACCCGCGTCGATCCCGAGGCGGCGGCGCCGGTCGTCGAGCGCGCGCTCGAGCGACGGCACGAGGGACGGCAGCACTTCGAGGTGTCGACCGCGGCGCGCCTGCTCGCCGAGCAACGCGCGACCCGCGGCCTGCTGAACCAGTTGCTCTTCCTGGTGGCGCTGGCGGCGTTCCTCTTGGGCGGCGTCGGCATGACGAGCGTTGCGTGGCAGAACGTGCGCAGCCGCACGCGCGAGATCGCCATCCGCCGCGCCGTCGGCGCGCGGCAAGGCGAGGTGCTCGCCCAGTTCCTGCTCGAGGGCTGCCTGCTGGCGCTCGCGGGAGCCGCCGCGGGGGTCGTCGTCGGCATCGCCGGCTCGGGCGCGGCCGCGCTCGTCGGCGGCTGGCCGTGGATGCTGTCGCCGCCGCAGGGCGCCCTCGCCGTGGCGATCGCCTTGGGCGTCGCCGTGCTGGCGACGCTCCACCCGGCCGCGTACGCCGCCGCGCTCGACCCGGTGAGCGCCTTGAGGCTCGAGCGATGAGCGCCGGAGAGCCGCGCCGGCTCGGCCGCTACGAGCTGCTCGAAGTGCTCGGCCACGGCGCCATGGGGGTCGTCTACAAGGCGCACGACGCGTTTCTCGATCGCACCGTCGCGGTCAAGACGTACCGCCAAGACGTGCCGATCACCGACGACGTGAAGCGGCGCTTCGAGCGCGAGGTGCGCACCGCCAGCAAGCTCGTCCACCCCAACGTCGTCGTCGTCCTCGACGGCGGGCTCGAGGAGGGGGTGCCGTTCCTCGCCATGGAGTTCGTCGACGGGCCGACGCTCGGCGCCGAGATCCACCGCCGCGGCAAGCTGCCGGCCGACGAGGCGCTGCGCATCCTGCTCGAGATCGCCGAAGGCTTGTCGTACGCGCACGCTCACGGCGTCGTGCACCGCGACTTGAAGCCCGCCAACATCCTGCTCTCCGACGGCCGCGCCAGGATTGCCGACTTCGGCGTCGCCAAGCTGATGAACACGGGCACCGCCGCGACGACCACTCCGGTCGGCACGCCGAGCTACATGGCGCCCGAGCAGATCGACGGGCGCTCGGTCGACGCTCGCACCGACGTGTTCGCGCTGGCGATCCTGTCCTACGAGATCCTCACCGGCCGGCCGCCGTTCTCCGGCGAGGGCTGGACCCAGGTGCTCTACCAGATCATGAACGCGGATCCCGAGGCGCCGAGCGCCATCGACCCGAGCTTGCCGCCGCAGCTCGACCGCGTGATCGCCGAAGCGCTCGCCAAGGATCCGGCGAAGCGCACGCCGGACGTGAAGACCTTCGCCGCGAACCTGCGCCGAGCGTTCGCTCCCGAGTCGGCGCGGCGGCCGCCGCCGGCCGCCGCGCCGCGGCCCGTGGATCCTCCCGAGCCCGGGTCGTTCGACAGCGGCGAGCTCGACGGCTTTCGCGACCTGGCGCCGCGCAAGTCATCGGCCAAGCCGATCTGGCCGGCGTTCGCCGTGTTCGCCGTGGTGGCGCTGCTCGCCGCGCTGTTCGCGGCGATCGCGTACCACCGCTTCGGCCCGCAGGAGGCCAAGGCTCCGCTGGTGGAGGCGACGCCCGCCCTGGCGCCGACTTCGCCGCCGGCCGAGCCGACCCAGGCGCCGCGGCCGACGCCTCCCCCCGAGCCGACCGAGGCTCCGCGCGTGGAGCCGACCGCGGTGCGCGCCAAGCCGACCGCCGCGCCGAAGCCGACGCCCAAGATCGCGCCGACCTTGGTGCCCGCGCCGGCGCCGGCGCCGCCCGTGGCGGCCGAGCCGGCAGCGCCGCCGCCGGCCGCCGCCGGCAAGCCGACCATCGACGTGATCTCCGATCCACCGGGGGCCGAGGTGTTCGTCGCCGGAGAGTCGAAGGGCCGAACGCCGGTGCGCATCACCGACCTCGACCCCGGGAGCTACGACCTCGAGATCCGCAAGCCGGGCTACAACACCTACCGCAAGACCACCAAGCTCGAAGCCGAGTCCGACTACACGATGCGGGTGACGCTGCCGGGCACCGTGAACTCGCTGCGAGTGGTCAGCCAGCCTCCCGGCGTGACGATCAAGCTGAACGGCGACCCGAAGGGACGGACGCCGATCACCGTTGGCCAGCTCCCGTCGGGCCACTATGAGGTCACGGCGGAGCTAGAGGACTTTCCCACACAAACGATGGGCGTCGACCTAAAGGATGGCGAGCTGCAGGAGGTCCGCTTCACGTTCACGATGAAGTGACACGGGAACGACCCCCGATATCCTTGACTGGCTCGCGGAAAACCCCATAGAGTGCGATCGACCCGAAGGCAGAAGGAGGAAGACTAATGGGCAAGGGTAGGATCTTCGGGAGTGTCGCGCTTCTCTCTGTAGTTGCCGTCATGGCCGTGTGGAGCGGCTGCGGGACTTCGAACGACCAGGGCATCTCCTTCCGTGCATTGGGATTCTTCACCGATGACACGGGTACTGCGAGTGACACAAATCGCTGTGCCTCGCTCAACGACAATACGGTAGTTCCGACCGACGAGGACGGTGATGGCAGGATCGACGGCGGATTCCTCGGGCTGCAGAACGTCATGGTGCAGGGGATCAACCTCGACCGCGTGGATCTCTCCTACCGCGTGAACGGCGCTTCGCTGGCGATCCCGAACGACGTCTTCGCCCTGTCTGTCCGGCTTGGGCCGTCGAGCGAGCAAGAGCCGCAGAATCCATCGACTGCGTTTCGGCAGGTCATCATCGTGAGCCAGCGCATCTTTAAGTTTCTCAACGACAACTCGAGCCGACTTCCCGATCCTCCTTTTTCCATGGTGGCTTCCGCTACGGCGGTGGGCACGACCGATTCAGGCGATGTCGTTCGTACCAATCGAGTGACCTATCAGGTTGAGTTCAGCGCCCAGAGTGGTGGATGCGCGGTCCCAACGCCGACGCCTGGAGAGTCGATTGCAGGGGAAGGCTGAACGGGGACGTAAGGGGACGGAGAGGAAGACATGAGAAAGTCATTCGGCGTTGTGCTGCCTCTGGCAGCGGTCGGCCTCGGCGCCGGGCTGATCGCGTTCTACTCTTCGTGTGGAAGCACCGGCGGCGGGGTCAATTTCGCAGCGGCGTTCGGCCAGTTCGTCAGCCAGTCGTGCTCTCCGGAAGGGCCGAACGGCGGCGGCAACTGTCTCAGCTTGAGCGCGCAGAATTCGATCTCGGCCAACGGACAGTCGGTAGGAGGCTTCCGCGCCCAGCTCGTCGACGGCAGCAGTGTGCCGTTGCCGGGGGTGCGTATCTGCTTTGCGTTTGAGAATCCATCCGTAGCAACGATCCTCGAGCCAACCAACGCCTGCGGCTTGACCGACGGAAACGGCCTCGTCTCCGGTCAGTTCCGCGCGGGTACGCTTGCGGGGAGCTTTCAGTTGGTGGCGACCGCTCCAGCGGGGTTCGGGCTGCAAGCCCGGCGCACGATCAGCTTCGTAGGGGCGCCCGGCGTCACGCAGAACCCTGGGAACGTCAACTCGCCGTGTGCTAGTTCTGCGGACTGCAACTCGAATCTATTCTGCAGCTTCAACGACACCTGCTTCCCGGGGGAGTCGACGTGCACGCAGAAGGCCGGGACCGGCGCAGTGTGCTGCGCGAATGAGGAGTGCGTATCCGGAACCTGCGACGGTGGAGCCTGCATCGCGACTGCTTCCGGCGCCAAGGCCGTCGGGCAGCCGTGCAGTACCGGCGCCGAGTGCTCGAGCGGATTCTGCGGCGGTGCCGGGCCCGTGTGCCTCGGAGATCTTGGCGACCCATGCTCAGTGAACGGGGAGTGCGGCGGCGGTAACGTCTGCACGGGCGGCTCTTGCTCTGCTCCTCCTCCCTGATGCGGGAGGGATAGCTTGAACTCCACAACGAAGGGCCGGCTCGACCGGCCCTTCGTTTCTGTAGAACCGGATGGAACGCATCCTCCTCCTCCACGGCCCGAACCTGAACATGCTCGGTAAGCGCGAGCCGGCGGTCTACGGCCGCCAGACGCTCGACGATGTCGTCGCCGCGGCGCGCGCTCTCGCCGCCGAGCTCGGCGTGGAGATCGCCAGCCAGCAATCGAACGCCGAGGGCGAGCTCGTCACGCGCGTCCAGCAGGCGGCGGGCCAGTTCGACGGCGTGGTGCTGAACGCCGGCGCCTACACCCACACCTCGATCGCGCTGCGCGACGCGGTGCTCGCCTGCGGCCTGCCGGTCGTCGAGGTGCACCTCTCGAACGTGCACAAGCGCGAGCGCTTCCGCCACCACTCGTACCTGGCCGACGTCGTCGAAGGACAGATCCTCGGCTTCGGCGCGGACAGCTACCTGCTCGGGCTGCGCGCGATCGTCTCGCTGCTGCGCGGCCGCCAGCCGGTGCCGCCGCGCGCCCGGCCGGCGCGCAAGCGATCCACCCGCTGAAAACGGTGAAAACGGGGTCAGGTTACATTTTTCCTATCCGGAGCACGCGGCTCTTCTTGATGGGAAAAATGTAACCTGACCCCGTTCCCTTTTCCCTCGCCGGTTGACAACTGTCCGATAGGTTAGTATCGAGGCTGGGTCGCTAACCGAGCGGTTTGTAGCATGATCTGGGCGCTCGCCAACCCGAACCTCGCATTGGTCAAGTATTGGGGAAAGGCCGACGAAGCGGCCAAGCACCCGGCCGGCCCCAGCTTGTCGGTAACCCTCGGTTCGCTTGCCACGCTGGCGGGAATCGAGATCGACGCGGGTCTCCGCGAAGATCGAATCGACGGCCTACCCACGGCCGCGGCCGCGAAGGTTCGCGCCTTTCTCGACCGCTTCCGCGCGCGTTTCCGCATCGGCTCGCACGCCCGCGTGGTGTTGGCCTCGAATTTCCCGGTGGCCGCGGGTCTCGCCTCCTCGGCGTCGACCTTCGCTGCGCTCGCCAAGGCGGCGGTGACGGCCGCAGGAGTCGAGATCGACGACGCCGAGCTCGCCGAAGTGGCTCGCCTGGGCTCGGGCTCGGCCTGCCGCTCGGTGTACGGCGGATTCGTCGAATGGCGGCCGCAGGGCGCTGGCAGCGTCGTCGAGCCGGTGGCCGACAAGGATCACTGGGCGCTGCCGATCCTCGTGGCGGTCACGTCGGAGCAGCCGAAGGCGGTGGGATCGAGCGAGGGAATGAAGCGCACGGCCGCGACGTCGCCGTACTATCCGGCTTGGATCGAGTCGGGCGCGGCGGATCTCCCGCTTGCGCGCGCGGCGATCCTTCGCCGCGACCTCGCCGCGCTCGGCGAGGTCGCCGAGCGCAACTGTCTGCGCATGCACGCGGCGGCGATAGCCTCGGACCCGCCGCTCCTCTACTGGGAGCCGGCCACGCTGGCCGTCATGCGGCGCGTATGGCAGCTCCGCGAGCGCGGCACGCCCGCCTACTTCACGATCGACGCCGGCCCGCAGGTGAAGGTGCTCTGCGCGGCCGACGCGGCGGAGGCGGTGCGGGCGGCGCTCGCCGCCGTGCCCGGCGTGCTGCGCGTAATCGCCTCGCGGCCGGGAGATCCGCCGCGCCTCGTCGAGCGGCCGCCGCCGTGGGCGGAGATCGGCGCCGAGCCGGCGGTGCGCCGGGCGGCGGCGTGGTGAGCGCGATCGAAGTCTTTGCGCCCGGGAAGCTCTTCGTGATCGGCGAATACGCCGTGCTGCACGGCGCCCGCGCGCTGGTGGCGGCGCTCGACGCCGGCATCCGCTGCCGCGTCGAGCCGGCATCCGATTGGTGGCTCTCGGCGCCTGACCTCGGAGTGGAGGGGCGCGTGGACGACGTCGCGGGGGAGGGCGGGGGGAAGCTGCTCGCCGCGGCGATCGAGGTCGGGCGCGGAGAATTCGGCGTCGGCAGGCCGCTCTCGCTTCACGTTCGCGGCGCGCACGCCGCCTCCAGCGACAAGCGCGGTCTCGGCGGCAGCGCCGCCAGCGTGGTGGCGATCCTCGGCGCGCTGGCGGTGGCGGCAGGGCACGACCTCGACGGTGTGGACACTCGCCGGCGCTTGTTCGCCGCGGCCCTCGCCGTCCACCGCGCGCACCAGCGCGGTCGCGGCAGCGGCGCCGACGTCGCGGCGTCGGTGTACGGCGGATGGCTCGATTACGCGCTCGCCGAGGGCGGCGCGCGAATCGTGCCGGCGGCGCTGCCGCCCGACACCCGATGGGCCGCGGCGTGGAGCGGCGTGCCGAGCGACACGGCGCGGGCCATCGAGGCGTTCGAGGCTCCCGCGGTGCTCGGGCGCTTGCGCGCGATCCTCGATCGATTTTGGCGCGCGCTCGGCGCGGGCGAGCGCTCGTCGATGCAGCGCGAGATCGACGCCTATGGGGAGGTGCTCGCGGAGATGGGCGGGGGAGAAGGCGGCGCGCGCCGCATTGCCGAGTTGGTGGCGGCCGCGCGGTGCCGCGGTTGGGCCGCCAAGGGCTCAGGCGCCGTCGGCGGCGACTGCGCGATCGCGCTGGCGTTCGATGGCGCCGATCGGGCGGTGCTCGAGGAAGAGTGGCGGCGACGACGGGCCGAGCCGCTGGCGGTGTCGATCGACACGCGGGGGGTTCGTCGCGAGGAAGCCCATGCGTGACGTGACCATCGAGCGGCGGAAGCGATCGCACCTCGACCTTTGCGCGAGCGCCGACGTCGAGCACCGCGACAAGACGACGCTCTTCGAAGAAGTCGAGTTCGTCCACGACTCGCTCTCCGAGGTCGATCTCGCCGCGGCCGATCTGTCGGTCGAGCTCTTCGGGCGGAAGCTGCGCGCGCCGTTCCTCATCACCGGCATGACCGGGGGCACCCCCGACGCCGCGGTGGTGAACCGCGACCTCGCGCGCCTGGCGGAGAAGTTCGGCATCGGCTTCGGGCTGGGAAGCCAGCGGGCGATGCTGCGCCGGCCGGAGCTCGCCGCCACCTACTCGGTGCGCCGCGAGGCGCCGACCACGCTGGTGCTCGCCAACCTCGGGCTCAACCAGGCGGCCGAGACGCCGACGCCGGAGATCGTTCGCCTGGTCGAGGGGGTCGGCGCCGACGCGCTGTGCCTGCATCTGAATCCCGCCCAGGAGCTCGTCCAGAAGGAAGGCGACCGCAGGTTCTCGGGCGGTCTCGGCGCGCTGCGCCGGATCGCGGCCGAGATCGCCGTGCCGCTGATCGTCAAGGAGACCGGCTGCGGCATCTCGGCGAAGGTCGGACGCCAGCTCGAGGAGGCCGGCGTGCGTTACGTCGACGTCTCGGGAGCGGGCGGCACCTCGTGGGTGCGAGTCGAGGACCTGCGCGGCGACGCGCGTAGCCATTCGCTCGGCGATCTCTTCCGCGACTGGGGGATCCCGACCGCGGCGTCGCTCGTGCAGTTGCGCAACACCGGGCTCGTGCGCATCGCCAGCGGCGGCATCCGCAACGCCCTCGACGCGGCCAAGGCACTCGCGCTCGGCGCGGAGATCTGCGGCTTCGCGCTGCCGGTCTTCCGCGCGTATCGCTCCGGCGGTCTGGAGGCCGCCGCGTCGTTCCTCGAGCAGACGATCGAAGGCCTGCGCGTGGCAATGGTGTTGACCGGCTCGCGCGCGCTCGCCGACCTCCGCCGCCAGCCGGTCGTTCTCGGCCCGCGCCTCGAGCGCTGGGCGCAGAAAGAGTGAAGATCATGACCTCACGATTGCCGGGATTCCATCGCCTGTCCCGCGACCAGCGGGTCGGGCTGCTCGCCGACACGGTGGGCTTGTCGGAGGCCGAGCGGCGGCTGCTGGAGTGCGCCGAGTCGCTCGATCTCGACACCGCCGATACCATGATCGAGAACGCGGTCGGCGTCTTCGGCCTGCCGCTCGGCGTGGCCGCGAACTTCCTGATCAACGGCCGCGATTACCTGGTGCCGATGGTGACCGAGGAGCCGTCGGTGGTCGCCGCCGCCTCGAACGCCGCGCGCCTGGTGCGCGAGGGCGGCGGCTTCACCGCCGGAGCCGACGAGCCGCTGATGATTGGCCAGTTGCAGATCATCGACGTGCCCGACCTCGCGACGGCGGTGGCGCGACTGCGCGCCGAGAGCCCGCGGCTTTTGGAAATGGCCCGCCGCCTGCAGCCGCGCATGGTGGCGCGCGGCGGCGGAGCGCGCGAGATCGAGGTCGACGCCGTCGCCGACGGGTCGCTCGCCGTGCACGTGATCGCCGACGTCGGCGACGCGATGGGCGCCAACGCCATCAACACGCTGATGGAGGGTCTCGCCTGCGAGGTGGTGGGGATCACCGGCGGCAGCATCAACCTGCGCATCCTCTCGAACCTCTCCGACCGGCGGCTGGCGCGCGCCAAGGCGGTGATCCCGGTCGATCTGTTGGCCGCCGCCGGCATGTCCGGCGAGACCGTCGCGCGGCGCATCGCGAGCGCGTCGAGCTTCGCGGCGGCGAGCCCGCACCGCGCGGCCACGCACAACAAGGGAGTGATGAACGGCATCGACTCCGTGGCGATCGCCACGGGTAACGACTGGCGCGCGATCGAAGCGGGCGCGCACGCCTACGCGGCGCGCGGCGGCCAGTATGGCCCGCTCGCGCTGTGGAAGGTCGAGGGCGGAGCGCTCGAGGGCTTCGTCGAGCTGCCGCTGGCGGTCGGCACGGTCGGCGATCGCATCCGCATCAACCGTCGCGCCCAGCTCGCGCTGCGCGTGCTCGGTATCGAGAGCGCGCGGGAGCTGGCGGCGGTGATGGCGGCGGTCGGCCTCGGCCAAAACTTCGCGGCGCTGCGCGCGCTGGCCACCGAGGGCATCCAGCGCGGCCACATGGAGCTGCACGACCGCGGCGCGGCGCTGCCCCGCGGCAACGGCGCCCGCGACGCCTCGCGTCTCAGCGCATGAACGCTTCTGGGGAGGGCAGCGCGCCGGGGAAGGTGATCCTGCTCGGCGAGCACAGCGTCGTGTTCGGCGAGCCGGCGATCGCCGCCGCCATCGAGAGGCGCTTGGAGATTCACCTTGGGCGCGGCGAGCGCTGCGCGCCCCTCGCCGACGCCAAGCTCGAACGCGCGGTGGAGCTCGCCGCCGGCGATCTCGGGCTTGATCCGCGGCTCCTGCGGGTCGAGATCCGCTCCGAGATCCCGCCGGCCCGCGGCCTCGGCAGCTCGGCCGCGCTCAGCCTGGCGCTGGTGCGCGCGCTCGCGTCGCTCGTCGGTGAAGCGATCTCGGCCGACGAAGCCCGCCGCCGCGCGAGCCGTGTCGAGGACGTGTTCCACGGCACGGCGTCGGGCGTGGATGTCGCCGCGTCGGCGTCGGGCGGAGTGATCTGGTTCGAGCGCTCGACCCCTCCGCGCATCGAGCGCCTGCGCCCCGCGGAGGCGCTCGACGTCGTCGTCGCGCTCAGCGACGAGCCGCGCAGCACCGCCGGGCCGGTCGGGCGCCTGCGCGAGCGCCACGCCCGGCGGCCCGAGCTCTACGGGCAGTTTTTCCGCTTGGCCGGCGAGCTGACGCGGGCCGGCCGCGGCGCGCTCGAGCGCGGCGACTGGCCGGATCTCGGCGAGCTGATGGACGCCGCGCAGGGCCTGCTGAACGCCTTCGGCGTATCGACGCCGACGCTCGAACGGATGGTCGGCGTCGCGCGCGGCGCGGGAGCGCTCGGCGCCAAGCTGTCGGGAGCGGGCGGCGGTGGCGCGATCGTGGCGCTCGCTCCCGGCCGCGCCGGCGAGGTCGCCGCGTCGCTGCGCGCGGCGGGCTTCGAGGCCTTCCCCACCCGCATCGGATCGCCAGCCGCCGAGGATGTCGAGGATGCAAGGACGAGCCGCCGAAGCGCCTGAGCGTCGCGCCGAGCCGAACGGCGGAGCGGATCTCGCCGCCGGGCTCGCGCGCGCGATCGAGCGCGCGCAGAGCCGTTTCCTCTCGCTGCAGTCGCCGCGGGGCTACTGGCACGCGCCGCTCGAAGCCAACGTGACGATGGACGCGCAGTACGTCTTCTTCAACCGCTTCATGCGGCGGGAGCGGCCGGACGTCGAGCGCCGCCTGATCGAGCATCTGCGCGACACCCAGCAGGCGGAGGGCGGCTGGCCGTTGTTCGCAAAGGGCGCCGGCCATCTCGGCGTGACGGTCGAAGCGTACACGGCGATGCGTCTCCGCGGCATCGACGCCGACGAGCCGGCGCTGCGCCTCGCGCGGCGCTTCGTTCACGAGCGCGGCGGTCTGGAGCGCGCCGGCGTGTTCACCAAGATCTTCCTCGCCTATTTCGGCGAGGTGCCGTGGAGCGCGATCCCGACGCTGCCGCCGGAGCTGATGCTGGTTCCGCCAGGCGTCACGATGCTCCACCACGCGTTCACGTAATCGGCGCGCTTGTTCTGGTACTTGAGGTAGTAGGCATTCTCCCAGATCTCGAGGCCGAGGATCGGCGTCGCGCCGCCGGAGAGCGGGGAATCCTCGTTGGGAAGGGACATGAGCTTGAGTTTCCCGTCCTTCGCGACCAGCCACGCCCATCCGCTTCCAAAGTGCTTGACGGCCTTTTCGCTGAACGCGGTCTTGAACGCGTCGAAGGAGGTGAAGGCGCCCTTGATGGCGTCGCCGAGCTTGCCGCCGGGTTCGCCGCCGCCGCCGTTCTTCATGGAGGTCCAAACCAGTGATTGTGGTGACCGCCTCCGGCGTTGCGGGACGGGGGTCTGGATTTCGGCGGGGAGGCTTGAGAGGCCCTTGAGGAGTGCCTCGATCCACTTCTTGGCGTGTTCGGTGCCTGCGACGGCCTTGTTAAGGCCCGCGACGTAAGCGGCGTGGTGCTTGCCGTGGTGGATCTGCATCGTTTCCTTGTCGATCGCGGGTTCCAGGGCATCGAATCCGTACGGGA
>CAVPWJ010000046.1:0-9045 GCA_963708955.1 uncultured delta proteobacterium
CCATGTACCCGGAAGGCTTCGCGAAATTATCCGCGCTGATTATTTTCCTGGGCTTCAACCTGACCTTTTTCCCGCAGTTCATCCTGGGCTACCTGGGGATGCCGCGCCGCTACCACGTCTATCCGGAAGAGTTCCAGGTGTTGAACGTGCTCTCGACGGCGGGCGCTTCCGTGCTGGCCGTGGGGTACATCATGCCGATCGTCTACTTCATCTGGTCGCTGCGCTATGGCAAGATAGCCGGCGCCAACCCGTGGAAAGCGACGGGCCTGGAGTGGAAAACGGCCTCGCCCCCGCCCACCCACAACTTCGAGGAGATGCCCGTGGTGACCGGCCCGGTCTACGATTACAGCACCGTCGTGGAGGAGGAGACCCGCGTTGGCCACTGAAACGGAAAGCTCTTGATCCACGTATTGCTCCATCCTTGTCACCGGGACGCCGGGGACGGGAAAGACGAGCATCGCGTCGACGTTCGCGGACGCCGCCTGCCGGCGCGGGGAGCGGTGCATCTACATCGCCTTCGAGGAGGGCAGGGAGCAGATCTTCCGGAACATGCGTTCGATCGGGATCGACCTGGGGGCGTGGGCCGCAAAAGGGCTTCTTCGCGTGCACGCGGGACGCCCTACGGTCGCGGGTCTTGAGACGCACATCCTGACGATTCACCGGATGAGCGACGAGTTCAGGCCGAAGGTCGTCGTCATCGACCCGATCTCGAACCTGGCCGAAGCGGGCAACCAGGTCGACGTCAAGGCGATGCTTTCCCGCCTGATCGACCACTTCAAGTCGAACGGCGTCACGACCTTCTTCACAAGCCTCGTGACCAAGGGGTCCTTCGAGGAGAGTTCCGGCGTGGGGATTTCATCGCTCATGGACACATGGCTCCAACTGGAGGATATCGAGAAGAGCGGAGAGCACAATCGCGGGCTGTTCATTCTCAAGTCGCGCGGGATGGCCCACTCCAACCAGATCCGGGAGTTCCTCCTCTCCAACCGCGGGATCGATCTCCTGGACGTGCCGGTCTCCTCGGGCGAGCTCCTGATGGGGTCGGCCCGGGTCGCCATGGAGCGGCAGAGGATGGAGGAAGAGCGGCAAGGGCGCGTGGATCTCGACCGGAAGAAACGGCTGCTTGAGCTGAAGCGCCGGGAGACGGCGGCGAAGGTCGCCTCCATCGAGACAGGGTTCGTGGCGGAAGCGGAGGATTTCAAGGAATTTCTCAGGACGGAGACGAACCGGCAGGAGGCGGCCAGGAAGACACGAAGCGCGCTTGGGCGGGCCCGCCGTGCCGATCCAGTCCGGGCGGGTGGGAACGCGAAAAAACCTGCCATTCAAAGGGGGAGAGGATGAGTCCGGGCGCGGGGAAGACCCGAAAGGGAGCGACGGCGCGGAAAAAGGTCGCGGGGAGGACGCCGGCGGAAGCGCAGTTCGAGCTTCGTCTCTACGTGGCCGGGCAGACGAGCAGGTCGCTCGCGGCCTTCGCGAACCTGAAGAAGATCTGCGATGAGCACCTGGCGGGCAGGTACCGGATCGAGGTGGTCGATCTGGTCAAGAATCCCCAGCTTGCCCAAGGCGACCAGATCCTGGCCATCCCGACGCTGGTGAGGAAGTTGCCGGAGCCGATCAAGAAGATCATCGGGGACCTTTCCGACACGCTCCGCGTCCTCGTGGGCCTGGACATACGCCCCGCCCCCTGACGGGAAAGGAGATCGAGATGGAACCGAAGCCCACTCCATCCTCCCTCCGGAAGGGTCGCGGGAAGAAGAAAGCGGAGACGACGGAACAGTTCGAGAAGGGCGTCTCCCGCCTGGGCGGGAGGAAATACGTGCTTCGCCTTTACGTCGCGGGCATGACCCCCAATTCGGCGCGGGCCATCTCGAACCTCAAGAAGATCTGCGAGGAGCACCTGGCCGGTCAGTACGACCTCAACGTGATCGACGTCTATCGGAGGCCGACCCTCGCGAAGGGGGAGCAGATCGTCGCCGCCCCGACGCTGGTCAAGAAGCTTCCCCTCCCGATGCGCAAGCTCATCGGCGACATGTCGGACAAGGGCAAGGTCCTCGTCGGCCTCGATATCAGGATCCGGTGAAAAAGAGGGCGCACGTCGCGGAGGTGAAGGTGGGCCGACCGTCCAGGGATCTCAGGGGAAGGGGGACCGGGGCGGCGGCCTCGCGCCACCGGGTCGCGGAGCTCTCCGCACGGCTCGAGGAAGCCGAGGGGACGCTTTCGGCGATCCACAGGGGCGAGGTCGACGCGGTCATTGTCGCGGGACCGGCGGGGAACCAGGTCTTTACCCTCCAAGGCGCCGACCACGCGTACCGGATCTTCCTCGAGGACATGGGGGAAGGGGCCGTGACCCTCACCCAAGGGGGCCTGATCCTCTACGCGAACCTGGGATTTTCCAACATCGTCGGAGCCCCGCTTGAGCAGGTCATCGGAAGTAGGATCTTTCGATACCTGTCTTCCTCCGATGGAGAGGTTCTTCGGGATTCGTTGTCGGGCGCAATAGCCGCGGGGACCCGGAGCGAGGTGTCGTTCGAATCCCCGCGCGGAAGAGTTCCCGCGCTCCTCTCCCTCAGCGCGTTGCCGGATAGCGATCCGCCTGCCCATTGCATGGTCGTCACGGACATCACCGATCGTAAGCGCGCGGAGGAGGGGCTCAGGCGATCCCGCGAGACGCTGCGCAGCTTCTCGGGGCGTCTGCAATCCCTGCTCGAGGAGGAGAGGACGCGCATTTCGCGCGAGATCCACGACGAGCTTGGACAGTCGCTGGCGGCCTTGAAATTGGACCTCTCGTTGATAAGAAGAAAAATCCTCTCCGAGAGACTTGTCGAGCAGTCCGGGAAAGTTCACGAGGCCGAACTGGCTGTAAGCCGCATCATCCGGACGGTGCGAAAGATCGCGACCGAGCTGAGGCCCGGGATACTGGATGAACTCGGCATTGTGGCCGCAATCGAATGGGTAGCGAAGGATTTCCAGAGGAGGGCAGGGATAATCTGCGAAGTTTCCGGACGAGGCGCGGATCAGATATCCGATCCCGCCCTCTCCACGGCGATCTTCCGGATCGTCCAGGAGGCCCTGACGAATGTCTTGCGCTATTCCGCGGCGTCGAAGGTGAAAGTGAGCCTGGTGAGGAAGGGCGATACCCTGATCGTAGATGTGAGAGACAACGGGATCGGGATCATGGAAGGAAAAATTTTCGACCCCAAGTCGCTTGGCCTCATCGGGATAAGAGAACGCGTCCTGCTGCTGGGAGGTGAAGCCCTGATCTCCGGGAAACCGGGCGGGGGAACCTTGGTAAGGGTGATTCTTCCGATTGAAAAAGGTGCGATCCCGAATGCCCCGGATATGGATTGATCTTCGCAAAGGCCCGCTGGTGACACAGTCGAAAAACGGCGACCTTCTACAAGAAAAGGTCGGGGTTCCTGTGGGGATCGGAGGTTTCCCTCTCCCGAATCCTGTTCCCCGTCACCGCGATCGCCGTTGCCATCGGTGCAAACGGGGCCACGCGACCCAGTCTGCTCGCGGACCGATTCAATCTGGTCGCGAACAATTACAAGGTCTCCGGCAAATATCGCCGGAACATCTTCAGGCCGTGGCTCTTCCTGGAGCTGGTCCCCGAGACCAACTGGCGGCGGGAGGAGACCGGGAAACGGGAATTCATCCCGGCCTTCACCGTCCGCCTGGAAATAAACTCCGCGGGGCCCCGTGCGTTATTGCCGGTACCACTGATCGTCGAAGAAACGGTACCGATCCCGGGACTCCACTACGAACCGATCGTTCCCTGAAGCCAACCGCTTTTATCCCGGCAATCAAGGCCGGCTGTTATGGAAACAAACCATCCCCCGGACGGCCCTACCGTCCGGGGGATGGCCTTCTATCGAATTTTCAACGGGAACCGCCGCTATTTCACAATCAGGTTGTTTTTCACCGATTTGACACCCTTCACGCCGCGGGCTACCTCTCCCGCCTTGCTCACGCTCTGGGACGAATCGACGAAACCGCTCAACTGGACTTCCCCCTTGAACGTCTCGACATTGATCTGGAACACTTTCAGGGAGGGTTCGTTGAAAATCGCGGCCTTCACCTTGGTCGTGATCGCCGAGTCATCGAGATACTCGCCGGTCCCCTCGCGTTTTTGCGTGGATGCGCACCCCAGGAAAGCGGTGACCAACACGACGCAGACCAGGAAACTCAAGATGCGGTGTCTTTTTACCATGACGCTCTCTCCTCTCGTCTTGGGTTAGGGCAAGGGCGGCGAAACCCCCGCCCCCTTGCCCGGATTACGAAGATCTCAGAACTAGTGCCGGCGTTCTTTAATTTCTATCGCGATCGTCGTGCCCACGCTTCTCACCCCTGCCTCTTTCGTCACCCCTGTCTCTTTCGTCACCTCTGCCTCTTTCATCGCCCCTGCCCTTAAACCTGACCTCTCTCGGATAGCGATCCCTTGGCAGTTCGACCCAGGATCCGCTCCTCGAGCTCGAGTAGAACCAGCTATCGTCCCGGTAGTAGTAGTGATAACCGCCCTGGAAGTAGTAAGGTTCATCTTCCAACACCACGATCGACGGAAGAGCCGGGACGATTACGGCCTCTCCATGGTATCCGGTCGTCACCGCGCACCCCACGAGCAGGAACACTCCGAATGGTATGACCAGCAATATCCTTTTCATCTTCTCCTCTTTAACTCTTAACTCTTCTTGCGTACAAGAAGCAGCGCCGCGCCGGCCGCGATCGCCGCCACGCCTGCCCAGGCAGGGACGTTGACCGTCTGCTTTTCCTTGACCGACATCTCGATCGGGCCCAGTTTGGCTTCGTGGGTCTCCTTGGTGTAGCTGAACTTTCCGTACAGCACCCCCAGGAGGCCGAGCACGATCAGTACGATGGCCAGGATCTTGTTTCCGCTCATCTCGTCTCCTTCCTGCAGGATCCGGCCGCGGAGATGCATCCCACGTGCGCTACAGTACCTTTCGTCCCTGAATGACACGGATCAGTACCACCACGATCGCGATGACCAGGAGAACGTGAATGAACCCGCCCATCGTGTAGGAGGTGACCAAACCCAGCGCCCAGAGGACAAGCAGAATGACCGCTATGGTCCAGAGCATTTTTCACCCCCCCCAGTCGTGATCCGGCGACGTTCATCCCCGGCGTACAAGATCATCCTGCTCCTTTTCGACGGCCTTGGACATCGGCATCCGTCCGAAACGCGAATCGCTGTTTGTCTGATTCTCCGACCGGTGTTTGTCCTATGGTTCAAGGCATCCTCCATAGAGGGAACGGTGTCGCGGGATTCCAGCGCAGATCAATGGTTATCGTCCCGCGGTTCCATCTCGATCTGCGGCGTCGTCACCTCCACCGCGTTGGAGGGCGGCGAGTTGTCGGAGGCGTTCCATGCATGAACACGGTAGTGGTAAGTCGTGCGAGGCTCGACGGCCCCGTCGCGGAAAGCTGTGACATGCGGCCCCACCTTGCCGATCTCAATGAATTGCTTGCGAGGGCTGCGGCAGTCTGCTCGCTCGATGCGAAACCCGAGCCCGCCAGCCTCGGTCCCGCATTCGGTCCATGCCAGAATCACCTGGCGACCACCAACGGCGACCGCCACCAGATCGACAGGCGCAGGAGGAAGAACGGGACGCGAAGATCGAGTGGCCATTCTTGAATCCTCTTTGCTCCGGCACGGACAGGGGGCGAAAATCCATCCCGTCGGGGCGTGGATTATATCCGGTTGTCAGCATCTCTTGAAAGCTTGCGAGACGAAATCGGAATCCGTCTGAAATGCGAGCCGCGGTTTGTCTGATTTTCGGGCCGGTGTTTGTCCTATGAAAGGAGGGGGGGATCAATCCACCAAATTGTTTTTTATGGCGTAATGGGTTATCTCTGCGTTATTTTTCATCCTCGTTTTCAGCAGGATGTTGGTCCGATAACTACTGATCGTCTTTACGCTCAGGCTCAATTCCTTGGCGATCGCACCGACGGTTTTGCCGGAAGCGACCATAAGCATCACCTGGTATTCGCGATCCGAAAGAATCTCGTGGCGGGGCTTTTCCGAGTCGCTATCCAGATCACACGCCAGGATCTGGGCGAGCGAGCCACTGATGTATCTCTCGCCTTTCAGTGCTTTCCGTATCGCAACGACCAGTTCGTCCCCCGCACATTCCTTCGTGAGGTATCCGGAGGCGCCCGCGCGAATGGCCCGTACTGCGAATTGTTCCTCCGGGTGCATGCTGAGGATCAGGACGGGCAGCTTCGGCCGGTGCTGCTTGATCTCCTTCAATACGTCCAAACCGCTCTTCCCAGGCATCTTGAGATCCAGCACGACCAGGTTGTATTCACTCTTCAGGATCTTGCTCAGCACTTCCTGTCCGTTACTCGCCTCGTCGACCTTGATGGGCTGGAGGGTCTCCACAAGAACCTTCCCCAATCCTTTTCGTACGATTTCATGATCATCCGCGATCAGTATTCTAAGCATTCGTGTTCGCCCCTTCTTTCACCATGGGAAGAGTCACTCGTACCGAGGTCCCCTCGCCTGGTTTTCCGGAGATTACCGCTTCGCCGCCGAGCAACAGGACGCGTTCCCGAATCCCGGTCAGGCCAAGCGACTTGGAGTCGAAAATCCGTTCCTCCTTGATCCCGATGCCGTTGTCTCTCACCTCCAGGAACAGAATATCGTCCTTCTTCTCCAGGATCACATTCACCTGCGACGCAGCGGCATGACGCATGACATTCGTAAGAGCCTCTTGGACGATGCGGAAGATCGCCGTGGCGCAAACGATGTCGGATATCTTAGCCACTTCCCGTACAGTAACTTTGCAGCTTATCCTTGTCCGGTTCTGGAAATTCTTCACCAACCATCTGATTGCGGCGATCACACCCAGTTCATCCAGTATCCCGGGCCTCAGATCGGTCGCTATCTTTCGCACCGTCCGGATGATGCGGGTTACACCCAGCTCGATTTCGTGAACTTTCGCGGAATGGTCGGAAAAACCGTCTGAGACCAAACGTCTTCTTATCAACGAGAGGTCCATTTTCATGGCCGTCAACGCCTGTCCCAGTTCATCGTGGATTTCGCGCGAGATGCGCGACCTCTCTTCCTCAAGCAGGGATTGCAGACGCCCCGAGAGGTTGCGCAACCGCTCGCGGGATTTGCTGATCTTCTCCTCTGCCCGCTTTCCCTCGTCGAGCATCTTTTTCATGAGCCTGTTCGCCGTCAACAGCTCGGCCGTCCGCTCATCCACGCGTTTTTCCAGCTCCTTGCTGGCGTCGGCCAAGGCCACCTCTACCTGATGCCGTGGGGTGATGTCGCGAATGTTGCATTGGATCACTTTCGTGCCGTTCTCCTGGTAGACATTGCTGACGAACTCCACATACCTGCGCTGGCGTCCTTTGGTTTCCAGCGGCAGGTTGTCGTAACGGATATACTCCTTCCTCTGCAATCTCCTGAAAGCGCCCCGGCTAGCCTTGATATCCCTGAAGGGGCCGATTTCCCATAGCCTCTTGCCAAGCAATTCGGCGCGGGAATATCCCAGCAGTTCCTGAAGGAAGGGATTTGCGTCGGTGATCCGTCCCGTGTCCGCCTCCAGGATGAGAATCCCGTCTTTTGCCGTCTCGAAAAGTCGCCGGTAGCGAATTTCGGAGATATTCAGCGCCGCCTGGATCCGTTTGCGTTCGGTGGTGTCACTCTCTGTCGGCTTCCCTTCATTGCCGGAGAGCCGATTGACCAAATCGTCTTCCAGGCATGCAAGTCGCGCCCGCAAGGTGGCATTCTCCGCGATGAGGTGGGATTTCGATTTTGATGGCATCCACACCTCCAGTCACAGGTGTATTCTTCTGCCATTTGCCGACTGTTTTTTTATTATATCAAGAATGGATTATTACCAATTAAGTAATGCTTTCCAATATTTTCAACTCCATAAGGCCCAGGCAAATACATTCCCGGTGTCATCAGTAATTAAAAATGGCGCCGTCCGTCAGCAGGACGGCGCCGAGAAGGGGGAAAGCGTTTTTCAGCGAACAACGACCCGCTTGTTCATGAGCATCAGGATGACGAGGATCAGAATGATCAGGACCGCCACTCCGATCAGCCACCCCACTCCTCCGTCCGCCCCCGCGGCCACCCGGTCGGCCAGGGTGGCAAGCCGGTGCAGGTCGCTGTCGCTCATCAATCGGACCTTGGCCATCGCCTCCTCGGGGGAAACGCCGTAATCCAGAAGTTTCTGCATGACCACCTTCTGCTCCAGGACGGTCTGCACCCTGGCGAGTTCCGCCGCCCGGAGATCGCCCGCGCCGCCGTGGGAGGCGATCACACTTGCCTCTGCCACTCCCCGGAAGGTCCCCAACACGCCCATCCACCCCGCCATCACGATGGCGAGGACAAAAAACCATGCGGTTCTGCGAATCGTCACCATGGCAACACCTCCCTGTTTTTTCCGACGGCACGGTATTTTCCATCGGGCCCGTGTGATTTGGATGATAATTCCGTCCGCCGGCTTCAGGCATCGGCATATGTCCGAAATACGAATCGCTGTCTGCCTGAATCTCGGACCGGTGTTTGTCCGATGGTTTGGATCACCCGAGGATGCGGACGGTGGCCACCGGTTGATCTTTCTTCATTTTGGCGGCGCCACCGAACCCGAGTAGAACACTTCGCACTTTCCCCCGAGAAATTTATTCGCCTGCTTGAACAACTTAAGCCTATTTTCCGCACATCTCGATCATGATATCCGTACCTGCCGGAGCATGCGTTCCGTGACCTGAAGTGAGAGCGTCTCCATCCGGGAGACGAGTTTGTTGAGCCGGCGCCCGTTTGCGATCCACTCCTGCATCAATGCGGCTTCTTCCTGGGACAGGCGGACCGTGACCGTCTTCCCGCGAACCTTCCTCGTCCACTGATAGTACGGGCCGTGCAGCCTGGGCGGCGTGGCCTGACAACGGCAGCCCGGCTTGCCGCAGGGCATGAATCGCCGCACCACGCTGCCACGGCGGATGAAGCCTACGTCGGTCACCAGCCTCTTGATCGTTTCGTAGTCCTGCGGACCCCGCGTTCGCTTTCCGGTC
>CAVPWJ010000047.1:0-6212 GCA_963708955.1 uncultured delta proteobacterium
TCAGCCGGCCGAACTTGCTGCGACTCTGGCAGCCGGAGCGGCTGCTGCGCTCCCTCCACCACTTCTGGCTGCGCACGCCGCTGTGGAACGAATCGCTCGCCGATCCCGACGTGCTCTCGCTCGTGCGTCGCGAATACATCTCGTCCGACCCGACGCTCGAGGCGCGCCGCCGGCGGTTGTGCGAGGAGCTGCTCGGCGCGGGGGCGGACTCGGTCGATCTCGGCGCGTTGCTCTCGCGCCTCGAGCGCAGCCTGCAGGCGCGCGGCCGCGGCCGCGGCGGCGACGACGCCGCGATGTCGCGCTACGGGGGGCGCGTCTCGCCGGCCGCGTTGCTCCGCCGCATGCTCTGCGGGCCGCTCACCTGGCTCGGCCTGGTCGAGCCAGCCGTGCGCCGCGCGAGCAGCGCCGCGGATGTTGAGACGTTTCGCGTCACGTCGCTCGGCCGGCTGGTACTCACCGAGAACTGGCCGGCGATCATCGCCGCCTACGGGATGACGCTCGCCGATCCGTCGGCGCGGGTCACGCTGCAGCCGAATCTCGAGATCCTCGTTCCGCCCGACCTCGATCCGGCCGCGTACCTGAACCTCGCTCGGCTCGGCGATTTGCGCTCGGTCGACGTCTACACGGCGCTGGCGGTCACCTGGGACTCGTTGATGAACGCGCTCGACCGTGGATTCTCCGCCGATCAATTGCTCGCCTTCCTCGAGTCGGTGAGCGCCACGGGCGTGCCTTCCACGGTTCGCCAGCTCGTGCAGGACTGCGAGGGGCGGCACGGCGAGGTTCGCATCGGCGTGGCCGGCCCATACGTCGAGGCGCGCGAGGGCGCGCTGCTCGCCGAGCTCGAGGCCAACCCGCGCTTCGCGCCGTACATCCAGCGCCGCATCGGCGACCAGCTCGCGTTGCTCACCTCCAGCGTCGATCTCGGCAACTTCGCCAAGGAGCTGCGCAAGGCCGGCTACAGCGTGTCGTCGGCCGGCACCGACAAGGTGCAGGTGACGAGCCACGGCGCCCAGCTCTCCGTGACGCGCCCCGAGCTCGAGGAGATCTACGCCGCCGTGCGCGCCGCCACCAAGCTCGCCCGCGACGTCGATCCCGACTTCGACCTGTCGGCGCTGACCGCGCTCGAGGAGACGCTGGCGCTCGAGCTCACCCGCCGCGAGGATACCGGGGCGCCGACCCGCGCTCAGGAGCTCGAGTCGCTGGTCGAGAAGCTCTTGCGGGCGCGCGGTCGGCGTGACAGGGAGCGGCCCGACCCACCGGTCGAAGCGCGGGAGAGCGAGGACATCCGCGCGCTGCTGCTGACCGCGGTAGAGAACCACTCGCCCATGGAAATCGAGTACGACGGCTTCCAGGGCGTGACGCGGCGGATCGTCGAGCCGTCGAGCTTCGACGGGCGCTACTTGACGGGCTTCTGTCGTCTTCGCCAGGACCAGCGCGTGTTCAACACGGCGCGGATCCTCTCCGCCAAACTGGCGATCTAGATCCCAGGCTAGATTCCTTCCCCGGAATGGCGGTGTTCCTCGACTTCCAGATGCCCGGCTGGAACGGTGCGGAAACGGCGCGTCAAATCAAGCCGGGCGGCGCGCCGTTCGGCGACTAACGCCGGAAGAAATAAAACGCGGCCGCGACGCCGAGCACCGTGCAGAGGTTGACCCGCAGCGTGAGCCCGAGGCTCAGCGTCAGCGCGAGCAGGTTCAAGCTGAAGTGGGGGACGCCGACGCTCACGCCGCGGCTGAAGATCGCGTGAACGATGCCGTGGGGAAAGGCGAGGGCGATCAGCTCCCCGAGCAGCGAGCCCGCCACCGCACCGACCACCAACACCAGCACCAAGAAGCCGAGCCCGCGTCTCATCCGGCCTCACCTGAAGAACTTCGCGACCGCCGTCAACACCTCGTCGGTCGGGCCGATCGCCAAGCGCGCGGGAGGCAGCGAGCTGAGGAACACCTCGCCGTACGGCTTGCGGGCGATCCGGCTGTCGGCGATGATCACGACGCCGGTGTCGTCGTGCGAACGGACGAGCCGCCCGAAGCCCTGGCGCAGCTTGATCACTGCCTGCGGCAGCGCGTAGTCCGAGAACGCGCTGCCACCGCGTGCCTCGATTGCCTCCGAGCGCGCCAGCACGATTGGCTCGGTCGGCACGCGGAACGGCAAGCGCGCGATCACCACCGCGCGCAGGCCCTCGCCGCGCACGTCGACGCCTTCCCAGAAACTGTCGGTGGCGAACAGCACCGAGGCGCGGTCACGGCGAAAGCGCTCGAGCAAGAGGCTACGGCTCGCCTCGCCCTGGCGCAGCACGGGAAGGTGGCGTGCCCGCAAGCGGCCGCCGAGCGCCTCGTGCGCGCGCGCCAGCGCGGCGTAGGAAGTGAAGAGTACGAACGCGCCGCCGCCGCTCGCCTCGATCGTCCGGGCGATCACCTCGTGGAGCGCGCTCTCGTACCCGGGCGTGTCCGGCGCCGGGACGTCGGCGGGGATCGCGATCAGCGCCTGATCGGGAAAGTGATACGGGGAATCGAGCCGCAGCGTCTCCACCCGTCCTTCCGGCAACAGGCTCAAGCCGACGCGCTCGGCGAAGAAGTCGAAGCGATGCTCGACGCTCAGCGTGGCCGAGGTCATCACCACGGATTCGAAGGTCTGAAAGAGCGTGTCGCGGAGCCTTGGCCCGGCCTCGACCGGCGCGCAGGCGAGCTCGAGCGCCGGCGGCTGTCCGCCGCGCCGCCGCACGGCGAACCAGCGGCAGAGGTCCGGGGAATCGTCGAGGAACGTGCCGAGGTCGAGCGCGATCGCGGCCAGACGCCCGGCCAGCGCTTCGAGCTGCGTGGTGAGGAACAGCGTCGCTTCCGCCGCGGCGGGCGAGAGGAGGCCGATCCGCTCGAGCACGGGCTCGACCTCGGCGGAGAAGGCGTCGCAGCTCCGCACGAGCTTGCCGAGCGAGGCGTCGACCACGCGCCACACCGGAGCCTCGCGGAGCTCGGCGACGACGCGGAGTTGCTGCTCGTCGCTCTCGGCCGCGCGCGGCAGTAGCGCCGCGACCTCGAGCAGCAGCCGATCGAAGCAGCGCTCCGCGTCGCGCCCGAGCTCGGGGATCCGCCGGCGCAGGTTCTCATCGATCCAGCGCGCCGCCCCTTTCGCCGTCAGCCGGTCCTCCGGCGCGGTGAGCGCGAGCAGCTTCTCGCGCAGTGCCGGCAACACGCCGCGCGCCGCCGTGCGCGGGTGCTGTAAGCGCCAGAGCAGGCGCTCGATCCGCCGCGCGGTGACGGCGGCGCCGAAGTGGTCGGTCGTCACGTCCTCCAGGTGGTGCGCCTCGTCGATCACCAGCCGCGACGCTCGTGGCAGGATGCCGCTCGAGGACTCGTCGGGCAGCAGCGAGCGGAGCTGGAGATCGGAGAGCAGCAGGTGGTGGTTGACGACCAGCAGATCGGCGGAAGCCGCCACCTTCCGCGCCTTGTAGAAGAAGCAGCGCTCGTACTCCGGGCAGCGCGCCCGCAGGCAATCGTCGTATTCCGCGACCACCGACTCCCAGGCCTCCGGCCGCGGCACGAACGGAAGGTCGGCAAGGCTCCCATCGGCGGTCTCGTCCGCCCACGCGAGGATCGAGCGGATCTCGTCCTGCACCGCGTCGTCGAGCAGCAGGGTGGGCGAGGCGCGGACCTCGGCGGCCTTGCGCAAGCAGAGATAGTTGCCACGGCCCTTGACCAGCGCCGCGGTGAACGGGAAGCCGAGGTGCGCGGCGAGCAGCGGCAGGTCGACGCGCACGAGCTGCTCCTGCAGGTTGATCGTGTTTGTCGAGACGATCAGCCGCTCGGCGAGCGCCCGGCACCAGTGAATGGCCGGCACGAGGTAGGCGAGCGACTTTCCCGTCCCGGTGCCGGCCTCGACGACCAGCACGCCGCCGCGCTCGAATGTGGCGGCGACCCGCTCGGCCATCTGGATCTGCTCGCGACGGTGCTCGTAGCCGGAAAGGCCGCGAGCGATCGAACCGTCGGGGCCGAGCGCGGCAGCGACCTCGCCAGCGAACGGGGTCGGGGATCTCTTGTCCACGGATGAGGCCGCTTCCTGCGAAAAAACTCCCGCGCAATCGATCTACGCGAGCTCGACCCAGCGTTCGCGCGCCGGTACGACGTGGCCGATCCGGCGGGCGTGATCGAGGCCGCTGGCGCGTAGCTCGCCGAGCAGCGCCGCGGCTGCGGAAGCCGGAAGCGCGATCAGCAGCCCGCCCGAGGTCTGCGGGTCGTAAGCCGCTTCGTGCAGCGCGGCGGCGACGCCAGCGGCGACGGCGACCTTGTCGTCGAGGTAGGCGCGATTTCGCTTGCCGCCGCCCGTGAGATGACCCTCGGTCACCAGCCGCTCGAGATCGGGCAGCAAGGGCAGCGCGGCCGCCTCGATCTCGAGCGTCACGCCGCTGCCGCTCGCCATCTCGTGGCCGTGGCCGAGCAGGCCGAAGCCGGTCACGTCGGTGGCGGCATGCACGTCGTGGCGGAGCATGGCTTCCGCGGCGCTCCGGTTGAGCAGCGTCATCCAGCGTACCGCTTCCTCGTACGCCGCCGGCGCAAGCTGGTCGCGCTTCAGCGCCGTGGTGAGGATGCCGGTGCCGAGCGGCTTGGTGAGCACAAGCGCGTCACCGGCTCGCGCCCCGACGTTGCGGATCACCCGGCGGGGATCGATCACTCCGGTCACCGCCATGCCGTACTTGATTTCCGGATCGTCCACCGTGTGGCCGCCGACCACCACCACGCCGGCCTCCTCCGCCTTCGCCACCCCGCCGCGCAGGATCTCGACCAGCACTTCCTTGTCGAGGTCCTTCCGCGGGAAACAGGCGATGTTCAGCGCGGTCCGCGGCGTGCCACCCATGGCGTAGACGTCGGAGAGGGAGTTGGCGGCGGAGATCGCGCCGAAGGTGTAGGGGTCGTCGACGATGGGGGTGAAGAAGTCGACGGTGTTGACGATCGCGAGGTCGTCGCGCAGGCGCAGAACGCCGGCGTCGTCGGAGGTGCTGATTCCCACGAGGAGGTCCGGATGCGTCGCGATCGGCACCCGAGCGAGGATTTCGGCTAGGTCCGCCGGACCTAGCTTGGCGGCTCAACCCGCGCTTTTGACTTTCGCGGTGAGGCGAATGGGCTTCATGGCGTGAGTGTACCCACGGCGCGCGAAAGGAGCCAGCGAGTGGGCTTGCGCTGTCGTGCTACTTCCGGGGCCGCGACCGCCCCCACCCCGCCTGGGAAACGGAGTGCCGCCTTGCTTCGCTCGGCGTCACGCAGGGGATTCTTATCCCCACCACCACCGCCCGCCGGTGCACCGTAAGTGCTCGCCGTGCCCCGTCTGGCGCGACAGACGGCAGTTCTTCGATCTCATTCTCATTACAGACCGAAGGTGCCATTGGGCGGCGCGGAAAGGGAGGATGGGCTGGAAGCAGAGCTGGGAATGATTCGAGAGGCGGTGGCTGGAGGGGGGTACCCATTTTTACGGGCTCTAAGGTTGGTGGGGTAGGAACGTCCCCTTTTTTATTCTCGTAAACGGCTCGTCACGGCCGAGCCGCGGTGGGCGCCGGCCGCTCAGGCACACGACGTTGAGGACCCCCGTGACCTGGGCTACCCTGCTTCCGTGGAGTTTGAGTGGGATGCGGAGAAGGCCCGGAGTAACCTGGCCAAGCATGGCCTATCATTCGAGGAAGGCTCAACCGTGTTCGGAGACCCTCTCGCCCGCACCATCGTCGACCCGGAGCACTCCACGGGCGAGGTTCGTTGGCTCACGGTCGGTCTATCCCAGAATTCCCGAGTTGTCGTCGTAGCCCATACCGACCGTGGCCCGGAAAGGATTCGCATCATCAGTACGCGCCTCGCGACGCCGCGAGAGAGAAGAGATTATGAATCGAAAGAGCAAACCTAGGGCCATCGCCGACGATATTCGACCCGAGTACGACTTCAGCCGAGGGGTTCGTGGCAAGTACTACGAGAGCTACAAGAAGGGGACGAATCTTGTACTTCTCGATCCCGATGTGGCGAAGGCGTTCCCTGACTCCGGGTCCGTGAACAAGGCGTTGCGGCTGCTGGTCAACCTCGCAAAGCGAGAGGTGCCAGCGGCGCGGTGAGCGTCTTAGTCACTTATAAGGCCTCTGTCAGTCAAGGGCGAAAGCGATCCTGCCCTCTCTGAGCGCGGCGGCGGAGCCGCCGCGTGGGAGTGGGGCGGTCGGAGTAGCGAGATGGGGCGCTCTGACG
>CAVPWJ010000048.1:0-5094 GCA_963708955.1 uncultured delta proteobacterium
TAGAGGCTGTCGGGCTCCCCGGCGGCAGCATCTTCCGGTTTCCTCGGCCGCGGCGGAAGGGACGGCGGGATGATCGTCTCCGGGCGGGCGGTGGGCGCGTCGGTCGATCGCCCCGGCGCGGTGGATGCCGTTCGGCGTCCCTCGAGGTCGGCGACCCGCCTGCTCAGGCTCTCGATGTGCTCGTAGAGCCGGTCAACCTTCTCCTCCACCGTCAGGTTTTTACTGCCCATGCATGAGCCTCCGTGGCTCTGCCGCGGATGTTTTGTGCGGGCGGGATGAGAGCCTTCGTCTATAACGCGGTTCTAATATAATATCAGTAGCGATTGCCGTGATGGCAAGGATTTCTTTCCGATGACGATCGTAAACCGATCCGATTGGCTGGTCCCGATGATCGAGACGTTTCTCGAGTCGCCCATGCCGCCGACTCGATCGAACGAAAAAGAGAAGCGATGACGGGTGGAAATACAATGAGACCCGAAGGCATCCCCCGCTGCGGCTGGGTCGGCAGCGAGCCGCTTTTTCGGACCTATCACGACCGGGAATGGGGGGTACCGGTCCACGACGACCGGCTCCTGTTCGAGTTCCTGATACTGGAGGGAGCCCAGGCCGGGCTCTCCTGGATCACGATCCTGAAGAAACGGGATGCCTACCGCGCCGCCTTCGCCGGCTTCGACCCCGGAGCGGTGGCCGGATTCGATGGAAGGAAGGTGGCACAACTTCTGGCCGATCCCGGAATCGTACGCAACCGCCTGAAGGTGGAATCCGCCATAACGAATGCCCGCTCCTTCCTGAAGATACAGGAGGAGTTCGGCTCCTTCGACGCCTACCAGTGGCGTTTTGTGGACGGCAGGCCGATCCGGAACGCCTGGCGAAGCATAAAGGATGTTCCCGCCTGCACGTCGGTATCGGACGCCATGAGTCGCGACCTGAAACGGCGCGGTTTCCGCTTCGTTGGCAGCACCATCTGCTACGCCCACATGCAGGCGGTCGGCATGGTGAATGATCACACGGTGGACTGTTTTCGGTGGCGGCAGGTCGGCGGGAAACCGGGGCGCTCATCGCGCTCGACGGGCTTCACCCAAACTCGAAGGGCGCGCGGGTAGCGTTTTCCGGCGGGAAGCCCAAGGTAACCGACGGAGGAAATCATGAAATACATCTGCCTTGGATATTTCGACGAGAAGAAATGGGTGGCGGGTAAAGCCACATTTTAGCCACATTTGCAATAAACACGAAAAAAGGGAACTTGGCGCGAAGCCAAGTTCCCTTTCGTTATTGCGGCGGCCTTCGCGAAAGCTTTTATCGGAAGCGGTTCAGTTCCGATTCCAACAGATCGAGCCTTCGAAAGAAGCTCTCCCACTCTTCCCGGTAAGCCATTTTGTCTCTCAGCACCCTGTAGTCTCTTCGAATGTCCTCAAGTTTGGCAAGATATTCCTGGGCCAGAGCCGGCGGCAGTGCGTTGGTTTTTAGACCCTCCCCGATTTTCTCTTGAAGCAGCATCATCCTGTCTTCGGCCCTTCTTTCATATTCGGGCCATCTCTGAGGTCCGGCTGCGCACTGCGCCAGAATAACCACCGCCAGCGGCACGATCCCGAGCAATCGCATTTTCTTCAATTTGGATCCCTCCGCTTCCGTCGAATGGTCACATCCCAACGTGCTTCGTCCCTGAATATTCCTTATGATAAATACGACAAAAAAATTGATGATCCACCGGATATAAAGTTTCGCTATCCGCCGCAAGCCGTGGGTTCGTTCCGGCGGATGTCGATCCGTTTCTCCGGAAAGACAGGATACGCCGAGGGCTTCAGAGGGCTTCAGAGGGCTTCGCGAGCATGGGCCGTGCACAGGTGAGTCTCGAATGTCGCATGCACCAGGCCGAGTTCCTTCGGCAGGAGACTGTAATAGCTGTCCGGATCCAGAGGCCGGGAGGAGACGATCGCGACCTCCGCCGCATAGATCCCCGGCCCCACGGACCAAACATGCAGATCGGAGACCCGATTGTCTCCCTCCGATTCGATCGCCTTCCGGATCGCCTCCCTTACCTCGTCGGGGGCTTGCAAATCGAGAAGCACGCGAGCCGACGAGTGGAGAAGTCCCCGGGACCAATACACCACGAGCGTCGCGCCGACCAGGCCCATGAAGGGGTCCAGCCACTGCTGCCCGAGATACTTGGCGGCGAGAAGCGCACAGATCGCGAGGACAGAGGTCAGCGCGTCCGCCAGCACATGTAGATAGGCGGACCTGAGGTTGTGATCCTTGTGGCCGTGTCCACCGAGAATGGCGAGGCTTGCGCCGTTGACGACCAGGCCGAGAACAGCGACGAGGATCGCCTGGTTGAAACCGATGGGCACGGGCGACAGGAGACGCGCGATGCTCTCCCAGGCCATGGCCAGTGCGATCAGCGCGAGCATCGCCGCGCTGGCGAAGGCGGCCAGCGAGTTCACTTTGCCCGTACCGAAGTTGAAGCGGGCATCCTTGGCATGGGCACGGGTGAATCGGTAGGCGAACACCGAGATGGCGAGCGCCGAGGCATGGCTCCCCATGTGGAGCCCGTCGGCCAGGAGCGCCATCGAACCGAAAGCAAACCCCGCCACGATCTCCACGACCATCGTCAGGACGGTGACGATGCTTACGATCAGCGTTCGCACTTCGGCGGATTTTTTCCTATCCTGGCCGAACGTATGGTCGTGTACCCATCGTTCAATGGATTCCGTGTGCATGTCCCTTTCCTTCATCTGTTAGAGACGGTTCAGTATTCGGTCGATTCCAGGCGGAAAGAATCAAGTTTCCCGGACCCGGGTGAACCCGCGAGCCACATTTAATCCACACGGGACCTTTTCACGAAAAAGGGACTTCGGCGGGGAGCCGATAGCGGGATTTGAACCCGCAAGGGTTTCCCACCATCCCCTCAATCCGGTTCGCTGCCGGAACTTTGGTGTCCCGTTCTTCCTGCGAATCCCCGATAATTGAACCGTTCGATTGTTCCGAACCCGGGGAGGAACCGATGAAACGGAACGCCCTCTTTCTATCCGCCATTCTTCCGCTGTGCCTGTTGTTTTCCTGCAACGCGCTTGCCCAGGAACCGCCCGGAATCGAGGTGTTCTCCCCCCAAGGGACGGTGAAGAAGGTTCGGCAGGTCGCGGCCCGTTTCTCCGCTCCGATGGTGGCTTTCGGCGACCCGCGTCTTTCGGACCCCTTCGAGGTCTCGTGCCCCGTCAAGGGAAAGGGCCGTTGGGCCGACGATCGAAACTGGGCGTACGACTTCGAAGAGGACCTCCCCGCAGGGATCCGGTGCGACTTCTCGCTGAAAAACGGGCTGACGACGTTGTCGGGGAGAGCGATCGGGGGGCGGCAGAAATACTCTTTCTCCACGGGGGGCCCCGCGGTTCTCTTCTCGATTCCCCGGGAAGGAAACACTTCCGTGGACGAGGAGCAGATTTTCCTCCTCCTGCTCGACGCGGAGGCCGACGGGGAGTCGATCCTCGCGAACGCGACATTTTCCGTGGAGGGCATCCATGAGAAAGTCGGCGTGGCGTTCGTACCGGGGGCGGAGAGGAAACAACTTCTCGATGCGGTCCCTGAGCATGTCTTTGTCGCTCTTTGCCGGGAGATGTACGGGAAAAAGACCACCCTCGAATTCCGAAAGCGGAAGGATCTCTACGACGACACTCGGATCGTTTTCATCCGGGCGAAACAACGGTTCCCCGCGGAGACGAAAGTGAATCTCGTCTGGGGGAAAGGGATCCGGAGCAGGACAGGCATCGCCACCGACGAACCACAGATTCTTCACTTCCAGTCGAGAGGCCCTTTCGCGGCTTTCTTCCGTTGCCGCCGGGAGAATCCAAACGCCGCCTGCATCCCCCTGCTCCCGATGTACTTGCATTTCTCCGCTCCCGTCGCCCGGGGACTGGCGGATGCCGGCGTCGATGGTGCGCTCGTACTCGACGCCCCGCGCCGCGTCGAAGGTCTTGAACTGCTCGATGTCGGTGCCGGCGACGAACGCCTCGCCGCCGGCACCGCGCAGGCACACCACCACCGCACGCCCGGCGCCCTGGGCAGCCGCTCGCAGATCGCCCACCAGTTGCTGGTACATGTCGGTCAAGTCCGCGTATGCGGCGGCGGGGTGGTCGAACAGGACCGTCGCGACCGGTCCCTCGATGCCGAGGCGCACGATTCCGGTGGTCATCGGCGTTTGCTCCTTCCGTCGCGGTCATCAGCCCGCCCAAGATTCCGCCGAGGATGATGACCGGCAGGGCGAACGCCCACCACGCTTCGCGCGGCCGGTCTGCAGCACGCGGCGCGGCGGAGAACGCGGCGGCGAAGGCGCCGGGATAGCCCTTGGCCTTCATGCCGGGGATCAGGATCGATCCCGGTGCCGCCACGTCGGCGACGGCCGGTCCGGAGATCTCCGCGAAGATCGCGATGTACCTGGTCGACCTGGTCCGCGGCGACGGCGCAGCGCGCGCGGCGGCCGCCGGCGGCGCAACGCACCGAACGGGAGCATCCATCCTGGCCGGCGCGATCATGAACGCGTCCGGCATCTCGCGGCGCCTGATCGCCCCGCCGCCGCCGAGGACGCGGCGGTATTCGGCGGCCTGAACAACATGATCGACGGCCTGGCCAATGCCTACAGCATGTACAAGCCCAAGATGATCGCCGTGTCCACCACCTGCATGGCCGAGGTGATCGGCGACGACCTGAACGCCTTCATCAAGGGCGCCAAGGAAAAGGGCTCGGTGCCGGAAGAATTCGACGTGCCCTTCGCCCACACCCCGGCCTTCGTCGGCAGCCACATCACCGGCTACGACAATGCGCTGCTGGGCGTGATCAAGCACTTCTGGGACGGCAAGGCCGGCACCGTGCCGGTGCCCGAGCGCGTGCCGAACGAGAAGATCAACTTCGTGGGCGGTTTCGACGGCTACACCGTCGGCAACCAGCGCGAAATCAAGCGCATCTTCGACCTGATGGGCATCGAATACACCATGCTGTGCGATGCCTCGGACGTGTGGGACACGCCCACCGACGGCGAATTCCGCATGTACGACGGCGGCACCACGCTGGAAGACGCTGCCGCCGCGCTCAACGCCAAGGCGACGG
>CAVPWJ010000049.1:0-5993 GCA_963708955.1 uncultured delta proteobacterium
CGCCTGCGCGCTGCGGACCTGGGCCTGCCAAGCGCGATGGCATCGAGGTGCTGCGCCATGCGCGCGGGCAAGGCGACCACACGCCGGTGCTGGTGCTTACCGCGCGCGACGGCATCGACGATCGCATCACCGGCCTGGACATCGGCGCCGACGACTACCTGGTCAAGCCCTATGAATTCCGGGAATTGCTGGCGCGCATGCGCGCGGTGATCCGCCGCCGCGACGGCGCGGCCCACTCCCTCATAGGCAATCCGGAGCTGCAGCTGGACCTGACCACGCGTGAGGTTCTGGTGCAAGGCGAGCGCTCGCAAAAACCTGCTCGGCGCGCGAGTTCGCGCTGCTGCACGCGCTGCTGGAGCGGCCTGGCGCCATCCTGTCGCGCGCTGGCATTGCTTGCGGCGCGTGCGTCTGGGCGCGGCCGTGGTGCGGGTGCACGATGTCGCGGCGACGGTAGATGCGCCGAAGGCTTCTGGCCGCGGTCGAGCCCGGGCTTGCGGTCGCCCGAGCCCTCGGCGATGAATTTAATGACGAAGCGGCTGTCGGCACGACGGTATTCGCGGCCGTGTGGGCAGTATCTATCACCGCCGATTTCGTGCTCCGCCTGGGCTGGGCTGCCGGCAGGCGTTCGGCCAGTACGGCGAGGGGCGGCGCCTGACTCGGTGGGCAAGGACACCGGATTTCCGGTTATCTGTTTGAGCCCGCACTCCAGGCGGGAATCATCGCCGCCGGCGTGGATGTGAGCTTGCTGGGGCCGATGCCGACGCCGGCCATCGCGTACTTGACCCGGACTATCGTACACGTTCCGACTCCGCCGAGGCGCGACGTTCTCCGATGGAAGCCCGGTCACGGTCGACGACGTGCTGTTCTCGGTGAAGGCGATCAAGAACCCCGAGGTCAACGCGCCGTTCGCGCGGAACTACTACAACTCGCTGGTCGACGCCTGGGCCGTCGATGATTCGACGATCGAGTTTCGCTGCTCCGAGCCGTACTTCCGAAACGAAGTTCAGTTGGGAGGCATCTCGGTGCTGCCGCGCCACTTTTACGACCCGCGGGGCGATCTCGACTCGGTGTCCGTCGCGGACCTGGCGCATTGGGATTCGATCACGCCGCAAAAGAAGGAACACGCTCTGCGATTCGCGCGCTCGTTCAACTCGGACTTCGACCGCAAGGTGATGGGAGCCGGCGCGTACGTGCTCGGCGATATCGGGCGCGACCTGATCACCGGCGAGCGCATCGTGCTGCGCCACCGCGAGGGGTTCTGGGCGCCGGGGGACGCGCTGCGCGGCGACGGCTGGGTCGACCGCTTCTTCTTTCGCGTGATCAACCATCAGGACGGGGCGCTCGTCGCGCTCAAGGCCGGCACGCTCGACTTCATGGGCTTGACCCCGCTGCAGCACTTGAAGCAGACGGACACCCCTGGGTTTCGCGCGCGCTTCCGGAAGAAGATCGCCTTCACCCCCGCCTACACGTACGTCGGATGGAACCAGCTCAGGCCCGTCTTTCGGGAAAAGCGGGTACGCCAGGCGCTGTCGCAGTTGGTCGACCGCGACCGAATCATCGACCGCGTGCTGTTCGGCTACGGCGAAAAGATCGATTCACCCGTGTATCGCTTCAGCCCGGAATACGACGTCGACCTCAAGGGCTACGCGTTCGGTTCCGAGATCGCCAAGCGCGCGCTCGACGCGGCGGGATGGAGCGATCACGACGGCGATGGAATCCGCGACCGAGTGATCGACGGCACGCCGACTCCGCTTCGCTTCGAGATCATCTCCAACTCCGGAAACACCATCCGCAAGAACATCGGCTTGATCGTCGTCGACGAGTTCCGCCGGGCCGGCATCGACGCGAGCTTCCGAGAGGTGGATTGGTCGATCCTGCTCGATCGCATGCGCCGCTTCGACTACGACGCGATCATCCTTGGCTGGCAGTTCTCTCCGAACGACCCCGACCTCTTCCAACTGTGGCATTCGAGCCAGGCGATCCCCGGGGGGTCGAATCACGTGTCGTTCCGCAACGCCGAGGCGGATCAGATCCTCGTCGACTACCGCCGCGAGTTCGACAAAGAAAAGCGAATCCGTCTCTATCGCCGGCTACAGGAGATCATCCTCGACGAAGCGCCGTACACGTTCCTGTACATGCCGAAGGCGATCTCCGCGGTCGACCGGCGCTTCCGCCACACCACCTGGTATCCGATCGGCGGACCGAACGTGTACGAATGGTGGGTCCCGCGCGGCGAACAGCGCTACCAGCAATAGACGATGCTCTCGTACGCCGCCCGCCGCTTGGCTCTGATGATCCCGACGTTCGTCGGAGTCACGTTCGTCGCCTTCGTGATCATGCACCTCGCTCCCGGCGATCCGGTGGAGCTCTACTTCCACGGCGGGCTCGCCGCCGGCGTTCAGGGCGCGAGCAGCGAGCGTCTCGCCGACATCGAGAAGGCCAAGGAGGCCGAGCGCCACCGGCTCGGGCTCGATCGGCCGCTGCCGGTCCAATACGCGATGTGGTTCACGCATCTGGTCACGCTCGATCTCGGCAACAGCTTCAAGGACAACCGATTGGTCTGGGACAAGATCCGCGAGCGGTTGCCGGTGACGATCGCGCTCAACGTGGTTGCGATCTTCATCACCTATCTGATCGCCGTTCCGCTCGGCATCTACTCCTCCGTGCGGCCGGGATCGTGGCTCGACTCGGTCTCCACCACGGCGGTCTTCATGCTGTATTCGCTTCCCTCGTTCTGGGTGGGAACGCTGATCCTGATTTATTTCTGCGGCGGAGACTACTTCCTCTGGTTCCCGCCGGCCGGGCTGCATTCGCTCGACTACGACCCGTCGTGGCCGGTGCTGCGCCGGCTGAGCGATTACGCCTGGCACGTCGCCATGCCGGTGGTCTGCGAGACCTACGCGGCATTCGCCGTGTTGTCCCGCTACATGCGCAGCTCGATGCTCGAGAACGCGCTGCAGGACTACGTGCGCACGGCTCGCGCCAAGGGGCTCTCGGAGCGTGTGGTGGTGCTCAAGCACATGCTGCGGAACTCGTTGATCCCGATGGTGACGATGCTCGCCGATCTCCTGCCGTCTCTCATCGGCGGATCGGTGATCATCGAGACCATTTTTTCGATCCCGGGAATCGGCCAGCTCGGTTACCAGGCGGTGCTGGCGCGCGACTATCCGGTCGTACTCGGGCTGTTCGCGATCAGCTCGGCGCTCACCCTGGTCGGCATCCTGCTCGCCGATTTGCTGCTTGGCGTGGTCGACCCGCGGATCAGCTTCGGAAGGGCCGAGCGATGAGCCGCGAAGGCTCGGAAAGCTATCGGGCGCTGGTCTGGCGGCAGCTTCGCCGCAATCGGCGGGCGATGTGGAGCCTCGGCGCGATTCTCGCGCTGCTGGTGGTCGGGCTGTTCGCGGATCTCATCGCCAACGACAAGCCCTACTACGTGGTGGCGGGCGGACGGACCTACTTCCCGATCTTGATCGATTACGGCGTTCGGCTCGGCGTCACCCAGTGGCCCGCCGAGCTGCGCGACGCCGACTATCGGACTCTGCCGAACGAGGGAGCGCTGTTTCCGCCGATTCCGTACACGCCGCGCCGGGCGGACCTCTCCGAGGAGTCCTTCTCCCCGCCCTCTCGTAAGCACTGGCTCGGCACCGACCAGCTCGGTCGCGACGTGGCGAGCGGCATGGTCCACGGGGCGCGCATCTCGCTGACGATCGGGCTCGTCGTTGCCGCCATCCAGCTCACCGTCGGGGTCCTGCTCGGCGGTCTCGCCGGCTACTACGGCGGCTGGGCTGACCTGGCGCTGTCTCGTTTCTTCGAGCTCATGCTGGCGATCCCGACGTTCTTCCTGATCCTGACGGTGGCGGCGGTCTTGCCGCCGTCGATCTACAACGTGATGGCGATCCTCGGTCTGACGGGCTGGATCGGCGTGGCGCGTTTCATCCGCAGCGAGTTCTTCAAGCTCCGCGGTCTCGACTTCGTGATCGCCGCGCGGGCGCTTGGCGTGTCGAGCTCGGCGGTGATGTTCCGCCACATCCTACCGAACGCGCTTGCCCCGGTGCTGGTGTCGGCCTCGTTCAGCGTGGCGTCGGCGATCCTCGCCGAATCGGCGCTGTCGTTCCTGGGGATCGGCGTACCCGCCGATCTCGTCACCTGGGGCTCGATCCTCGCCGTCTCCGAGCAGAACACCTTCGCTTGGTGGCTCGCGGTTTTCCCCGGTCTGGCGATCTTCGTGACGGTCACCGCCTACAACTTGCTGGGCGACGGCCTGCGCGACGCGCTCGATCCGCGCTTGAAGGGCTAGCCTGCACCCCTCTCCCCGGCCTTCGGCGCAACGCGCCCGCTCATCCGAGCGGCGGACCGGCAGGCAAGGCGTCGAGGTCCACGACCTTCGATCCGGCCGGCGGGTCGAAGCAGAAGAGACCGGGATCGCTCTCGCCGTTGAGCGTGCGCTCGGAGTACCGCAGCTCGACCTGTGCTCCCTGCCCGGGCAGGTCGAAGCGGATGCGATCCGGAACGTCCACGTTCGAGACCGTCGTATAGTCGGCGTACGTCGCCAGATACTTGGTGTTTCCCGCCGAGTCGACCTCGCTGGCACGCACGGGTAGCAATCCTTCCGGCTCGAACCACAGCGTCTGCGTGTCGCCGCCCGCGAGCTGGGTGGAGACGCGCCACAATCCCTGGGGCCGCTCGAAGGAGAGAGTCGGCCGGCCGGTCCGCTCGCGCCGCGGAGGAATGCCGATCAGCAGATCGGCGATGTCGTGGACGGCGAGCTCGAGTCGGGTGAAGCGGGCGAGATTCTCGATCGTCGCTCGCCCGTGGTAAAATGTCTGATCGCCGCGATGGTAGGCGCACACCCGCTCTCCATCGGAAGCGATCTGCAGCGCCACCCCGAAGGCGGACATCATCTCGATTCGCAGGCGATCCGGACGCTCCACGACGACCACTTCTCGGACCGCCAGCTTCTCCCGCTCTCCGACGTAGCGCATCTCGGCGAGCGCGCGAAAGGAGTGGATCGCCTTCGACCGCGCATCGAGCTTGGCGAGCAGCGCCTCGGCCGATACCTCCGACGGCGGCACCGCGGCGCGCGGCGGCGCAGGTGGGCGGCGCGCCGCGCAGCCGCCGATCACCGCGGCGGCGACGAGCGAGGCGATCAGCGCCCGGCAGGAGAGAGGCCGCGGGAGTGTTCGCGAGGAGACCACTGGAAAGGGGGGTGGGGAGGTCTCCCGCTTCCGGGTCAGGCGTCGGTCAGATGCTGCTCGGCCGCGCCGATCTTGCGCTTCAGCCGCTCGACCTGCTCGGCGTCCTTCGTGCGCGCCAGGGCGTCGCGGTAGACGCGCAGGGCGTCGCCGGTGTGGCCGAGCTTGTGGTAGGCGTCGGCGAGGTGCTCGGTGATGGTCGGGTCTTCGCCGGCGAGCTCGATCGCGCGCTCGAGCTGCTCGGCCGCCTTCTTGAAGTCGCCGCGCTGGTAGTACACCCAGGCCAGGCTGTCGATGTAGAACCCGTCGTTCGGCTCGAGCGCGACGGCCTCGCGAATGAGCCTCTCCGCCTTGTCGAGATCAATCCCGATCTCCGCCCAGGTGTAACCGAGATAGTTGAGCGCGGCGGCATTCTTCGGGTTGAGCTCGACGGCCTTCTCCATCGCCCCGATCGCTTCTTCCTTCGCGTGGCTCTCGTCGTAGACCGCGCCGAGCGTGAACCACAGCTTGTCGTTCTTGGGGTCGAGCTCGATCGTGCGTCTCAGCACTTGGATCGCGGAGGCATTGTCCTTCTTCTCGCGATAGAGCGAGGCGAGGAATCCGAGCAGGTCGACCGAGTCTCTCTTGACCTCGAGAGCGCGCTTGATCTCGGTGATCGCCTCGTCGGTCTTGTCGTCTTTCTGCTTGACGAAGGCGGAGTGAATCCGCGAGTCGACGAAGTACTCCGAGGCGGGCGAGATCCGATCGAACTCCACGGCTGCTTTCTGGAATTCCTTGTTTTCCGCGTAGACGGCGCCGAGG
>CAVPWJ010000050.1:0-6854 GCA_963708955.1 uncultured delta proteobacterium
CGCTTGAGAGTTTCGTCGCGCAAGTGCGCGTACCGTTGCGTCATCATCGGGCTCTTGTGGGTCATGAGCCGCTGGAGCGTGTAGAGGTCCACTTCGCCCGAGGAGGCCAGGTGCGAGGCGAACGTGTGCCGCAGCCCGTAAAAGGGACGGAAATCATCCGGAAGCCCCGCCGCCTTGGCGATTTCTCTTGGCCAATTGCCCGAACCGTCTTTCTTGATCCGTATCCCCAGCCGCGCACCTTTCAGGCCGTGGAACACAAAGGGTGAGGAACTTGGGGATGCGCGCCGAGGAGATCGATGACCTGCCTCGAGGCGGGAATCATCGCCGGCCCGTCAGCAACGAAAGGCGCATGGCGCCTGCCTGGTGCGGTTCAGGCCAGGAATCGAGTATGGACACGAGCCGCGCGCTCTCCTCCGGCGTGAGGAACTCGTTCTTTTCATCGTGGACCTTCGGGAGCTCCACCAGAAACGGGAGAGGTGCGGTCAGGCGCTTCTTCTGGCCGAAATCGATTTCTGCTTTGATTTTTTCCCCGTTGTTCCGTCGGTCTCCTTCTCGCGGGCCTGTCCCTGTTTCTTGTCCGAATTCTTTTCCCGTTTTTCCAGCCTGTTCCGGATCCGGTCCACTTCCAAGGGGAGCACTTCCCCAGGTACCTTGTCGTGCAGATCTGCCAAGTGTGCAAAGTTGGCCTTGTCGGTGGAATCCGGCTTCCCGCCGCGGCGGACTTCGTTATACGTTTCGAAAAGTCGGGCGAAGGTCCACCGGTTGGCTTCCGCCTCCCGGGCAGCCTGTTCTTCTTCCCGGCGACCCGTGTTGGATAACTCTTCCCCCCGCAGCCGGCGGATCCGGCGTGCAGAGGCGCGGGCCGGCGTCATGTCGTCCTGGAACTGGCGGCCCGCCTTCTCCTCGATGAGCCTCCCGTTCCGCCGGTACTGGATGTAATTTCCCTTTCGATTTCGATGATGTTTTCCCACCGCTATTCCCGCCACTCAACGGGCTTGCGTTGCCGTACCTTGACGTCGTCTCAGGCCCCCGACTCTTGCAGATGTATTCCGTTTGGTGGATACTGCTCGCGGGGTTGAAATCGGCCCAACTCCGCGCAGGGAAGATCTCCCGGTGAGAAACAAATCTTTTCAGGGGGGGGACATGGGAGAAGAGGAAGAGGAAATTGCGGTATTGGTACGACAAAAGGCAACCATCCAAAAATCCGGCAAAGGTCTAGAGGAACTTTTGGTCGGCTTGAAAACGAAGGAGGAATGGCAGCTTGAGAGGCTGGAGGACGTGGAGAGGCTGGCAGAGATAATCCATACGTATCGTGTAATAAGAGCGCCATCCAAAGAGATCGCCTGCGCCATCATCAAGTTCGTGAAGGAGGGTGATGGAGGGATGGGTATGGAACGATGAGAATACGACGATACTCACCCGCTTTATTCCCGCACTCGTGAGCGATTTTCAAGGACCGTAAAAACCATATAGCTCCAGCGAATGCGGCAGATCTGATGTGGCGGGAAGTAAAACAACACGAATCACTTGGCTGGACGAATTGCCGATGGCAGGCTTGTGCTACGACGACTTCCTATTCCGCCGCCCTTCGATGCCACTTCTCCATCTCGGCGCTGTCCTTCGGCACGCCTCGGCCTTGGTCATCCATAAGACCGGAGTTGGACCGGACGGCGGCGTTTTCCGGTTCCGCCGCCCCTCGATGCCACTTCTCCATCTCGAGGTTGTCCCTCGGGACACCCCGGACCTGTTTCTCCTTGAGACCGGGGTTGGATCGGGCGGCGACGTTTTCCGGTTCCGCCGCCCCTCGATGCCACTTCCCCAACTCGGGGTTGTCCTTCGGAACACCTCGGACCTGTTTCTCCTTGAGACCAGGGTTGGATCGGGCGGCGGCGTTTTCCGGTTCCGCCGCCCCTCGATGCCACTTCCCCATCGCGGCGGCGTCCTTCGGAACACCTCGGACTCGGTTATCCTTGAGACCGAGGCTGGACCGGGCGGCGGCATTTCCCGGTTCCGCCGCCCCTCGATGCCACTTCCCCATCTCGGCGCGGTCCTTCGACACTTGGCCTTGGTCGTTGATAAGGCCGAGGTTGTGCCGGGCGGCTTTATTCCCTTGTTTTGCCGCCCTTCCGTACCACTTCGCCGCCTCGGTGTAGTCCTGGGGAACACCTTTGCCTTCGTCATGCAAGTAGCCGAGGATAAACTGGGCGTCTGCGTCTCCCTTTTCAGCCTGCGGTTTAGCGAGTTGATATGCCGTCTTGTAGTCGCCACGCCGGTACGCCTTTACCGAGTCCTCGATAGGACCCGCGAGTATCGGACAAGCCATCAGGAAGGAGAGCAGGGAGGCAATCAGGATCAAGGCGGCGGCAGGTCTTCGCATATACCACCTCATTGACGAGAAATGGATTCACCATGAGTGTATCCCGTGGGGGGATCCACCTTCAATCGCGGGCACGATCGACCCTGCTTGGAGACCGGTGGGAAATCGACCCTTATTTTCAAGGATGCTTACGATACGGCGGCAAGGCTTCAAACAGGCGCTGAGAGAACACCGCTGATGGCGCCGCTCAATTGCTTCAGGCTGTACGGTTTCGGAACCACGGCGCGGAAACCGTAACTGTTGTAGTTGGCCATGATCGTGTCGTTGGAATATCCGCTGCAGACGATCGCTTTCGCCTTCGAATCGATTTCCAGGATCCGCTTTACCGCCTCCATGCCGCCCATGCCGCCCGGAATCGTAAGATCCATGAGCACCGAATCGAACGGCGCTCCGGAGGCCATCGCCACTCTATAGAATTCAATCGCTTCCGTACCGTCTTTCGCAAGCGTCACCGAGTAGCCAAGGGTCTCCAGCATCCCCTGGGTGACGTCCCGGACCGCCTCTTCGTCGTCCATCACCAGAATTCTCCCCTTCCCGGTGACATACCGTGCATCTCCGGCGCAATCCGGCAGTTTTCCCCCCTCGGAGGCCGGCAGGTAAATCTTGAAGGTCGTGCCGATCCCCGGAAAAGATTCGACCGTTATATGCCCGCCATGGCTCCTGACGATGGAGTAACTTGTCGACAGCCCGAGGCCGCTTCCCTTCTTCTTCGTCGTGAAATAGGGGTCGAAAATCTTCGACAGGTGCTTCTTCGTGATCCCGGTCCCATGATCCATGATGGAAATCAGGATATATTTCCCTTTTTCCAGCGGCAGGTCGCTCTGGTCGACGATCACATTCCCGCAATACAACTGGACGGTTCCCCCTTCGCTCATCGCGTGGGTGGCGTTGATGATCAGGTTGTTGAGCACCTGGCTGATCTGCCCTTCGTCCGCCTCCACGTTCCAAAGATCGGCGGGGAACGAGAATTCACACTTGACGTTGGATCCCCGCAGGACGAAGTTCGCCGACTCCTTCGCCAGTTCCTGCAGCGAGATCGTCTTCTTGACGGGCGCTCCGCCCTTCGAAAACGTCAGCAGCTGATGAGTCAGGTCCCTCGCCCGTTCCGCCGCCTTCCCGGATTCCTCCAGCCGCTTGTACACCTCGCTCTTGCGGTTCGCGTACATCTTGGCCAGCGTGATGTTCCCGAAGATCGCCGTCAGGAGGTTATTGAAATCGTGGGCGATCCCTCCGGCCAGGATGCCGATCGAGTTCAGCTTGTCGCCCCTCGCCATCTCCTCTTCCAGTTTTTTCCGCTCCGAGATGTCCCGAACGATGGCCGCGAGGGCGATCGGCTGCCCGGTCTTCTCGTCCCTGATGGCGAAACCGTGGATCTCGATCGGAATCGGCGTCCCCGTCCTGAAGTCGCGTATCCTCGCCTCGCCTTTCCAGGTCCCTTCCTTGGAAAGGGACGCGAGCATCTCCTGCAACGGGATGAAGTGCTTTTCCAAAGCGAAATCCTGGATCCTCCTTCTCCGGTCCTTTCCCAGGTTGTCCAGGCCGACGAGTTTCAGCCCGGCCTTGTTCAGGTAAAAGACCTTCCCGTCCAGGGAGGCGATCCCGATGAGATCGGTGCTGTTCTCGACGAGGGACATGAAGATCTGCCGCTGCTCCTCCTCCGCCCTCACCCTCTCTGTAACGTCCCGGCAGATGCTGATGATGAAGTCAGGCCCCTTCCCGCGGATGAGCCTCGCGCTGATTTCCGTGGGGATGCTCCGGCCGTCCTTCGCCTGATGCTCGGTCTCGAAGACGACGGCCCCGTCGCGCAATACCGTCGCCATCCTACCCGCGTACTGCGGGGCATGCTCGGGAGTGATCAAATCGCCCATGTGCCGCCGCAGCATCTCGTCCCGGGCATAGCCGTAGCGCTCGCAGGCGACCCGGTTGACATCGAGGAAGCACCCCTCGCTGTCGAGAATGAAGATGGCGTCGCCGGAAAGGTCGAACACCGCACGGAGGCGTTCCAGCTCCTCCTTGGAGGCACCGGGGCCGCGGGATATGTGTTTGTCCGCTTTTCTGGCCATCGAGATCCTCTCGTCAGGAGTTCCCTTCGATATTCAATATCGGCAGGAGGAGACGATAAATTGCGTGCTATTTGCAAATGCCAAGGACGGGAACGGAGATCCGATGGTCATGTTAAGGGGGGGGGAATTGCCCCGGGTTTCCTCTTATTCGATTGCGCGAACCGTGTGATTCCCCGTGTCGATGACAAGAAGTCTCTCTCCGTCCGTCGTTATGCCGGAAGGAAGGAAGAACCTCGCCGTCGCACCGGTGCCGTCCGCGGAACCCGAAGATCCCGCTATCCCGGCCAACGTCGTCGTCCTCCCTAAGGCGGTCACCACTTTTGCTACAACTCTTCGGATCGTGTGGTTGCCGGAATCCGCTACGTAGAGGTCCGTTCCGTCTGTTGTGATATCAGAAGGATTGTTGAACCTGGCCAACGGCCCGGCGCCGTCCGAGGAACCCAAAGAACCGGCGGTTCCGGCCAAGGTCGTCACCCCCCCGGTGGCGATCACGACTTTACGGATCGTGTGATTGCCGGTATCCGCAACGAAGAGGTTTGTCCCGTCCGTCGTGATGCCGGAAGGATTGTTGAACCCGGACGACGGCCCGGCGCCGTCCGAGGAACCCAAAGAGCCGGCGGCTCCGGCCAAGGTCGTCACCTCCCCGGTGGCGATCACGACTTTACGGATCGTGTGATTGCCGGAATCCGCCACGAAGAGGTCTGTTCCGTCCGTCGTGATGCCGTGAGGATCGTTAAATCTCGCTGACGTGCCGGTGTTGTCCGCGGAACCAGATAAGCCTGCGGTTCCGGCCAAGGTCGTCACCTCCCCGGTGGCGATCACGACTTTACGGATCGTGTGATTGCCGGAATCCGCCACGAAGAGGTTTGTCCCGTCCGTCGTGATGCCGTGAGGATCGTTAAATCTCGCTGACGTGCCGGTGTTTTCCGAGGAACCCGATAAGCCTGCGGTTCCGGCCAAGGTCGTCGCCTCCCCGGTGGAAATCACGACTTTGCGGATCGTGTGATTGCCGGAATCCGCCACGAAGAGGTTTGTCCCGTCCGTCGTGATGCCGTGAGGATCGTTAAATCTCGCTGACGTGCCGGTGTTGTCCGAGGACCCCGACATGCCCGCCAAACCGGCCAGAGTTGAAGTTCCCCCCGAAAGGGAAAGCGATGTCCCCTGAATGGAACCGCCCATCTGGCGGGTGGATGTATCGCTATTTCCGCAGGAGCTTAAGACCGTAATCCCCAGGACTGCCAACAGGACCCCGGGGAGATTCTCGGAAAATTTCATGGGTCACCTCCAACGGTCCGGAATATATTTCAATTCCATCGACGGACCCATAGTAGCGCACTATTTCGGACTCCGTTCCCGGTTCCGGGGGTTCCCGTACTTGTCCTTCAGCCCGACGGTGCGGTTGAAGACGGGGGCGCCGGGCTTCGAGTCGGTCTCGTCGGCGATGAAGTAGCCGTGGCGGACGAACTGGAACCGGTCGCCGGGCGCGGCGGACGCGAGGACGGGCTCGACGAGACTTCCCCGCAACACCTCCACCGAGTCCGGGTTCAGAAACTCCTTGAACGTCTTCCCCTCCTCCTCGCTCTCGGGGTCAGGGACGGTGAACAACCGGTCGTACAGGCGGACCTCGGCCGTGACCGCGTGCGAAGCCGACACCCACTGGATCGCGGTCGTCTTCTTGCGTTCCCCCTTGGCGGGCGCGCCGCGGGACTCCGGGTCGTACGTGCAGCGGAGTTCCTGCACCTCGCCCGTGCCCGGATCGCGAACGACCTCGTCGCAACGGATGAAGTACCCGCCCATGAGGCGCGCTTCCCCGCCAGGTCGCAGGCGCCGCCAATCGGCCGGAGGATCCGGAGAGAAATCCGTCCGTTCGATCAGGATCTCGCGTGTCAGGGGGACCTTGCGCGTCCCTTCCTTGCCGGTGTCCCGGGGCCACAGGGGGATCTCCAGTCCCTCCTCGCGGTCGGACGGCCAGTTCGTGATCTTCACCTTGAGAGGCCGCAGAACCGCCATCGCCCGAGGCGCGCGGGCGTTCAGGTCGTCCCGGATCGCGTCCTCGAGCAGCTCCATGCTGACGCGGCTGTTCGCCTTGTCCACGCCGATGCGCGCGGCGAACAGGCGGATCCCCTCGGGGGCGTACCCGCGTCGGCGCATCCCGGCGATCGTCGGCATGCGGGGATCGTCCCAGCCCGACACCAGGCGCTCCTCCACCAGCTGAAGCAGTTTCCGTTTGCTCATCACGGTGTAGTCGAGGTTCAACCGTGCGAACTCATACTGGCGCGGGCGGGGCTCCGGAAAAAGGTTGTCGACGAGCCAGTCGTAGATCGCCCGGTTGTTCTCGAATTCGAGGGTGCAGATGGAGTGCGTGATCCCCTCGAGCGCATCGGAGAGAGGGTGGGCGAAATCGTACATCGGTA
>CAVPWJ010000051.1:0-8128 GCA_963708955.1 uncultured delta proteobacterium
GCTCGAAAACACCCCGGTTGCGTATCCGTAGAACAGCAGCGCAACCATCATCGCTGGATGAAAGGCGTCCGAACCTCGCCCCCGGTACGCTGTGGTCATGCTGCCCAGATCCAACCGCTCCACGATCTCGACAACAAACCGCCCCAGATGATTCTCGGGCAACCACTCCTGCACCGACGGCGGCATCAGATACGCCGTGTCGCGGTCCACGCTCACAAATCGTCCGCTCATCCTCTCCTCCGCATCCACTCGAACCACTTCGTGATGCAGTCCCATACCACTATTTCGCTACCCGGACCTACTGAAAGTCCGACAGGCTGCTAGGCGCGAGGCGTGGGGCACGGGCGCCGTCGGTGGGAGCCTCTGCCGAGGCGGTGCGACGGCGCGCGAGGAAGATCCGGTGGGAGGCGCAAGGCAGGCCGGCTCACTCGTCGAGCGAGAACTCGAGCGGATTGTTCACCACCGCGCCGCGGGCGGCACGTGAGGGCGGAACCGCGAGATGGCCCGCGTCGGTGTAGCTCAAGCGCGCCCTCGCCCGCGGCGGCAGGGCGGCAAACGCGCAGGAGATCTCGCGCGCCGCGCCCGCTGCCGTTTCGGCCCCGATGTGCCGCAGGACGATGCCGAAGCGTGAATCCCGGCCGGGATCGGCGATCTCGACCGGCTCGGGATCGCACCGGAGGGTATCGAAGAGACGTAGCGACGGAATCGTAGACGCCACCTCGGCTGCCGTGCGCGGACCCCACATCGAATAGCCGACCTGCCGGCGCACGGGGGTGGCGATCGCCGCCACACAAACGTCGGCGCCGCAAGTCGTCCACTCTTGGTGAATCGTCTCGTGGCGGAGCACGGTGGTTGCTCGCCCCGGAGGCGAGCTCAGCACGGCGACTTGCACGGTCTCGCCGCGTACGCGTATGCCACGCACCGTCTCGGTCGACTCGAGCCAATGGAGCACGGGTGGCAGGACGCGCAGGCGGACCGGCTCGTCGCGTACCCTCGCAGCGAGCCGACGCCTGAGCACGTCGGTGAGCACGTATTCCGCGGGCGACACCGGCCCGTCGGTGCGGAAATGTTTCTCGGCCTCGAGTAGGTCCTCTGCGCGCACCGCCTGGCCTTCGGCGCGACGATACAGGACGGAAGACGCCTCGGAGGGTGTCAACCGGCTCGGCGATCTCCAGCGGGCGGCGATCGGTTGAGCGCTCCCGGGCGATGCCGTGGCCACGACGGCGAACAAAGCCACGGCGGGGGGAAATCGCCGCATTCTAGCCGCCCGCCCTTCCGCACGACGGTCTCAGCCCGCACCTGGCGTCGGAGCCGGCGCGAACCGGGCGTTCGATCTCCGTGCCGAGCGCTATGCCGTGGCGAATCATTCGGCGATGGAGGCTCTGCCGAGTCAGCCCGAGAAGCCGCGCCGCGGCCATCTTGTTGCCCGCGGTCGACGCCAGCGCGCGCAGAATGTGCGCGCGCTCGACCGCGCTCGCCGTGAGTAGCGGCTCGACCGTCGAGACCGCCGGGGCACATGCGGGGATCAGTCCCAGATCGCGGGACGAGATCGGCCGGTCCGACGCGGACAGCACCGCTACCTCGATGGCTTGCCGTAGCTCGCGAATGTTCCCCGGCCAGTCGTGCTCGATCAGCGCGAGCTTGGCGTCCTCGCCGAGCCGTGCGCCGATTCGGCCGAAGCGCAGTGCCGCACGCGCGGCGAACAGCTCGGCGAGGCCGAGAACGTCGCTGCGCCGATCACGCAGCGGCCGCAGCACGAGCTCGGAGCCGTGCAACCGATAGAAAAGATCCGCGCGAAATCGACCGTGCTCGATCTCTTTCGGCAGGTCGCGGTTGGTGGCGGCGATGATTCGACAGGCGAGCGAGCGCGGCTGCGAGCTGCCGATGCGCCGAACTCGGCGCTCCTCGAGGAGGCGCAGGAGCTTTGCCTGGGCGGGGAGAGGCAGCTCGCCGACCTCGTCGAGGAAGACGCTGCCGTCCTCCGCGGCTTCGAAGAGGCCCGCACGGTCGGCGACCGCGCCGGTGAACGCGCCCCGCGCATGGCCGAAGAGCTCGCTTTCCAAGATGCTCTCGGGAAGCTCCGCGCAATTGATCGCGAGGAACGGCTTCCCGCGACGGCGGCCGAGAACGTGGACCGCCCGGGCGATCATCTCCTTACCCGTGCCGGTCTCGCCGCGGATCAGTACCGGCACGGTCTGGTCCGCGAGGCGCGCGAGGCGTTCGAAGAGCGGGCCGGTTTCCGCCCAATCGCCGACCCAACCGACACAGGGATGGCGCCGGTCGTCGAGAGGCAGAACCAAGTGTTCGGACGATTGTAGTACGTCGCCGAGCGACAGACGGCGCAGCTTCGTACCGAGCGCGTCGGTTGCCGGCAGCTCGGCGGCAACTTCCTCGACCACCGAACGGGCGACGAGAACGATTCCGCGTATGTTCCGCGCGCGCGCGATCTGCGACGAAAGCTCCATGGCGGCGGGCGGGCAATTGGGCGACCACAGCGATTCGATGCTTCCGGCCGGTAGGTCTTCCCAGCGGACCGCGGCAGCGGGCGGAGAGGCCGGCGCCGCTTGAAGCAAAGCATCGCGGAAATCCCAACGCAGTTCTTGGGGAGAACACAGAGGGATCACGGAGAGGGCGCGTTCCGGCATGGCATCGATTCGCAAAGACGCGACAAGCGAGTTGCGTGCCGCACCACCGGCGCGCCGAAAAGCGCCAGACTTTGCCCGACTACTAGACCCGCGCAGGTCTAGCTGCCCGCGTCTCGATGAAACGGCGTGATGCGCGTCGCGTGGGCAAGCCGGTATTTGCGCCTCGCGAGCGCGTGAAACCTTCCTTTGCGCGAAACGCGAGCGGGCCCGTCGATTCGGAGGCGGCGGGCGCTCAGAAGTTGTAGCGGGCCATCCGCCGCCACAGCGTGACGCGGGACAACCCGAGCTCGCGCGCGGTCTCCTCGCGATTCCAGCGATTGCGCTCGAGCGCGGCCGCGATTCGCTCGCGCTCGTTCTCCGCGCTGACCTCGGCGGCCAACTCGAGGATCGGGCCTTCGTCGATGACCGGATCCGTCGAGTTGACCAGGGTCCGCTCGACGAGGTTTTCGAGCTCCCGAATGTTGCCCGGCCAAGGACGGCGAACCAGCACTTCGGTCGCGGTGGAGGAGAAGGGCCCGAAGCGCGTGCTGTTTCTCCGATTGAATCGACGCACGGCGTGCTCGATGAGCAAGGGGATGTCTTCTTTGCGCTCGCGCAACGCGGGCACGCGGATGCGCAGCACGTCGAGACGGAAGAAGAGGTCCTCGCGAAAACGCTGCTGCTGTACGAGGCGGGAGATCTGCTGATTCGACGCTGCGATCACCCGAGCGTCGAAGCGCAGGAAGCGGTTGGTCCCGACCGGTTTGAACTCGCGTGACTGCAGTACTCGCAGGAGCTTGACCTGCGGGCCGGGCGGCAGATCCTCGATCTCGTCGAGCAACAAGGTGCCCCCGGTGGCGCTTTCCAGCAGGCCCTTGCGATCGCTGAGCGCGCCGGTAAAGGCTCCGCGCGTGTGGCCGAACAGCTCGCTCTCGAACAGGGTCTCGGCGATCTCCGCGCAGTTGACGGGAACGAACGGCCCGCGAGATCGCGACCCCGTCCGGTGGATGGCCCGAGCCACGAGCTCCTTTCCGGTGCCCGTCTCGCCCTCGAGCAGCACGGTGGCCGCCGAGGAGGCGGCGCGGCGAATGGCGTCGCGCAGTCGTTCCATGGCCGTGCCGCCGCCGATGATCTCTTCCTCTTCTGCGGCGGAGGGGGATGGGGAAGTCAAACGCGACCCAGCCGGACAAACCTCCGAGATGACGAGCGGCAGCGTGTCGAGGTAATTGCGCTTCTTCACCACGTAGTCGACCGCTCCACCCTTCAGCGCTCGGGCGCAGATCTCCGCGGAGTCGGCCGAGGTGAGGAAGACGACGGGGAGATCGCTACGCCGGCTACGGATGTCCTTCAGAACGTCGAGCCCGTCACGGTCCGGCAGCGAGTAATCCAGCACGACGACGTGGATGGGTCGTTGCTCCAGCAGGGCCAGCGCGCGGTGCGCGTTGGGCGCGCGCAGCACCTGCACCCCGCTTTCTCGTGCCAGCGAGCGCTGGATGAGCTCCGCGTGAGAGTTGTCGTCCTCGACAAGCAGAACGTTCATCATGGTCTCCGTCACGGGAGATCGCCGGGGGCGGGGGAAGAACGCAAACTAGTTTTTGCTATCTTGCAAAGTCAACAAGAATCTTCGCGCGCCGCGCCGGCAAGGTCATGGGCCCACCGCACGCTGGCCGACTTCCTCGCCGCTAGAGGACCCGCAGGAGCGTCGAGATCCGTCGCACGACGCGCGAGGACGTAGCCGAGGTGGGGCGGATCGGCGTGGAGGCGTTCAACGAGCGCCGGGGCTGGTCACGGGACGGATCGTCGGCTAGAGATGCTGTGAAGGAGCACCCCTTGGCCAAGGCCCCGAAGTACACGATGGCGTCGATCCAGCCGGTCGGCCGGTATGCGCTAGGCGTCACCTGGGCGGACCAGCACGATAGTATCTTTCCGTTCGTGAACCTGCGCCGCTGCTGTCCGTGCATCGAATGCGAGCGTTCGCGAGCCGTCGAGCGACAGCCCGCGGAAGTAGCTCTGCGGCTGGAGGGGTCGCAGCGACTCCAAGACGCGAGCTTGATGCTGCACTGGGCCGATGGCCACGAGACGCTGTTCCTCGTGGAGGAGCTGCGCGAGCTTTGCGGATGTGCCGCGTGCAAGGGCGAGGCGAACTACCCGATCACGGGTCAGTGATCGCGCACATCCAAGCGCCGCCGTCGATCCGGTAGATCTGCCCGGTGATCCACGCGGCCGTTGACGACGACCTCCGCTCCTTCGCGCGCGAGCGCGATTTCCCCCGGCCGATGCCGCGCGACCTTTTCCGTCCAGCTTGCCGTCACTTCTGCGGTTGCTGTTGGATGTCCTTGCCCCTCTGTTCCATGGCTTTGCCGAGCTCTTCCGCGCTTCTCTGCATCTGGCGGTTGAACTCGTCGATTCTCGGCGCTACGCGGCGGGCGGCGACCGTGCCCCAGAACGCTAGCAGCAAGAGCACCGCGCCGATTCCGCCGAGTACGGTCCACGCCTTTTGCTCCGGCACCTTGTGTACGGCGATCACCGCCAAGATGGTGACGTAGATCGCATACGCCTGGACCAGGAGCGGCAGATAGGGCACGAGCGCAGCGGCGGCTTGCAGCGGCGCCAGCGCCGAGCAATAGGCGACGATGCGGAAGCTCGATTCGAAAGAGGTTTCTCCGCCGAGCGCCCGGGAGAGAAAGAACAAGATCGCGGAGCCGATCAGCAACCCGATCGCACCGAAGATCGGCGTGACGATCAGCGCCAGCAGGAAGCCGCCGAAGTGGAGATGGAACAGCGAGAAGATCCCGAATACCGCTCCGTAGACCACGAGCATGATCGCGGCGAAGATCCCCGGTGCCTCGTAACCGCCTTCCCGAGGCATGCTCTCGAAGAATCCACGGGGGTCCGTCACCACCTGGATCACCGTCGGCAGAACCTCCTCGAGAGCCGAGGCCGGTTGGGCGGGTGTACCGGTCGTGTCCGTCATCTCGAAATCCTTCCATTCGCGGCGGTTTTCGCCGGCTGTGGCGCGCAGCGCTCACCTTGAAGCAAACTCTACCACATTCTATGATACGTGTCTTCCGATGGACGTGAAAGGATGCGCGGGATGCCTCGCCGCGACCGGTCGCTGCTGATCCGCTGACCCATGGAGGATTTCCCTCGGTCCTATCTGCACGTGTTGGTCGCGCTCGGCCTAATCGCCTTGAACGGGTTCTTCACGGCCGCGGAGTTCGCCATCGTCAAAATGCGCACCTCGCGCCTGGAGACCTTGGCGCGACGCGGTGACTTATTTGCGAAGTCCGCGCGGCACGTTGCCAACCACCTCGACTCGTATCTTTCCCTCACGCAGCTCGGGATCACCGTCGCGGGCCTCGGCCTCGGCTGGATCGGCGAACCCGCGGTTGCCGATCTGCTGATGCCGCTTCTCATGCCGATTCTCGATCAAGCCGGCGTCGCGTCGGAAGCGGCGATGCACTCCATTGCGTTCGCGATCGCCTTCGCCTGCATCACTTTTGTAACCATCGTAATTGGCGAGCTCGTTCCGAAGTTAGTGGCGATACAACTGACCGAACCCATCGCACTATCGGTCGCTCTTCCCCTGCGCGCACTGCGCGTCGTCTTCTTCCCGGCGCTGTGGCTACTCAATGCCTCGGCGAATGCGCTGCTCCGACTCGTCGGTCTCAGCGTAGAGAGCGGAACGCTCGCTCATTCCGAAGAGGAGTTGCGGATCATCCTCGCCGAGTCGGCGCATTTCGGCGAGGTTTCGGACCCCAAGCGACGGCTTCTCGAAAACGTCTTCAGTTATTCGGTAAAAACGGCGAAGGACGTGATGATCCCGCGGGCCGAGATCGTCTACGCCTCGTTGGCTCGCACGTGGCCCGAGAACTTGCAGATCATCCAGTCTTCACTGCACACCCGCTATCCGCTGTGCACTCTCGGTCTCGATCACGTGGTGGGGATGGTGCACATCAAGGACCTGTTCGGCGGAGAGACCGAGACCAAGAGCTCGGAAGACCTGCTCAAGAAAAAGCGGGAAATGCTGTTCGTTCCGGAGTCCTGCCTCACCGAGGATCTGCAGCGGCAGTTCCCGCTTTTCTTGAGCAGGTCTTCCGAGCTCTTGGTCTCGGTCTCTCCGCCGAACAGGTCCTTGATGTGCACCATCCCCACCACGTGATCGAGACCGAGAGTGCACAGCGGATAGCGGGTGTGCAGTCAAGCTGGATGATCTGCAAGTTCTCGGGCCACGTGCGAGCCGACGAGGCGTAGACGATCTCGGCCCGCGGGATCATCACGTCCTTCGCCGTTTTTACCGAATAACTGAAGACGTTTTCGAGAAGCCGTCGCTTGGGGTCCGAAACCTCGCCGAAATGCGCCGACTCGGCGAGGATGATCCGCAACTCCTCTTCGGAATGAGCGAGCGTTTCCGCTCTCTACGCTGAGACCGACGAGTCGGAGCAGCGCATTCGCCGAGGCATCGAGTAGCCACAGCGCCGGGAAGAAGACGACGCGCAGTGCACGGGGAAGAGCGACCGATAGTGCGATGGGTTCGGTCAGTTGTATCGCCACTAACTTCGGAACGAGCTCGCCAATTACGATGGTTACAAAAGTGATGCAGGCGAAGGCGATCGCGAACGCAATGGAGTGCATCGCCGCTTCCGACGCGACGCCGGCTTGATCGAGAATCGGCATGAGAAGCGGCATCAGCAAATCGGCAACCGCGGGTTCGCCGATCCAGCCGAGGCCGCGACGGTGATCCCGAGCTGCGTGAGGGTCGAATTCGAGGTGGTTGGCAACGTGCCGCGCGGACTTCGCAAATAAGTCACCGCGTCGCGCCAAGGTCTCCAGGCGCGAGGTGCGCGTTTGACGATGGCGAACTCCGCGGCCGTGAAGAACCCGTTCAAGGCGATTAGGCCGAGCGCGACCTCCGACACGTGCAGGATCGGACCGAGGGAAATCCTCCATGGGTCAGCGGATCAGCAGCGACCCACACATATTTTGGCCTGCCCATCGGAAGACACGTATCATAGAATGTGGTAGAGTTTGCTTTAGAGCAAACCGCACGATGGAAGGATTTCGAGATGACGGACACGAGCCGGTACACCCGCCCAACCGGCCTCGGCTCTCGAGGAGGTTCTGCCCAACGGGTGTGGTGACGGACCCATGGAGTACTTCGAGGGCGTGCCTCGGAAAGCAGGGTACGAGGCACCGGGGATCTTCGCCGCCGTCGGTCCTCGTGGTACCGGAGCGGTATTCGGGATCTTCTCGCTGTTTCCATCTCCACTTCGGCGGCTTCCTGCTGGCGCTGATCGTCACGCCGATCTTCGGTGCGATCGGGTTGCTGATCGGCTCCGCGATCTGTGTTCTCTCCGGGCGCTCGGCGGAGAAACCTCTTTCGGATCGAGCTTCGCATCGTCGCCTATTGCTCGGCGCTGGCGCCGCTGCAAGCCGCCGCTGCGCTCGTGCCCTATCTGCCGCTCGTGGTCCAGGCGTATGCGATCTACGTCACGATCACGATG
>CAVPWJ010000052.1:0-8838 GCA_963708955.1 uncultured delta proteobacterium
ATACGAGTCCCCGAAATTCGAAATACTCACAATCTTGAGTAATTTTACTCGCGATCGAGTTTGCTTGTCAAATCACAGGATTGCAGAATAATTGGATCCTCTGACAGGTCGAATACCATAGGTGAGATCTCCACCCGAAACCAAGAGAAAAACGCCTTATGATTCCTGACAGAGGGCCATCTCCCCGTATCGGTACACCATGCGTCGAGTTCATGTTCAAAAAGTTTCTTTGCCCTGAATCGAATGAAGCTTGCCTGCTCCGCATCATTTTCAAAATCCGGAAGAAGGCAGGCATCGGTCATCTCCCGGGCAGCTTCAAACCCTTCTCCCCTTTCGGGCACAGAATGGGCACAAACATATTCCTATTTCAAAGAGGCATGGGATGCGGAAGAGGAGAGCTTGCCTCTAACATTGAATAATTCCCCACCGCCCCATCGTTTAGACAATAGAGGCGAAAAGCACCTTACGCCCCGATTTGGGGGCAGACAAGGGGGGGTGCGACAATGAGAAAATCCTTGCTGGTTTTCCTGATTATTCTTTCAGTAGCACCGATACTGGGCGGCTGCGCCCCCTATTGGTACGGATCTGGATACTACGGGTATGGGGATTACTACAGTTCGGGGAATTACGGATATGGTGGGTATTACGGACCATATTACGCATACCCCGGATACAGGACTTACTACAGACCATATTACGGATACGGATACAGGGGGTACTACGGTCCGTATCGTGGATACCACGGATACAGAGGATACCGCTGAAGCGCAAGGGGGAATGTTCCGATACTTTTTGTCGGTGGTTTGCGGTGGATGTATCGGTGGAAGTCACGTCAACCAACGACGAGCGCGCTGAGATCGCTTCAGTCAATTCCGGTATCGAAACGTTGTGCGCCATCTCCATGTCTGTTCCTTTCTTATGCAATCCTCGCTAAATTTCACCACGGGGCATTATCCAATGGAAAAGGGGATCCCGGAAACAACCCGAATCCCCTTTGTTTCTACATGGTGCCGAAGGCAGGGATTGAACTCGCGCGGCTTCCCTGGCTGATCGCTCAGATCGGGTAGCCGCGCTTCCCCTGCAGCCCCTTCAGGCAGGATATTTCCCCGCAATGGGTGAATCCGTTTCCCACGATACCGTTAGCGATTACCCACCCCATCGTTGATTTTCCAAGCCCCAAAGCGGTGAGATCCATCGGACGCTCAAGATCCTCGGGAGAGAGTGTCGCAAGGAACTCGTCCGAGGCGGCGTAGACGGCCATTGCGTATTTCCTCATCGCCGGCAAGTCCACCTTCACTTTTCGGCTCCAACCGCTCCAATCCGCGAACCCCGGCTTGCCCGGATCCGGCGCTGGAGGAAGCTCGCTGACCCCGTTCTTCCCTGCCCAACCGGCGGCGAAAAGCGGGATATCCCCTTTGAACACTCCGTTAACGGCGCCGTCCTGGGAGAGGACCACATGGGCGTAGTGCGCTCCGATCGGCATCGCTGCCCCTGGAGGAATCCAGTGTGCCTGCTCTGCCGTAACGTCCGCCATCGTTCCCTCCAGCAATTCGTTTCCGTTTTTCACCAATTCCCGCAGCAATGAAACGATGTTCCTTCCCTTTCCAGCCATGATACCCCCCCTTTCTATTTTCCTTATCCCGCGGTTTCCCTGATGCGGGTTCCCTTGTTACGGGCCGGCATACGTTCTTTAAAAATTATCTCACCTTGCGGATCCTGCCGAACCCGAGCCAACGATTTCCTGGTTGGGCGGCAGGAATTTTGAATGGCTCCCTGTGCGGCGTCCACCACCCGCCGGAATCAGCCCGGAACGCGTGGCATCTAATAGGTAGCCTGCCGGTTGAGGGCTTCCTTGCGGTAAGGAGTGTACCCCTCATTCCCCCAAATCCGTCAAGGAAGTCCCCGGCAGGCACGATCACAACGAGACGCAGACCGGCCGAGTCCCTGATCGGCAATACTCCCGCCCTTCGGGAAACTTGAAAACGAATGGGAAGATTGGAGGTGCCGTGATGCTGGCGGAGTTTCGCGAATGGATCCATCGCCACCTCAACATTTTACTGTCCTTTGCGGTTGGTTTAACCTTTGGAATATCCATCCTTGCACGTATATTAACGGATCCAAAGCCTCTGATTGTTCGGAAAGAGGAGAAGGAGAAGTGAACAGCCGATCGTGGCGCGAACTGCTCGGGCGGAATATCTTCGGTTTCAAGGAACGGCTGCGGGGGAAGTACGCCGGTGGAAGTAGCGGTGGAAGTGAAAATTAAGGCAAAAAAAGGGGGCTGCGAATCACTCGCAACCCCCTGATTTTATTTGGTAGCGGGGGCTGGATTTGAACCAGCGACCTTCGGGGAGGGCAACCCGGTGGGTGTCATCCAAATGATTTCTTAAGGATCATCTTCGTGAACGAAGACTCATCTGGTTACCCGTTGAGCGCGGAACCCCTCCATCATGGCAATCGTTTTCCTGATCTTTTCGTCACCAATCGCAAGTTCCAGAAGCATCAACTCTGCCTCGTACACATCCGGAGGAATTTGATTTTTGATTTCCGGTTCCAGCACATGAAAGACCTTCAGGTGCAAAGCCTCTCCCGCCAACGGGCCGGACCAGCTGGGGTCGCCCTCCATGACCGTCCTGGAGCCGACTTCGAGATATTGCTCGTTGGTGACGCCCCACACAACGATCAGGTTCTCCGGCCCATGATCATCTGCCGCCTTCTTTATCTCCTCTTGACTCGCCGAGTCAAGCGCCAGGGCGGCCGTTCAGACGAAACAGGCATCCCGGACCAGTACAACCTGCGCCCCGGCCGCTTCCAGGCACTTTTTCAGTGACTCTGCCTTGATCTCCTGGCCGTCCCCGAAGGCGATCACATTTTTCCCTTCAAGCATCTCTCTCTTCCTCCGCATGTTTCGGATTCTTTTCCAAGACGAAGGACAGACCGTCCGACAGGTTCGTCATACGTGTCAAAAACGGGCTTCCCTTGGCCACGACCATGATACGCTTTTTCCTCCCTTCCAGGATTTCCCGGATTCCATGCCCGATGTAGGAGACCCCGGCGGGGATATGCCCCTGCGTAGGAGCAAAGCCGACCAGCCCCCTTTTCTCGATAAATTCGTTCATCTGGGACTTGTCGATTTCCTTCTGCTGAACGGCCAACGCCGCGATGAGCCGGTAGTTCTTCAGGGGGATATCATCCTGGCCGATCGGCAGGGTGATCTCCGGATTCTGCAGTTCGGTCGCATAGCGGTCGATGTCCGTCAATTTCAATCCGTGGGCTTTCAGCGGCTCCAGAATCAGGCTCTCCTGGATGCGCTGCTGCGACCCTCCAGCGCCGATCGGGTATTTCCCCAACAGATCCAGCCGAAGGACGGGTGAATCGCCGTCGTCTTCGGTTACCAGGAATGCCACTCCCCCGATCACGTCTTCCAGAACCGGCATGTTTTTATCGAGATGGCCCTGGAATTTCATCCCCAGCTTGGCGAGCGACCCTCCGGCCACTACGGCTACTTTCCGGAACAGCCCCGCCTTGACCAAAGCGGCCGCATGGAGAATGGCGTAATGGGGGCCGACACAGAACGATTTTACGTCACAGGAAATGGCGTTCCGGCATCCGGCCATTTCTCCGATGGCGCGGGCGAGATTGCCGCCGCCGCGCTGGTACCGGTCGCCGGCCGCCTCTTCCGAACAGCTGATGATGAAATCGATCTCCGACGCATCGCAGTTGGCGAAATCGATCAGATTCCGGAGCGCCAGAAATGCCGAAGCCTTGGTCATCAGATTTTCCATCAGCACGAGCGCCTGCAGCGACTCGTCTTCGTCATGATGCCGCTGGAAACATCCGACCAGGACATCCTGATGGTAGAGAGGCAACGATCGGTCCCGGTCTATTTTCTTCCGGATCTCCTCCATCGTCTTTCCTTGACGCAGCTTTTGAAGCAGATCGGCGGAAGTACACAGGCGATGCTTTGCAATCGCAGGCAACACGGTTTCGGCCAGAAACCGGCTTTCCAGCCAGACCAGGTCGTAGGAGGATTCGTCCGTCGCCGCCTTCAAGAGAGCGTAGAACTCCTCCTGAGGCATGATCTCCCCGAACGGGCCGGAACGGCCGAACGCGCCGTCACGATTCAGGAGATGCTGGAACCACGGTTGTTTCAACGTTCGGAGCGTGTCCGGCTCCATGTTCCCGATAAAGACCTGATTGGGAGCGTACCTCACGGCTTCCGGGTAAGTCCTCAATCGGCTTCGTATTTTTCCCTCGAGGTCCGGTTGCTTTTTAATTTCCCTTGATGGTTTGGAGCCGTGACGGACGAAATCAGGAAGATGTACGAGGATATTGGAACATTTCCGGATGATGACATGGCCTGCATTCACTTCAGCTCTCCAGGACACCGTTCAAGCCGTCTTCGATCCGCTTTTCGGTCGAGTCGTCGAACCCGTCGATCCGGAGAAAATTTTGTCCGCCTTTGAAAAACAGAAGCGCCGGAACACCCACGATCTTCCACCTTGCGCAAAGGCTTTGGTTGTTCCAGGCATTGACCTTGACGACTTTGACGTTCGGATATTTTCTGGCTGTTCTTTCCAGGACGGGAACAAGAGCTTTGCAGGGGGCGCACGGAGGAGTGAAAAAATCCACGAGAACGGGAATCTCCGCCTCCATTACCTCCCTCTCGAAATCCCCCTCGTTGACTTCGACGAGATGCTCTAACGGACTCATCTGGGGGAACCCCGGCCTATCGTCGGTGTCATGAAAAAACGGTCTGCTCTTCGATGGGCGTCTGAAGCGCGGCAAGCGCTTTCTTCAACAAGTTCCGTCGCAGTTCTTTCTCTTCCTCCAGCGGCAGCTTGGGGTTTCCCAGCGGATGGGGGATGGCGACGGCCGGAACGATCCGGTTGGCGCCCACGGTCTGGGATATGGTGATGATGGAACAGATGTGCGCCACCGGGATCCCGGCGCGCTCGATCTCTTTTGCCATCGTTGCCCCGCAACGAGTGCAGGTTCCTCAAGTGGAAGTGAGTATGACGGCCTGGACTCCGTCCCGGATCAGCTCGACCGCGATCTCCTTCGCGAATTTCTGTGCGTTGTCCACCGAGGTTCCGTTTCCCACCGTGGCGTAATACCACGGATGCAGCTTGAACCCCATCTCCTTTTCCAGATCCCTCATCATGTCGATGGGAAGCACCCGGTTGGGATCGTCGTTGGCATAGGTATTGTCGTATCCGCCGTGAGCGGACTGATGGGTTCGGGCATCCAGTGTCTCAAGCCCTTCCAGGGAATATTTCCCGTATTTGGACGCACTCGAGCTTTCGATATGGTCCGGATTTCCCTTGGAAACGATGCCGCCGGACGTGACCAGGGCGATGGTTATCCCTTTCAGGTCGGCAATGGCCGGCTGCGGCTCGACCCGATCGAAAAAAGGGATCGGATATTCGGTTTCGAACGGAGCCCCTTCGATTTTCCGAAGGAGCATGGCAATGGCACGTCGATACGCCGGCTCGGCATGGGAATAATTCTTCCTGATGCCCTGTTCGAAGCACCCCTCGGCCTTGGGGAACTCGATCTCCTCGCCGCGCAGCCTTTTGATGCCGAGGCGGACCATTTTCCGGACGGCCTCTTCCATCCCGGATACGATGTTGGCGGATTCGACGATCAGAACCGTCTTTCTGTATTGATCTACGCCAGGGTTCTCCTTGTACATCGCGGTGATGGCAGGGACGCCCAGCGATTGCAACGACGAGCAAATGGCGCCGCAGGCCATGCCGTATCGTCCGGCGTTGAACGCCGGCCGGTAAAATATGGCAATGATGTAATTATAAAAAAGGAAGGATCGCTGCAAATCGAAAAGGATCCCACAAAACTTAATTTTCTGCATCTGATACCCGGCACAATGGGTGCTGATAAGGGTGCGGGATTGTTTATTAAAAACAGTGTTAATTAATTTAGATTTTTATCAGGAATCCGCCTTTTCTTTTATTGCTGAAGTATCTTTATTAATATTTTTTTGCGTTTACAGGTTGTAAATATTATCTTGTTAAGAATTAAAATCCTATACCCATGAAAATATGTTTTACTTTATTACTTAGTTTTATTATGATTGGCATTGGCTCAGCTCAAAACCTCTATACACTGCCAAAATCTTTCGAAAGCAGTTCAATAAGTTCGTTCGAGAATTTAAATGGTGTTAAAGGTGCAGGGGGAAAAAGCAATCAATCTGCCAAGGGTAATGCATTTGAGGAACTGAAGAGTAATCAGTCAAAAACTCTGCTTGACATTGATGGGCCGGGCATAATTCAGAGAATGTGGTTTACAATTCGGGATCGTTCTCCTGAAATGCTTAGAGCAATTCGCTTGCGGATTTATTGGGATGGGGAAACCAAGCCTGCAGTAGATGTGCCATTCGGAGATTTTTTTGGCTATGGACTATCTGAAGTGGTAAAATTTGAAACTGCTCTTTTTTCAAATCCCGAAGGACGATCGTTCAATTGCATGATTCCAATGCCATTCAGGAAAGGAGCTAAAGTGATAATTACAAATGAAAGTCCAAATTATATCGATGCGGTTTATTATGATATTGACTTTGTCCGATACGAAAAACCTGAAGATGATGCACTCTATTTTCACGCATTCTGGACGCGCCAGAAGACTTCAGAATTAGGAAAAGATTTTGTATTTCTGCCAACTGTTAAGGGAAGGGGCAGATTTTTAGGGGTAAATATCGGGGTCAATTCCGATCCTGGCTATGCGGAAACATGGTGGGGAGAAGGCGAAGTGAAGATGTACATTGACAACGATAGAGAACTGCCCACAATAAACGGAACCGGAACTGAGGACTATAACAGGCTCGAGCAATTGGTTATAGCCATCTAGTTGTTTTGTTCTGCACTGCTCAACGATTACGTATTGCTACCAGCATCTTTGCTGCAAAACGGCACCTTGACCAAATTGACGGCTGCGCAGCGGACATTTTTGTACGAATTGCTGTTCGACACCTGCGCCGCCATCTGTGCCTGGAAAGCCGCTACCTCGATCCGGTCGAGCAGGACAAGGCACGCACCAGCGCCCACACCTACCTGAATGAACGTTGGGCCTTTGCTCCCGACGAGAAGCTCGATACCGGCCGCTATCTCATCCTGGGCAAGCGCCCGGAATACCGGGGCAAGCCGCGTACCGATCTGGTGACCGGTGGCCCACGCTCCCGCTTGCTGCGGCAAATCAAAACCGCCGCATTCTGGCGCGACAGCGCTCGCTGGCGAGGTCACGCAGTGGAAAGATGTCGAGTGGGCCGGAAAGCGCAGTGACCCGCACGCCGTGCAGCGCTGCACGACGAGCTGCCGGCGCTTGGCCGCGGCAAAGAAGGGCTCCGACTCGGGCGTGATGACGGGAACGGGTTTGGTCGGATTGGCCATCGCGCTGGTTCTCAACCCTTGGCGAGTATCAGCGTCGAGTGGGTCGACAGAATGCCGCCATTGCCGCTGACCAGCGCCACCTCGGCGTCGGGCACCTGGCGCTCGCCGCCGTCGCCGCGCAGTTGGATGACCGCTTCGGAGATCGGCGTCATCCCCCACATATAAAAGGAGGAGAGCTGGCCGCCGCCGGTGTTGACGGGCAGCGCGCCGCCCGGGCCGATGCGACCGTCGGCGACAAACGCGCCGCCCTCGCCCTTCTTGCAGAAGCCGTAGTCCTCGAGGCAGACCAGCACAGTGAAGGTGTAGCAGTCGTAGAGCTCGACAACGTCGATGTCGCTGAGCGCCATGTACGCCATGGCCAGGGCGGCGTCCTTGCAGAGCACGGCGCCCGAGGTGAGCGTCTCGACCGGATCGCCGCCGGGATGTCCCTGCGCCATGCCGCGGATGGTGACCGGCGGGCCGCGCAGGTCGCGGGCGCGCTCGGCGCTGGTGACGATGACGGCGATGCCGCCGTTCGAGACCAGGCAGCAGTCGAAGAGGTGAAACGGCTCGACCACCCAGCGCGAGCGGCGGTAGTCGTCGAGCGACATCGGCGTGTCGTGAAACTGCGCCTGCGGATTCTTGTTCGCCCATTGGCGCTCGGCGACGGCGATGGCGCCGAGATGGTCGTTGGTCGTGCCGTAGAGATGCATATGGCGGCGCGCGACCATGGCGTACATGGCGTTGACCCCGAACTCCCCGTAGGCGGCGTCGAGCCCGCGGCCGAAGCCGTAGGCTGCCGCGGAGCCGCTACCCCTGCCAGCCGCGCCGTCCTTCGGCGCGAGCAGCTTGAGCGGCGCGTCGGAGAAGCACAGCAATTGGTGATGTTCTTTGTTCTTCGTTCAGCGTGTTGCCACATCGCCGTTCAAGATGCGGAGTGCCCATACTGACGATTCCCCCAACACAAAGCCCGCCTCTCTTGCGAGGGGCGGGCTTTTTCGTGCTTGCGTCTGGCCTACGGTTTAGCCGCTTTGGCCAGTCCAGTGGCAACGCCTTCCGCCACGGCCTTCATAGCCTCGACCTGGTCGGACTGGTAGCCTTCCAAGTGAACCGTATTGCTGCCGCGCGTGACATCGAGTTTGCCGATCACGACCTTGCCGAAGGCCGGTCGGGTGTAATGGAACTGCGCGCCGTCCGGCGCGGTGTAGCCGATCCTGACGCAACCGCACAGCAGCAACCCCATGACAAGGATGCCGATGGAAGCCAGAGCCAGAGGAACCTTGCTCCGCTTGGTGCAAACAGGACAGGACGCCAGATGCGCCTTGATGGCGCGCTGTTGGACGATGAGCCAGGCCACGCCGAAGGGCGTGCAAGCTTGGCCGAATTCAAGAGGGGTCATACGAAGTTGGGATGAGTCTTTTCCTTCAGCAGGATTTCCAGCAATACGTGGCAATGGCCT
>CAVPWJ010000053.1:0-10621 GCA_963708955.1 uncultured delta proteobacterium
TGTCATGGATGCAGTGCACACCGAGCTGAATCGAACCCTCGCGTCCGCGGCTCAATGGTCCTACACGCCAGGCTGGAACGAGGACGACAAGGACGGCTGGAACGGCGAGGACCTGAGCATCATGGCGAGCGAGAGGAATCGCCTGTGCTACCGGACGGCGCTCTTTCGCCCGCGCGCCTATCCGGAGCGCGTAGCCGGCACGCCGGGGAGTCTCTCGGTCGACGAGACGTCACTTCGGTTCGAGTGGAATCCGACCGGCGCGAGCTCGAACGAGACGGAGATCTACGTGCCGGATCCGGCGGCACGGAGGGTTTCCGCGTGCAGCCAGGGGGCGTATGCGCGCGCGGGAGGCTGGCTCCGCGGCCTCGGCGGCGTGAAGAGCGTGACGATCGACACGTCGGGATCGCCGGGCCTCGAGTGCTCGTCGCGCGCCGATTCGCGCGTCGTCTGCCGCGCCCCAGGGGGCAGCGTATCGCTTCGCGTGTCGGTCACGTTCCCAGCCAGCTGATGCGCTCCAGGTTCGTGATCGCGCTCTTCCTGCTTTCGGCGTCGGCCGTGCTGGCGCAGGGCCGCGAGGGCGGGAAGAGCAATGTCTGCCAGCAGTGGCCGGGCCGGCCCGAGTGCGGGCCATATTCCGAGCGCTACGGGACCGGGCCGCAGACGCCGTGGGGCCCGAACTTCCGAGGGCGGCAGGGGCCTGCACGCGGTAGCGGATCCGCCCGGCCCGGCGCCCCGGGGCCAGCCGCCCGCCAGAGCTCACGCCCAGCCGTCGGCGGCGCGTGCACGAAGGCACAGGGCACGATCAAGGGCTATCTCGTGAGTCCGGGAAGCCCGGCGGATCCACGCGCGCTCGAGGTCTGCGACACGAAGCAGGACTTTCGCATCGAAGGCGCCATCGTCGTAGTGCCGGACGCTACGGCGCCCTCGTTCGCGCAGACCGCGCTCGACGACCTCGGCGTCATCGCTTCGATCGACGATCCGAGCGAGAGCATCGGATTCCAATTTCTGCGGAGCGCGATCGATGGGCTTCGCGACGCGTCGGCGACTGGGCGCATCTCGACCTCGGCCGCCGGTATCGTAATCCGCCACGGCGGCGTGCCGAGCCAATCGAAGCCCGGCCGCTTCAGCCCGTTCACTCGCCCGGGTACGGGCGGCCAGGTTCCGACCGACGCCGAGTGGCGGGCGGCAACCGCGGAGACGCTCGACGTCTATGGCGGCGACGGAACCCCGGTCGGCGGTAACTTGCGGCGGTTCACGGGCGGCTTGTCGAAAGGCACCGGGACCGGCATTGGCTCGTCGATCTTCTATAGGCCCGAAGATTTTCCGAACGAACAGATCTGTCCTTCCGGGCTCACCGGGAACGTCGCACTGATGCACGAGCTGCAGCATGCGGCTCGAATGGCTTGGGGCCGTGTCGACAATACGCCGTTCGGGACCGCGCTGTGGAACGCTGACCCTCTTGCTGGCGAGTACGGCGTACACGAGGAGCAATTCGTCGTGGAGCGCGAGAACCGCTATCGGGCAGCGCTTCGGGCAAAAGATCCCGGGCGTTATCCGAACCTGCGGCTACGGAAGAACTACTTGCAGGATTGTTGAGTGACCCCAGATTAGTGCTGAGCCTCTCGAGCTCCCGCTGATTCTTCTCCTACCTGTCGGCTTGACCTGTTCGAGCGGCGTGCTGGATCATCGCACAACGACAAAACGAGCGTTGCGGGCAGGCTCTTTCAGACGAAGGCTGAGAGGGGGACTCCGGTGGGAGCCCTGGATTGGCGCTGTTACCTATCTGTTACCTTGGCAAAGCCAATCCGGATTCCAGGATGGTATTCTCTGGTAGTTTGGCTAGCTAAATCAGCCCTTTATAAAGTGGTCGCACCCCGGATCGAACGGGGGACCTCCTGCATGTGAGGCAGGCGCTCTAACCAGCTGAGCTATGCGACCCACCGCCGCGAGCGATCCGTTTACCGGCATTCGCGGCGCGGGGCAATACGGGTGGCCGGTCTCGCCTGTCCGGTCATTCGAGATGGAGATGGCTCTGCCCGAGGGGGTGGTCGAGCGGGCGGCGAGGGGCATCCGCGAGACGTCGCTCTACATCCTCGCGCTCACGCGTGGCGAGGGCCGGGACATCCTGCGCCGGCGAGCGCCGCGTCTCGACCAAGCCGCCGAGCGCCCGGCCACGGCGTAGCCGCGAAGTGGCCCGCAAGATCGCCGCCGGCTGTCTCGTTCGTGCTCGCTTCGACGGCGAGATCCGCTACCTCGTCGTTCACCCGAGCGGCCGATACAACCTCCACAAGCCGTACTCGATTCCCAAGGGGTTGCTCGAGCCCGGGGAGCTTCCGCAAGCGGCGGCGCTGCGCGAGACGCTGGAGGAGACGGGGCTCCGTTGCCGCATTCTCGAGTCGCTCGGAGAGATCGAGTACCAAAAGAGCGGAAAGACCGTCATCGGCTTTCTCGCCGAAGCGCTGAGCCCGGTCCCCTCTCTGGTCCTCGAGCCGGCGGATTGGGAGATCGACCGAGCCGAGTTTCTGCCCGCGGACGAGGCGCGCGCCAAGCTGCACCCCGACCAGCGCATGTTCATCGACCGGGCGGAGGCTCTACGGAGCCCCGCAAGTCGCCGGTGATGAGCAGCGCGGCGCGCTGCTCGGTGAAGTAGGCCCATGCCCACTCGAAGAGTGCGATCACTCGCCGCGGGTGTTGGCCTGCCGCCGGAGGATCGAGCGGATCGGATAGGCGACGTCCCCCGGCGAGAGTCCGGCGAAGCCTCCGCCGATGATGACGACGCGAGGTGGATTGACGTGGCGCCGGGTTAGCGGTCGGCTCGCGATTCTGCAACAACGAGGGCTTCCCATGATGCCGACTGTCGTCGTCCATCCCCGCGGGGTCGAGCGCGCGCGGCGCGGCCATCCGTGGATCTACCGGAGCGACGTCGCCGAGGTGCGGGCGCAGGCGGGAGACCTGGTTCGGGTGCTCGGCCCGAGCGGGCGTGTCCTGGGCGAGGCGATCTACAGCGATCGCTCGCAGATCTCGCTGCGCCTGCTCGTCGGCGGCGAGCGCCACGCCGATCGCGAGTGGCTCCGCGAGCGCTTGCGCGCGGCGATCGCGTTTCGTCGCGAGCTCGGGATCGAGGCGACGGCCTACCGGTTGGTGCATGCCGAAGGCGACCTGTTGCCGTCGCTGATCGTCGACCGCTACGGCGACGTGCTCGTGGTGCAGGCGCTGTCGCAGGGAATGGATCGCCTGCTCGGCGAGGTCGTCGAGCTGCTCGACGAAGAGCTCGCGCCGGCGGGTGTCCTCGCCCGCAACGACGCGCGCGTGCGGGCTCTCGAAGGATTGGAGCAAAAGGTCGAGGTGCTGCGGGGCGAGGTGCCGGAGCGCCTCGTCGTGCGCGACCGCGAGATCGAGTACGAGGTCGATCTCCGCCAGGGACAAAAGACCGGGCTGTTTCTCGATCAGCGGGAGAACCGCTGGGCTGCCGCGCACTACGCGCACGGCAGGCTGCTCGATTGCTTCAGCTACGACGGCGGCTTCGCGCTGCAGCTCGCGGCGCGCTGCGGCGAGGCCGTCGCCGTCGACATCTCGGCCGAGGCCGCCGCGCGGATCGAGCGCAACGCCGAGCGGAACTCGATCGGCCACTTGCGCGTGCAGGTCGCAAACGTGTTCGACTTCCTGCGCGAGGCGGATCGCCGGGGCGAGCGCTTCGACACGATCGTGCTCGATCCTCCCGCGTTCGCCAAGACGCGTGCCGCGCTCGACAAGGCGCTCGGCGGCTACAAGGAGATCAACTTGCGGGCGCTCAAGCTGCTCGCGCCCGGCGGCGTTCTGGTCACGTGCAGTTGCTCCTACCACGTGAGCGAACCGCAACTCCTCGACGTGGTGCGCGCGGCCGCCGTCGACGCGCGTGCGCCGCTCTCGCTCGTCGAGAAGCGCCTGCAGTCGCGCGACCATCCCGTCTTGCTCGGCGTGCCCGAAACCGACTATCTGAAGTGTCTGATCTTGCGGAAGCTGTGAGGGAGAGGTGAGCTGCCCGTGGTGGTCAAGACCGCGCTCCTGCTGACGAGCTCGAACACGTTCATGACGCTGGCATGGTACGCGCCTCAAGCTCGACTTTCTCTGGGCGGCCCTCTGCTTGCTCGGAGCGGTGTGCTGCGTGTTTCACTGATCGCGACATCCGGGGGAAAGGCATGATCTGCAGCTCGTGTGGCGTCAAGAACGTCGAGTTCGCTTCGATCTGCTTCGCGTGTCGAAAGCCGATCGGCTCGTCGCTGGCGGCAACCGCTACCGCGATGGCGCGCGCGGCATCCCCAGCGTCGACGCCGCGCGAGGCGGCGAAGCGGCCGAGCTTCCCGAGAGCGCTTGTCGTTCGTTTGCTGTTCGCGCTCGCGGTGCTGTGGGGCCTCGGCCGCGGCGGCTTCCCGATCCGCGACACGTTGCTCGCGCTTCTCGCCTCCCGCTCATCGGAGCAGCAGTCGGCGCAGACGACCGAGCCCGACACGGCGCCCGAAGCCATCCCCGAGGAGTCGCACCCCGCGCCGATCGAAGAGCGGAACGGCTTCCGGCTCGTCCACTTCGAGTGGAACGAGCCTCCGGGCGGAGCGGAATCGCCATTCCACGCCGGCGAGACGGTCAGCGGCCGGAGCGAGATTCAAGGCTTCGGCGTCAGCGCCGACGGTCAAATCGACGTCACGGTCGCGCTCGCGTTTCGTGATCCGACGGGGGCGCTGGTCGAGCCGGTGTCGCCCACCGTGCTCCGCCACCCGGTCGAGTCGGAGACGCTCTACACGAGGTTCGACTATGCGATCCCGGCTGACGGCATGGCCGGAGAGTACGACCTGGAGATCGCGGTCGACGACGCGGTGAGCACCCGTTCGGTGCGCTTTCACCGCACGATCGCCGTCGAAGCCGCGACGAAGGCCGATTCACCGGTCGAAGCCGAGAGCGAGTGATTGCTAAGTGAAAAGGGGTCAGGTTACATTTACGGCATCCACACCACGGCCTCTTCTTGATGGGAAAATGTAACCTGACCCCTGTTCACGAGGTGCCTGAGCAAATGCAATTTCTGAAGAGCATCAACTGGGTCACGGCGCTGTTCCTGATCCTGACGCCGCTGGTCGCGGCGACCTGGGGCGGCGTTCACGTCACCTATTTCGGGGTGGATCCGTTCGAGATCCTGTTGTTCGTCATCTGCGTCGCCGCCAGCGGCTTCAGCATCACCGCCGGCTATCATCGCTACTTCGCGCACGGCGCCTACGAATGCCGGCGCTTCGTCAAGGCCTTTTATCTGCTGTTCGGCGCCGCCGCGTTTCAGCACTCGGTGCTCAATTGGGCGTCCGATCACCGTCGCCATCACAAGAACATCGACGAGGAAGCCGACCCCTACAACATCCACAAGGGCTTCCTGTGGGCGCACGTCGGTTGGCTGATCTTCAAGGCGCCGCACCCCGAAGACTTCTCCAACGTTCCCGATCTCGCCGCTGATCCGTGGATCCGCCTCCAGCACCGTTTCTACGTGCCGCTTGCCGTGACCATGGGGTTCGGCGTTCCCCTCGCCATCGGCTGTGCGATCGGACATCCCTGGGGGTGCCTCTTGTGGGCCGGGATCTTTCGCACTGTGCTCGTGCACCACTCGACGTTTTTCGTGAACTCGTTGGCGCACACGCTCGGCAGCCGGCCCTACTCGATGGCGGTATCGGCTCGCGACAGCGTGGTGACGGCGCTGCTCACCATGGGTGAGGGCTACCACAACTTCCATCATCGTTTCGCCACCGACTATCGCAACGGCGTTTGCCGCCATCAGTGGGATCCCACCAAGTGGATGATCCGCGGGATGGAGGCGCTCGGCTGGGCGTGGGCTCTGTGCCGGACGCCGTGCGAGAAGATCGTCCAAGCCGAGCTGGAGTGCGACACGCTGCGGGTGCTCGAGCGCTGGAAGGGACACTCGGTGGATGCCTTGGTGTATCTGCGCGAGCGGGCGGGAGACGTGAAGGTGGCCGTGGAGCGCTCGGCGGCCCGTGTCGGAGAGATCGAGCGCCAGCTCTATAGCGCGGGCCAGAGCTTCGGTCGGGAGCGCCGGCGCCAGGCCGACCGCCTGCGGGCCGATCTGCGCGTCGCGCGACGCGAGTTCCGCAAGGCCCGAAGCCGGTGGCGGGCAGCGATCGCCGAGCTGTGCTCCCGCCCCGCGCCAGCCACGGCCTAAGATCCTTCTCGCAGACGCTTGGCGTGCCTGTTCGAGAGGCACGCCAGCTTGCGAGCGGTGGACGTCGGTACGGCGAAGGGTGTCTCCTGTGCCGATAGGCCGAGGCCGCCGAATGGTGGCCGAAGATCTTCGAGACCGACATTCAGGTGCGCATCGGTCGACACGCGCGCCGGCGTGGAGAGCTCGAGCAGGGCGGAGATCGTCCCCCGGCCGCTAGCTCTTCGGTTCGTACTCGAACCGAAGCTCGTCCCCCGATTCCCCGAGGTCGATCGTCGCCTTGCCGCCGTCCTTCAACCGCCCGAACAGAATCTCGTCGGCGAGCGGCCGCTTGATCTCCTGCTGGATCAGCCGCGCCATCGGACGCGCGCCGAACGTGGGATCGTAGCCCTTGGCGGCGAGGTACTTGCGCGCCGCCGGCGTGAGCTCGAGGAACACCTTCTTCTCGTTCAACTGCGCGTCGAGCTCCATGACGAACTTGTCGACGACGCGCTCGACCACTTCCAGAGACAGCGACAAGAAGCTGACGATCGCGTCGAGGCGGTTGCGGAACTCCGGAGTGAACAGGCGCTCGATGGCCTTGGGTCCCTTGTCCGCGTTCGAGCGCCCGCCGAAGCCGATCGCCGCCGCCGCCATCTCCTGTGCGCCGGCGTTGGTGGTCAGGATCAGGATGACGTTGCGGAAGTCGGCCTTGCGCCCGTTGTTGTCGGTCAACGTGGCGTGGTCCATGACCTGCAGGAGAATGTTGAACAGGTCCGGATGGGCCTTCTCGATCTCGTCGAGCAGCAGCACCGAGTGCGGCGTCTTGCGGATCGCGTCCGTCAGCAGCCCGCCCTGGTCGAAGCCGACGTATCCCGGCGGCGCGCCGATCAGCCGCGACACCGTGTGCTTCTCCATGTACTCGCTCATGTCGAAGCGAAGGAAACCGACGCCGAGCGCGGTCGCGAGCTGCTTTGCGACCTCGGTCTTGCCGACGCCGGTCGGGCCCGCGAACAGGAACGAGCCGATCGGCTTCTCGGGGTGGCCGAGGCCGGCGCGGGAGAGCTTGATCGCCGACACCAGCGTGTGGATCGCTTCGTCCTGCCCGAACACGGTGAGCCGCAAATCGCGATCGAGCGTCGCCAGCCGCTCGCGATCGTCGACCGAAACGCTGCGCGGGGGGATTTTGGCGATCGACGCCACGACCTGCTCGACGTCCTTGGTGCGCACGATTTTCTTGGCGCCGGTCGAGGGCTTCACCTGCGCCGAGGCGCCGGCTTCGTCGATCACGTCGATCGCCTTGTCGGGCAGGAAGCGGTCGTTGATGTGCTTGGCCGAGAGCTCGGCCGCGGAGCGCAGCGCGTTCTCGGTGAAGGTCACGCCGTGGTGCTCTTCGTAACGCGTCTTCAAGCCCTTGAGGATCTGGTGCGCCTCGTCCACCGTCGGCTCGGCGATCTCGATCTTCTGGAAGCGGCGGGCCAGCGCCCGGTCGCGCTCGAAGAAGCTCTTGTAGTCGTGGTACGTGGTGGCGCCGACGCACCGGAGCTCTCCCGAGGCGAGCGCCGGCTTCAAGATGTTGGACGCGTCGAGTGATCCGCCGCTGGTCGCTCCGGCACCGACCAGGGTGTGGATCTCGTCGATGAAGAGGATCGCCCCGGGCTCCTTCTTGAGCGCCGCGAGCACGTCCTTCAAGCGCTGCTCGAAGTCGCCGCGGAAGCGGGTGCCGGCGAGCAGCGAGCCCATGTCGAGCGCGTAGACGTTCACTCCGCGGAGCTTCTCCGGAACGTCGCCCTGGTGGACGCGCAGCGCGAAGCCTTCGGCGAGCGCGGTCTTGCCGACGCCGGCGTCGCCGACGAACACCGGATTGTTCTTGCGCCGGCGGCAGAGCACGCGGACCGTGCGCTCGATCTCCTTCTCGCGGCCGATCAGGGGGTCGATCTTTCCCTGCGCGGCGAGCTCGACCAGGTTGACGGTGAACGCTTGCAGCGGCTTCCGCGTCGGGCGGCTCGGGCCCGGCCCGTCGGCTTCGCCCTCTTCGGCCTCGCCCCCGCCTTCGGTCGTGTCGTTCGGCTGGCCGATCTTGGAGACGCCGTGCGACAGGAAGCTCACGGCGTCGAGCCGGGTGATGCCTTGCTGTGCCAGCAGGAAGGCGGCGTGCGACTCGGGCTCGCGGAACAGGGCGACGAGGATGTTTTCGACGTCGATCTCCTCCTTGCCCGCCGACTGCACGTGCGCCGCGGCTCGTTGCACCACTCGCTGAAAGCCGAGCGTCTGCTGCAGCGTCTTGTCGACGCCTTCGGGCAGCCGCTCGATCTTGTCGTCCAGGTACTGCTCCATGTCGCGCTTGAGCGCGTCGACGTCGCCGCCGCAGTGCTTGAGGATGTCGACGATCTGCGCGTCGTGCAGCAGCGCGAAGAAGATGTGCTCGATCGACAGGAACTCGTGCCGCCGCCTCCTCGCTTCGTTGACGGCGAGCGAGAACGCTTGCTCGAGGGCTCGGCTGATTCGCATGGTCAGGCCTCTTCCATGCTGCAGCGCAGCGGACATTCGTGCGCTCGGGCCAGATCGTGTACCTGCTCGATCTTGGTCTCGGCCACCTCGCGCGGATAGACGCCCGCGACGCCGGTCCCCTTGCGGTGGACGTGGAGCATGATCTGCGTGGCTTCGGCCTCCGAATGGTTGAAGACGTCCTGCAGCACCTGCACGACGAACTCCATGGTCGTGTAGTCGTCGTTGTGCAGCAGCACCCTGTAGAGCGGAGGCTGCTTGACCTTCCTCTGGGGGCGCGTCCGGGTGATGATTTCCGGCGTTCCGACGGTGTCCCGCTCGCTCATCGCAGGATCCGAGTGTAACGCGCGATCTCGCCGCTGAAAAGAGCCGGTCGCGGGGATGTGCGGGACCGTCAGGCGGCTCGGGTCGGGCGCGGCAAGCGGGCGGCGAGCTTGGCCACGGCGTCGCGCCCGTCGAGAAGCTGTCCGAGCGCGTCCCACTGGCCGTCGATGAGGCTCCTGCGCGTGCTCTCCGGGATCGACGCGGGGAACGTTTGCTCCCCGAAGCGGACGAGCGGCGGCGCCGCCGTCAGATCGATCTCCATCTCGCGGTCGGGATCCCGCTCGACGAGGCGGGCGAGCGCTTCGAGGTCGGCGGCGGCGAGCGTCACGCAGGGGATGCCGAGCGTCGTCGAGTTGCCGAAGAAGATCTCGGCGAAGCTCTCGGCGACGATCGCCCGGATGCCGAAGTAGTAGAGTGATTGCGGCGCGTGCTCTCGCGAGCTGCCGCAGCCGAAGTTGCGCTCGCAGACGAGGATGCTCGCGCCGCGGTGCTTGGGATCGTCGAGCGGATGGCCGAGCGGACGGCCGTCGGAGTCGAAGCGCGCGTCGTGGAACGCGTAGGGGCCAAGGCCGTCGAACGTCACGCACTTCAAGTAGCGGGCCGGAATGATGCGGTCGGTGTCGACGTCGTCGCCGGGCACATACACTCCCCGGCCGCGCACGTGCGTGATTTTTGCCAGCGCCACGCTGTCAGCCCTTCTTGCCGATCGCGAACACCTCGCGAGCGTCGGCGATCTCGCCGGCGATCGCCGTGGCGGCGACCATCACCGGGCTCATCAGGATCGTTCGGCCGGTCGGGCTTCCCTGGCGGCCCTTGAAGTTGCGGTTCGACGAGGAGGCGCAGAGCTGATCGCCGACCAGCTTGTCCGGGTTCATCGCCAGGCACATCGAGCAGCCGGCCTCACGCCACTCGAAGCCCGCCTGGCGGAAGACCTCGTCGAGCCCCTCGGCGCGGGCGGCGCGATCGACGAGCTGCGACCCCGGTACGACCAGCGCCTTCACGCCCGGCGCCACGCGGCGGCCGCGGATGTGCTTGGCGACCTCGCGGAAGTCCGACAGGCGGGCGTTGGTGCAGCTACCGATGAACGTCACGTCGACCTTCGTGCCCTTGATCGGCGCGCCGGCGCGCAGCTTCATGTACTCGAGCGCTTCGGCGACCGAGGCCCGCTCGGAGGGCTCGCTCCCCTCGACGGTCGGCACGCGCTCGTCGATGGAGATCGCCTGGCCGGGGTTGATTCCCCAGGTCACGGTCGGCGGAATGTCCTCGGCGCGGATCTCGACGACGTCGTCGTAGGCCGCGTCGGCGTCCGAGGCGAAGGTCCTCCAGCGCCGCACCGCCTCCTCCCACTCGGCTCCCTTCGGCGCGTACGGCCGCCCATTCAGGTACGTGAACGTGGTGTCGTCCGGGTTCACGTACCCGCAGCGCGCGCCGCCCTCGATCGACATGTTGCAGATCGTCATCCGCTCTTCCATCGACATCGCATCGACAGTGGAGCCGCCGTACTCGTAGGCGTAGCCGACCCCGCCGTTCACGCCGAGCGTGCGGATGACGTGCAGGATGACGTCCTTGGCGTAGATGCCGGGGCCGAGCCGGCCGCTCACGTTGATGCGGCGGACCCTTGGC
>CAVPWJ010000054.1:0-6879 GCA_963708955.1 uncultured delta proteobacterium
AACCCTGCCACACCAGGCCTCAACCTGCCACGCCATGCAAAACCCTGCCATGCCGAGCCGAGCCATACCTCGCGCGATGGCAAGTTAGGCATTCTTCTCCGAGAGATCAAGTGAGCCCCCGTAATGTCTAATTTGACCTCGACTTTGACGATCCGTTTGCTTGATCAAGTGTCCGGGCCAGCGAAGACGGTCGCCGGCGCGTTGAAGGACGCCGAGAAGAAGGTAAAAGACATCGCCAATGCCATGAAAGGCACTGGCGCGACTGACAAGTTCGTCTCGAACCTCGCCAAGCTGAAATTGAGCGCCAAGGACATTGAGGCGGTCTCGAAAGCCTGGCGCGACTATGCCAAGGCGCAGGGTCTCGCCGCCAACTCTGCGCAGTGGACGAAGAGCCAAGTCGCCGGCGTTAAGGCGTGGGAGCAGCGCACGATCGGCGCCCTGCGCGCGGTCAAGCGCGAGCAGCAGGCGTTCAACCGCTCCATGTCGGCGGCCGGTGGAATTCATCCGATGACCGCAGCCATGTCGGCGAACGCTCTCGCCAATGCGCGCCTGTCGGCCGGCATGCGAGGGCCGGGGATTGCCGCGCCTGCGGCGGCCGCTGCTGCGGGTTTGGCCGCCCATCGTAGGGAGGCGCGCATCGACGCCGCGCGCGAAGCGGCGAGCCGCGTTTCGCCCGGCGCGGGGTATTTGATCGGCGCCGGCGCGCCGATTGTCGCCGGAGCCGCGGTCGGCGGGGCGGCATTGGGCGCCGGAGCGGCTTTTGCTTACGGGGCAAAGCAGGCCATCAGTTTCGACAGAGAGCGATGGCCGACGTCGAAAAAGAAGATCAACCTCGATCCAGGATCCACGTGGGCCGACGTGACGACCTCCCATGGCCGCCGGCGTCGGTTGAGCAACAGGCCTGCGCCAAGAGCGACCACGATCGTCTTGAAGAGAACATGGCTCGGCTCGAGGAGCAGGATGGGCTGCCACTCGGTGATCGGCCGCGAACGAGACAGATCTTCGACGAGAAACAGCGGCAAGTCGATGCCATAGGGGTTCGCAAGGAGGCTCAGCAGGGTCATCAACGCGATTGCGGCCACGACGGATCCGCCGGCCACGGGCAGGGCGGCGGCCGCGTAGATTCCGAGCACGCCGATTCCAGCGAGGACTCCGCCGTGGGTGTTGACCCACAAGGCGAAGATCAGTGGCAGCGCGGCGAGTGTCGACCACGACGGCGCACTCTCGTGTGCCCCGAGCCGTTCCCACAGCAAGGCCAAGGCGAGAGACGTGAAGATCTGTGGTCGTACGAGATAACCCCACGACATCAGAAGAGCGCAGACGGCGACCGCCATGGCCCAGTAGAGGGGTCGCGATGATCGCCGCGCCGCAGCTCTCGCCATCAACGCGACGGTGACCAGGCCGAGCAGGAGCTTCAGCACCAGAAGCCCTGGGCAGCCGAACCGATCGTAGACCATCGCGAAGATGCATTCGGCGAGGATCTCGTGGTTGATCCAGCGATGGTCCGGCGAGGTGTAGGAGTACTGATTCGAGGTGGGGAGGCCGCCCGCGTCGAGTATCGCCCTGCCGAAATAGACGTGGCCCCAGATGTCGTTGTCGGCCACCGGAGGCGAAGCGCTGTAGATTGCCGAGGCGATGACGAAGGCGATGAGGCAGAGGCGCAGGACCCGAGCCGAGCTCGAGGTCGGGGCTACGGTCATCGTGGCTCTCCGGGATGCGAGCCGCGCGAGGCTAGCCGAGATCCGCGGGTGGCGAGCAGCAGGAGCAGTACCAAGGTCCCCGCGGAGATCGCCGCTCCGAGACGAAAGGACCATGGCCGGTAGGAGAGATCGATCGTGTGGGCTCCGGAAGGGACGAAGAGTCCGCGGACGATGCCGTTCGCTCGATGGATTCTGGTTGGGATGCCATCGACGAGCGCCTCCCAGCCGGGAAAGTACGATTCGTTGACGACGAGAAACGTCGGCGCGTCCGATTTCGCGCGCAGCTTGAGAGATTCGTTCGTCCGCCGCATGATCGTGACCTGCACCGAGGCCGCAGCATCGCGCGGCAGATCGCGCCAGCCGGCGGGCGGTTCGTCGACGAACGCCTCTTCACGTGGGTCGAACCCAGGGTCGGTCATCCGGATCATCGCCTCGGCGGCAGAAGCCGCGAGGTGCAGTCGAGAGACCGCGTGGACGAGCGGAAGCGGATCGGCGATCCGGTAGGCGCGATACGGGGTCACGTGGTCGGCAGGGATCTCTTGCAACTCGGTTGCCGTGAGCGCGTCCGGTCCGGTCAGATACCCGACCCCGTAAATTCGCAGCAGGGCGATACCCCGCTCGATGGGAACGCGGAGCAGCGTTTCGAGCAGCAGGCGATCGGAGTCTCGAGCCAGCCCGTCGCCGCCGGAAGCATTGGCGATTCCGTAGAGCATCCCGCCGTTCGTGTAGGCCGTCTCCCAGAGCCGGCGATAGACCTCGCTCAGATCCTGGGAAGACTCGATCGTGTGCAGCCATCGCGTGAGCCGCTGCTCGGAGCCGCCGACGGCGCCCGATGCGGGAACCGTCTGGTAGTTGAAGATCCTCTCGCCGCTCTCCTTTGCCCTGGCGGCGTCGATCAATAACGGGCGGTGGTCGAGATCTGCCCAGCGCGAAGCGAGATTGAGGTTGCGGTTGACCGAGACGAGATCGACGACGACCAGCATTGCGATCGAGGCTCCGGCGGTGGCGTGGCCGAGCACGCCGCGCCGGAGCAGCGGAACGGTCGCCAGTCCGGCGACGATCAGCATCAGCCGCTGCGCCTTCCAGTAGGTGTCCAGCGCCAGGGGGACGAACACCGACAGCGGCAGGTACTTTCCGCTCAGGATCGCCAGGGCCCGGAGGTATTCGAGCGGCCACCACCAACGCATGACGTACAGGGGAGCGACGACGACCAGGAGAGTCGCCAGACTGATCCAGGCGATGCGCTCGGCCGCATGGTCACCCCGGGTGAGCCGTTCCGCGCCTTCCGCGGCGAGCACGGCCGCGCCGAGGTGTACGACGAAGTAGAACTTTTCCGGATAACGAAACTTTCCGAACAGCCACGGCAGCTCGCGATACAGCCAGGGAAGGATTGGTGTCTGGTCACCGAGCGCCAGCAGGACCGCACCCGCGATCAGCATTCCCCACAGGGCTCTCTCGTGGCCCCGGGCGCATCCGACGATCGCGAGACACAGCCCTCCGATTCCCAGGTAGGGACTCTGGATCAATGCCAGCGTGCGCTCGAACCCGGGACCGAGCGAGTTCGCTTCGGACGGTGGGAGCATGGCGCTCGAATGGGGGAAGAGGAGCTGGAGAAGAGCGACCGGCCGAAGCGGCCAGCGCATCACCTCGGCGAAGGACATGGCTCCGGAGCGGTCGGACTGCGACACGCACTCCAGAGTTGGCAGCACCTGGATCGCGCAAATCCCCACCACCAGCAGGAGCGCGGCCGCCATTGCCGCCGCCAGGCCAAGCGTATCGATCACCGACGGCAAGCGGACATAAGCCGTCCACGCGGCGGCGACGATCAGCGTCATCAGCAGGCTCTCCGGCGATCCGCCAAGAAGCTGCAGGCAAACCATGGCGACGAAGCCCAGGAACGCACGGGGGGACCGCGTGCGCACGTACCGAGCCCAACAGAACAGCACCCACGGGGCCCATGCCGCCGATTGGAGGTGGTTCGTGAGGTTCAGCACCGAGACCAGGTAGCCGCCGAGCGTGAAGACCGAAGCGCCGACCGATGCCGCGAGGACCGACAGCTCGCGGTCGCGCAGCCAGGCCCACATGCCGGTGAGCGCGATGACGTAGTGGGCGAAGAGGAACAGGTTGAAGCCGAGAGGCAGCGGGAAGAGCAGCAGGGCGCTCGGGGGATAGAAGACGCCGCTCTGCAAGTTGCCGAGGAACGGCGTGCCCATGAGGAGCAATGGATTCCACAGCGGAAGCGCCCCACGCGCGATGTGTTCGGCGAGGAACGCCTTGAGCGGCAGGGTGAAGAACAGAAGATCGCGATACGCCGGGATCGTCTCACCGGACAGCAGCGAGTCGAATGTCACGGCCGTGGCCACGACCAAGCCCGAGAGGGCTACCGCGGCGGAAAGATTGGCCGCCGCGGGCCTCATGATGACGCGAAGAGCAAGCGCGCGGTGCTGGGGCGCGGTCGGATCGATAGAAGAGCGATCAGTCCGGCGAGGGTGGCGAACGAGATCGCGGCGCCGACCCGCAGCGAGCGCGGCCGGTAGCGGAGCTCGACCCGATGATCCCCCGGGCCGACGAGAACGCCTTGCACCAGCGAGTTGGCGCGGACGATCGGCGCGCCCACGCCATCGACCCTGGCTTCCCAACCGGGGTAGAAGGAGCTGTTGACGATCAGGAGCGCTTGTCGCTCGGAGCGCACCTCGAGATCGACGCGTTCGTCCTCCCACGCGAGCGTAGTCACGCTGCCCGCCTTTCCCGCATCCCCCACGTCGTGCCAACCGGGCGGGATCATCTCTACGGTCGCGTCCGCGCCCGGCCGAAAGCTGGGCGCGATCATTCGGTTGAAGGCATCGACGTCCGTAGGCGCCGCCAGCAGTCGAGACGCCAGATATGCGGCGGGAGGCGGTTCCTTGACTCGGTAGACGAAGAACGGCGCCGATCTTGGATCCTCGACACGATCGAGGTCGGAGGAAGTCAGGGGAACCGGCCCGACGAAGTAGGCGGCCCCGAAGATCTTCAGCAGCTTGACGGCCCGATCACGAGGCACCACCGAGATCGCCAGGCGCAGCGTGTTGTCGGAGCTGCGCGTGATGCCGTCGCCTCCGCTCAGAGTCCCCACACCGTGCACCATCGGAATGTCGATGAACAGCAAGCGCCAGAGCCGCCTGGACGCCGCTTCGAACCTCTGGGTGTCGGGCGGCGGTCGTGACCAGTGTTCGAGCCCCTCGATCGGCTTCGGCGGTTCTCCCGGAGGTGGATCGGAGACAGTCTGGTAGAGGAAAATCCGCTGACGCGTCCGCTTGATCGCCGCCACGTCCACCAGCGGACGCTCGGCCTGCAGCGCGGACCATGAGACGCCCCAGCTCAGCCCGTAGTTCGTGGAGGCGAGGTCTGTTGCGACCAGCGCGGCGAGCAGGACGCTGGCGGTCGACGGACCCAACACCGCCATTCGCTGGAAGATCAGCACAGCGAGGAAGCAGCCGAGAATCAGTACGACTCGCTGGGCCTTGAAGCTCAGGTTGAGTGCCAACGGTACGTACTCGGTCATCGGTCGGTAACGACCGCTGAGGCGAGCGATGAACTGCAGGTACCCCTCGGCCCACGACCAGCGGGTGACGAGCAGCGCTGCGGCAACGGCGATCAGCGTAGCGGCCGCGACGCATGCAACTCGCTGCGCGCGTTTTTCGCCCCGGAAACAAGCGTCGAGTCCTTCCGCCGCAAGGATGGCGGCGGAGAGATGGACGAGGAAATAAAACTTCTCCGGATAGCGAAACTTACCGATGATCCAAGGGATCGCCCGGTAGAGGAGGGGGAAAAGAGGCGTGTGGGCGCCGAGCGCCATCACGACGGCGATCAGCATCGTCCAGCCCCAAAAACTGCGCTCCCGCGCAACGGTCAGAGCGGAGACCGCCAGGCACAGAGGGACGAGCCCGAGGTAGAAGCTCTGGATCCATGTAGGCACCGGTTCGAGCAACAGACGGTCGGCGTTCATCCCCTCGCCCGCGAGGGAGACGGAATAGGGAAACACGAGCTGCAGCAGCGAGATCGGCTGGAGAGACCAGATCGAGACCTCGTCGAACGGCAGCGCGGCGCCCCGGGCCGACTGGCCGATGTATTCGACGGTCGGCACGATCTGAAATGCGGTCAACCCCGCGGCGATGGCCATGGCGACGAACAACGCGGTCTGGAGGCGGAAGCAATCGCGCCAGCGCGGCAGCGTGCTCCACGCCGTCCAGGCGGCCGCTACCGACAGGGTCATGAGCAGCACCTCCGGCGAGCCGCCGAGAAGCTGGACCCCGATGGCGCCGGCGGTGAGAACGATCCTCGCGCGCGACGGCTTCTCCACGTAGCGCCACCACAGCAGTAGGACCCAGGGCGCCCACGCGCATGCCTGCAGATTGTTCGTCACGCTGACCATCGAGACCAGAAAGCCGCCGAGCGTGTACGTGAGCGCGCCGACCGCGGCCGCTGTCAGGGAGAGGCGTCGGTGCCGAAGCACGAGCCAGAATCCCACCAGAGCAAGGAAGAAGTGCGAGAGCAGAAAGAGATTGAAGCCGAGAGGGAAGGGAAGAAACAACAGTACGCTCGGTGGGTAGAACACCCCGCTCTGCAGACTGGCGAGAAACGGGGTCCCCAGGTAGACCCACGGGTTCCACAGCGGGATCTGCCCGTGCCGCAGATGGTCGCTGAGAAAGTGCTTGAAAGGTATGACGAAGATCAGGAGGTCGCGGTAGCCGGGGATTCTGTCGGGGTTGAGCAGGTCGGGGGCCGCGGCGACGACGATTCCGAGGAGGAGCAGCAGGCACAAGCTTCCCTTCAAGCTGACCCTCTCCATCATCCGTCGTTTCCCCGAGTCGCTTGTATCGGGTGGACGGGAGATCGAAAAGTAAAAGGGGCAGTCTGCGACTGCCCCTTTTCGGTGAACCCCGCGAAGATTGTCCGTCAGCTGATTAGCTGGCGGTGGTGATCGCGCCGTCCGTCGACTTGAAGATGAAAGAGTTCGTGCCGCCGATTGGGTTGGCTGAGAGCGAGTACGAGGTGGAGTCCGCGCCCGTGACAACATCGTCCACGGACGTGCTCTGCCGGAACCCGAACGTCTTCAGGGTTCCGAGAGTGACACCCGCGTAGCTGTTGCTGTTCGACCCGTAGTAAGCCTCCATGGCGGTCGCCATGTTGGCGAATGGTG
>CAVPWJ010000055.1:0-3582 GCA_963708955.1 uncultured delta proteobacterium
AAAGCAGCAACAGCAGCTCGGCTTCGGACCCAACGGACCGATCTCCGTGCTCGACACGCTCCGGCAGATTTCCGAGCGCGCTCCGAGCGAGCCGCGCATGAACGTGGACGATCTCGCGGTCGACCCGGACGGCGTCCATCTGCGCGGCAAGACCTCGTCGTTCCAGGCCGTGGAGACGGTGCGCAAGAAGGTGGCGGAATCGCCGCTGTTCGAAGAGGTCCAGGTGAAGGACCCGCGAACCACCGCGGACGGCAACGTCGAATTCCGCATGAACCTGCTGTTCCCCAAGGCGGGCGAGGGATGAAGCTGTCGGTCGCCAATCTGCAGCACGCGCTCGCGCGGCTCGCGCCGCGCGAGCGCGTGTTCGTGGCGATCGGCGGCGCGGCATTCGTGGTCGTCGTCGTCCTGTTGACGGTCCGTGGCCTGCAATCGGCGAAGGGCACGCTTCGTCAGGGAATCGCCGCCAAGCAGCGCCAGCTCGAACGAGTACAGGCACTGCGCACGCAGTATCTCGCGCTCAAGCGTCAGGCCGACGAGCTGACCGCGAAGAATGCCGACCGCTCGCCGAATCTCCTGTATTCGACGCTCGAAGGCCTGATCAAGAAGACCGTCAGTCGCGAAAAGATCCACTCGATGGACCCGTCGTCGAAGACGATAGACGATCGCTACGTCGAAGATTCGGTGAACGTCTCGCTGCTCGGCATCACTCTCGCGCAAACGGTGTCGCTGCTGCACTCGATCGAGCAGTCGGCGGTCCCGGCTCACGTCTCCCGTCTGCAGATGAAGAAGCGAGTCTCCGACCCCTACCAATTCGACGTCACCTTCGCGGTGGCGAGCCTGAAGGCGGCGAGCTAGTGGCGAACGGTGGATCCCTGGCGGCGAGCTTACAGAGCATCGCCGGCCGTCTCGGGCGGCTCCTTCCTCGACGGGCTCCCACCCCCTCCGCTTGGCTCTATGCGGCGTGGACCGTCGCCTGGTTCTTGCTGTTCCTGCTGCTCACGTTTCCCCACGACGTCTTCGTGAGCCGCTGGACCGATGAACTCGAAGCCGATTCCGGTTGGCAGATCCGCTACGGCGACGTGTGGCTGCGCCCGTGGAACGGCTATCACCTGTCGAACGCCCGCCTGATCGCCCCCGGGAAGGACGCCGAGCCGTGGATCGTGGCCAAGGAAGTGGCGCTGAGCCCTTCTTGGCTCGTCCTCTTCGGCCAGGGCGTCTTCCCGCTCGGCTTTTCGGGGAGCGCGTATGGCGGCAGCGTCTCGGGATCCGTCGACCACGCGCGAACGCTCGACCTCGAGTGGAGCGGGCTTCGCCTCGCCGACTATCCGCGCCTCGCTACGCTCGTGGAGGGCAACTGGACCGGTGAGCTTTCGGGAGAGCTCCACCTCGCGGTCAAGGGAGATCTGAAGAACCTCGAAGGCCGCGGCAAGGCCACCTTGAAGAACGCGGCGTTGACTCAAGGCAAGGTGCAGGGCTTCACGGTTCCCGACCTTCACTTCGCGAGCGGCGACGGTGAGTTCGAGATCAAGGCGGGACGTCTGGACGTGCGCTCGCTGAAGTTCTCCGGCTCCGAGGTCGACGCCGAGCTACACGGCCAGATCTTCTTGTTGAGCGCGGGCTCGACGCCGACGGTGAGCGGGACGATCAGCCTGAAGCCCATTCCCGGCTCGCCCACCGGCATCGAGCCGCTGCTCATGCTGCTCAATCACAGCCAGCGGCCGCCGAGCGGAACCTACTCCTTCACGCTCTACGGACCGCTGAACGGCGTGCGCGTGCGCTAAGCGCGCGGTGGTTACTGCTGAGCGCCCTGCAGCGGCTTCGGGTCGTGGCCCTCGAGGGTGATGCCGAGATACACGCCGTTCACCGCGGGGCGGGCCCAGACGACGCGCCCGGCCAGCACGCGTGGCTTCTCGCCGTCGAGCGTCAGCGACGCGCGCTTGCCGACCAGATTGCGGTTCGCCCGCTTGCCGTCGATGCGCACCTGCACTCCCGTATCCGAGAGGTCGACGACCCGGCACGCGAGGGCTTCCTGTCCGAACGAGATGGACCCGGCCCCGTCCGTGGCTCGCCGTCCTGTTGCCTCGCTCATTGCTCCTCGGGCCTCCGTGAGAGGCTTCGAACTCCGCGGTGGATCCGTACTGTACCATCGTGCGCCAGGCGCACAAGAGATTTCAGGACGCTCCGACGCTGCCTCACTGAGCCAGCGCCTGATGCACTTGCTTGAGCAGCGCGATGTTGTCGCCGTGCCCCGTCATGCGAGCGACGACACGGCCGCGAATCGGTCGCCCGAGGAGAAAGAAATCTCCCATGATGTCGAGGATCTTGTGCCGAGCGAACTCCCCCTCGAATCGCAGCTTGGTGTTGATCACGCCGTCGTCGCCGACCAGGATGCAGTTATGCAGGCGTCCGCCGCCCGCAAGGCCCATCTGCTCGAGCGCCTCGATGTCTTTGAGGAAACCGAACGTGCGCGCCGGCGCAATCTCGGCGCGGAACGTGTCGGGCCCGCCGTGGCGGTAGACGAAGTGCTCGCTCCCCACGGGATGCGGGTAGTCCAGCGTGTAGTCGACCTCGAAGCCGTCGGCAGGCTCCAGAGCGATGTACTTTCCCTGCGACGGGTCGCCGATCGAGAAGCGTCGATCGACGACCAACTCTTCGACCTCTTCGTCCTGCGTTTCGATGCCACCGGATTGAACCAGATCGCAGAATTCCAGCGCCGAGCCGTCGAGAATCGGGATCTCGCCCTGCATCTTCACGCGCAGGTTGGTGATGCCGAACGCGTGCAGCGTGGCCAGCAAGTGCTCCACGGTCTTGGCCGAGGTGCCGTCGCGGAAGAGGGTCGTCGCGTAGCCGGTCGAGGTCACGTAGTCGACCAGCGCCGGGATCTCCACTTCCGTCGAGATGCTCTCGAAAACCACCCCGGTTCCCGGCGCAGCCGGATGCAGGATCAGGCCGGTGCGGACGCCGGAATGGAGGCCGTGCCCGTTGACCACGACGCTGCAGGACAGCGTGCGCCCGGGCTGCGTATGCCCGTGCGCCGCCGCGGCCACGGGGCGGCGTGCGCTACCGGCGGAGGACGTGCCCGCTGGAGCGTCGTCGACGGCGCCCGGGATGTCCAGTGCGCGCGCCACCCGCTGCAGCAGCCCCTCGAGTGAAAACGGCTTCTCGATGAAGTCCATGGCCCCGAGCTGCGTGGCGCGCACCGCGGTCTCGATGTTGCCGTGCCCGGAGATGACGATCACACGCGTCCCCGGGTGACGCTCCTGGATCTGCCGTAGTAGCTCGATACCGTCGATCTCCGGCATCCAGATGTCGAGCAGCACCAGCCGCGGATGCTCCGCGGCGATCGTCGCCAGAGCGCTGCGGCCGTTGTCGGCTTGCAGCACGCGAAACCCTTCGTCGGCGAGCACACCACTGACCGCCGCGCGGATCTGCGCTTCGTCGTCGACGATGAGGATCGTCTCAGGCATTCGGAATCCTTCCTCTTATCGGAAATTCGACGACGAAGCGACTCCCCTTCGGTTCGTTGTCACGCACGCGGATGAACGCGTGGTGATCCGAAAAGATCGCCGCGACGATAGCGAG
>CAVPWJ010000056.1:0-4291 GCA_963708955.1 uncultured delta proteobacterium
CTCTCGTCGAGGTGTGCAATACATGAAAGCTGTGATAATTGGTCGCAGCGATGGTGACTAGAGCCCATTTCGCTCGCGCGATCGCACAACTCGGGTTAACCCACGTAGACCGTGCTGTGGCATTTCTCTATTTTTACAGCGTTACACAGGCATTCGAGGAGCGTTCCCTCCAAGAATTGGCTGCGGATTTAGCGGAAGAAGCTTTTCCAAAGCCCCACATAGCGAGGTTGCGACGAGACCTTCGGCAAAGCCGTTTTACAATCCGTGGAAGTCGGAAAGACACATTTCGGGTAGATATCCGGTGTCTTAGCGAGTTGGAGGATCGCTTCTCCCAAATCTTGAAGCGCCGTCCAATTCCACAAAGCGATTCCGTCATTCCCAGCAGTATGGTAAACGGAACCCGCTTGTACCTTGAACGAATGGTTTCGCAGATCAACGCTTGTTACGACGGTAACTTTTTCGATGCATGCGCCGTTTTATGTCGCCGTCTCATGGAGTCGCTGATTCTTGAAGTGTATATAAGGCGCGGGCGTCACGCTGAGATCCAGCAGGATGGAATATTCCTCGGGCTTGACCGACTTATCGGTATTATTTGCGCCGATCGAGGGATGGCTTTAAATCGAAACACACATCGAATAATGGTAGACATGAAACAGGTTGGTGATACCGCGGCGCATGACCGCGTCTATATTACCCAACAACGCGACATCGACGACTTGAAAATAAGATATAGACGCATGATTGATGAACTGCTGAATCTGGCTGGTGTTCGCTCTTGACGGAGTATTCATTCGAGGCGGCGAGGATCTTCTCTTCGATATTGCCCAACCGCGCCGCTTTTTTCGCCATCCACAGGTTGACCCCAAGGCGATCGGCGATGCTGGCGTAGGACATGCCCAACCTGCGGAGATGTAAGACTTTTTCTGAAATTTTCATGTAGACCGGAATTGCGTCCGCGTCCGTCAGGTCCACCTCGATGGGGATCTCGGAGGCGGTTCGAATTCTTTCAGATGGGGCGCGCCATTTCATACAATTCGAACCACCCTGCCAAATGGAAGTCGCGCCGGGTCGCCGATGCGTCGAGTTCGGCTTGCGGATGCATCATTTCCGCCGTGGACCCTTCGCGCCAGTCGGGAAAGGTTTTTTCTCAACAAGGTCCACTTCGAAGGGAATCTCCGCGGAGGCTCGAATGCCTTCAGATAAGGTCATCCGTCCCGAGGAGAACGAATCTCCCAGCGGACAGGCACCGCCGCTTCGGGGCTGACGGTGTCGATTCAACGCGAGTGAATTCGGCGGAATGGGAACGGAAACTTCTCCTGCCAGTCGGCCCTTGAGTTCCTGGATCTTTGCGATCGCCTCCGTCCGTTCCTTCTCGATCCGGGCCAGCCGGGCCTCTTACGGTATGGCCGGGTTTGCGCAAGACGGGAATCCCCCTATTTCGCCGCCGCCAGGAGCGTGACGACCTGAGAGTGGAGTTCTTCGATCACCGTCTTGCCGGGGGGGAGGTTGGGGACCAATGGACCTAACCACTGCTCCCACGTCTTCCCTACGATCGCAAGCATGGCGTCCGGGAAGAAACTCCCGGGACCCGAGAACGAGACATCCCGGACAGCGCATTTCTCTGCGAGGAACGCCGGGAAGTCCGTGAAATCCAGCCGATCCCGATAGGCGCCGAGGATCCGCCAGAGATCGTAATAGTCGCGGGCGCGGGACCGGGCCCACCCCCGTTGTTCAAGCGCCCGAGCATGCTGCAGGATGGCGCGAAGTTTTTCCGCGACGATTTCCTCCAACGAGTACACCTGAATATTGGTCTCCAAAGGTTCCCCGTAGCCGTGAAGGATGGTGCGGTAGGCATGAGGCTTGAGGAGTTTCTCATCGATCGCGATTTCGACCATTACGTTGGTCTGCGGTTGGCGATGCCACGGGAATCGGGCGCGGATATCGAATCCCTCTTGGCCACCGGGATGGGGATCGCGCTCCACATGACGATCGCACACGATTTCAACGGGCGCATAGGGATCCAGGAGTAAAACGGCCGATGCGCAGGCATCGCGGATTGCCGACTCCATTGCCGAACCACTGGGCACGGGTCCTGCGGCGCTGAAATCCAGGTCCTCGGAGAAACGGTAATCCCCGAAGTAGCACTTCTTGAGCGCCGTGCCGCCCTTGAAAACGAGCGTTTCCCTCAAGGAATCCACGCGGGAAATCCCGGCCAAGATCCAGGACAGCAGGTAGTCCCGCTCGATGACTTCCCACGGAAGTCCCAGCCGCTTCCGCTCTTCCTGGAGTCTTATGCGAAGGGGTTTCATCCGGTCATCCTCCCGGGAAGATTCAACTGGATCATCCACCGGGCATCGCAAGGACCGCGCCGGGGACCCGTTGAGTCAAGGACGCGGTACCCCTTGATCGGAAACAAAAGGAGGCGTGCGAGCAGGGCCGGCGTGACTCCCTGGTTTTCCAGTATCCAACCGAGCCTCTTTACCGTGGCACCGTCGAGCTTGAGCGCATACTCGATGATCCGGTCCACGTCGAGCCTGGGGCCGCGGGTCTCGAAAGCGTGGAGAACTTCCGAGATATCGCCGCAGTATTGCGGCGCGAGCAAGCCGTCGAGGAGTGTCCGTTCCGGATCGGTGATCTTGATCCGGGCTTCGTTTACCCAGACATTCTCGACTCCAAAGAAGCGTTCCGGCTTAACCTGTACGAACCGGTAAATCGTACCGCCTGCCGGGTACCCATCTCCGGCGTGCTTCTTCTTCCCTCGCGCTCGTGGCACCGACCGCGCGGAGGTCAGCACGAAGACGTGCCGGGGAACCTGCTCGGTCAAGCCGTGGTAACTCAAGGCGGACCAATGACTGATGGCCGCAGGTTGGACGAGGGCCATCGCGATCTCGAACTCGTGAACGGACAAACTGTCCGCGACCGCTCCCGAGAGCGCGTAGAGCCCCTTCCGCAGTTGGACGATCCATCCAGCTCGGGCCAAGTAGTGGAGTGCTTGGGGCAGGTAGCCCGGGGAGATCCCTGCCAAGGGGGAAAGTTCCCTGGCCTGCTCAGCGGAAAAGACCCGGTTCCCGGCACCAGCGAGCATGCGCACCAGTTCGGTCCCTGCTGTCGTGTGTATTAGATGTTCTCTTGTCATCATTCGTCATTATCGAAGGTTCAGCTAATATATTCTATTGCCGAACATAGATATAATACTCCGATTATTCGATATAGTATAATATTCGCCATAAAATATCTATTGTTTATTGCTCGCAACGGTCGATTTTTGAAAATAGTTGAAATCCTCCGTTGAAAACGTGTTGAAAACGTGTTGAGAGCGTTGACACGGCCTTCCATTATGCGCAACCATTGAACATGCGCTCGTCCCGAGGCGCCACACGCTATCTTCGGCAAGGACAGAGAAAGGAGGAACGCCATGACATAAGGCTCCGAAGGGAGGGAAAAGCCATGTCCCGAAGCAGGAAAAGAACCCCCGTCTCCCCCAATGCGTGCGTACTCTCCGAGAAGGACGACAAGGCACGCGCCAACCGCCGGTTTCGCCGGGTCACCCGCGAGCGGATCCGGGCTGATTCCGAGGCCCCAGGCGACATCCGCGAGGTCTCCAACGTATGGCTCTTCGCCAAGGACGGCCGGCATTTCGTCCGTAATCCGGAAATCGCCGACAAGGTCATTCGCAAGTAGGAGGAACCGTGAATCATAAACGAGGACGTCCCAAGAATCGCCGTGCCGGTTGCCTTATGTGCAAGAACTGGAAAATGAACGGCGCGGGAAAAAACCGCAAGGAGTACGAGCGGCCCGCCGACCGGCGGCGAAGGCTCGGTTGCGAGCAGAACCTGCGGGATAGGAATGTGTGGCGATGGCATTCACTGTCTCCCGAAACCGATTCCTCCAGATCGACCTTTGGGCATCCCCGGCGAATCGGGGCAACCTCTTCCTTCTCGGACTCGCAATGGCGGAGCAGGGAGAGAGGTTGCGACAGGTCGATCCTGATCTTCCTGATGGATCATTCGAATGGAAGTCGAGCCAGATCGCCGATGCGTCGAGTCCAGTTTGCGGATGCATCATTTCCGCCGTGGACCCTTCGCTCCAGTCGGGAAAGGTTTTTTCTCAACAAGGTCCACTTCGAAGGGAATCTCGGAGGCGGCTCGAATGCTTTCGGCGAAGGTCGGCCGTCCCGACGAGAACTCCTCGGTGCTGGATGGGATCTTGGACGGGAAGGGCAGACTGTCGGGTGGGATCGGCTTCTGGGGAGTGGGAGCGGAGAAATCCTCGGCCAGCCGTCCCTCCAGTT
>CAVPWJ010000057.1:0-56238 GCA_963708955.1 uncultured delta proteobacterium
CATTTGTATATCCATCAGCACCGCATCGAATTTCTGCTGCTGCACCGACCGCACAGCTTCGGCGCCGTCGTTTGCGGTGCTGACCTCTATTCCGGCACGCATCAGCAGCTTGGTCGCCAGTTGCCGGTTGAGTTCGTTGTCTTCCACCAGAAGAATACGCAGACCGGACAGGCTCGCAAGGGCTGGCACGCTGGGTACGCCCGTATCGACGGCAAGCTCCTCATGCTGAGAGTTGAAAGGCAGATTGAAGGCAAACACGCTGCCCTCTCCCGGCGTGCTTTCCACCCACATCGTCCCGCCCATCAACTCCACGAAGCGCCTGGAGATCGCCAGCCCCAGTCCCGTTCCGCCGTATTTGCGCGTAGTGGAGGTATCGGCCTGGCTGAAACTCCGCACGGGGCGCAGGTTTCCACGCTTCGGCTGTTAGGGGGATGGTGCGCCGAGAGGGGCCGCCGAGGGAGGGTTAGCGGCGGCGCAGGACGAGAGGGCCTCAACGCCAGGAAGAGGGCTCGCCTGGGCGCAAAGCCTTACACCGCAAGGCTTCCGCGTTCCACAACGGCTTGGGGCCCAGGCGAGCGCTTGACACCAGAGGTTGTATGTAGGACTGTCGATGTGTGCCGATAGGAGCACCAAATAGCCTAACAGACTGCAAGCGCTTCTTTGAACGCCCCTCCCACCCGCGCCAGCGCATGTACGAGGCTTTTCGCGCTTACTTCCTCGAGCAACGCCCCTCCCGGGAGGTCGCTCGAACCTTCGGCTACAGCGCGGGCTCCTTCCGCGTGATGTGCCACCAATTCCGTCGCGATCCCGATCCGCGGTTCTTTGCCTCGCCGCTGCCCGGACCCCAGACCCAGCCGAAGAAGTCCCCCGCCCGGGACCTGGTCGTGACCCTGCGCAAGCAGAATCACTCGGTCTACGAAATCGCCGAGGCTCTCGAGGAGCGCAAGATCATCTTGAGCCCGACGGCCGTGCGCGAGGTCCTTCGCGAGGAAGGCTTCGCTCCCCTGCCTCGTCGCCTTGATGAGGAGCGACCAGCGAGGCTACGGCCCACCGTGGAGGCGGTGGCGGACGCGCGGGAATTCGTTCTTGAGCAACGCAGCTTCTCGACCTCGTGCGGAGGACTGTTTCTCTTCGTGCCCGATCTCGTCCGTCTCGATGTGGATTCGCTCGCAACGTCCGCTCATCTGCCGGGCTCGCAGATGATCCCGGCCGGGCATGCCCTTCGCGCGAGCCTCGCCCTCAAGCTCTGGTCGATCGAGCGCAAGAGCCACGTCATGTCCCTGGTCGCCGACGAGGGCCTGGGGCTGTTCTGCGGGCTCAACGTGATTCCGAAGAAGAGCTACCTCTCGGAGTATTCCTCCCGCGTCGACCACGCCAAGACCACCCAGCTCCTCGCGGCCTGGCACCGTCAGGCGGCCGAGGACAAGCTCTTCGCCGCAGAGTCGTTCAATCTGGACTTTCACTCCGTGCCCTACTACGGCGAAGACCCGCAGATAGAGCGGCATTACGTCTCGGCGCGCAGCCGCCGCCAGCCGAGCGTGCTCGCCTTCCTCGCCCAGGACGCCGAGGGGCGGGCCTTCTGCTACTCCAACGCCGATCTACGCAAGGGCGAGGAGGCCGAGGAGGTCTTCCAGTTCGTCTCCTTCTGGAAGAAGCACCACGGGGACTATCCCCGCCACCTCGTCTTCGACTCGCGCCTGACGACCTACCGAAACCTCGGCCGCCTCGACGACCTCGGCATCACCTTCATCACGCTTCGCCGCCGCTCCCCGAAGCTTCTCGCCGAGGTCTCGGCTCTGCCGCCTTCCGCCTGGCGGCGGGTGACCCTCGACGTCCCGGCCCGCAAGTACAAGACCCCAAGGGTCTACAGCGGCTCCGTTCGGCTCGAGGGGCACAGCTTCCGACAGCTCTTCGTCCTCGATCTCGGCCACGAGGAGCCGACGATCCTGTTGACCAACGACCAGCGCACGACGCCTCAGAAGCTTCTCACCCGCTATGCGCAGCGCATGCTGATCGAGAACGCTCTCTCGGACGCCGTGCGGTTCTTCCACATGGACGCGCTCTCCTCGGCGGTCGGGCTGAAGGTGGACTTCGACATGGCGCTTCTCGTCGTCGCCAGCGGCCTCTACCGGCTACTCGCCCGCAGGATGCGCGGCTACGCTGATGCTCAGGCGCGTCACATCTTTCGCGATCTCATCGACACCCCCGCCGACGTCACCGTCTCCGGACGCGAGGTGCTGGTTCGCTTCCATCGCCGCGCCCACCTGCCGATCATCCTCGCCTCCGGTCTCCTCGACTCTCCCGTCAAGGTCCCCTGGTGGAGCGGATTCTCGCTCCGGATGACCGCGTAGATGGCGCCAATCAGCGCCCGCGTTAGGAGAATTCCGGGCCGTGGAAATTCAGGCTAGGGAGGGTGCTGCCATGGTAGCGTCTCGCTATGTCCTCGATCGCACACGCGCGGTTCACCACAGTGGACGTCTTCCGGGCAGCTCGGGCTTGTGGCTTCGCGGCGGAACTACTTCCTACCGGCGACGCGCTGGTCGAGACGCGTATCGTTTCGCGCAACGAGCTCGAGCGAATTGCCCGAGAAACGTCCTCCGCCGCTGATCTTGCCGAGCTCGTCGAAGACTATCTCGCGGGCATCGTCGCCGAGGAGTCCGCAAGAGAGCCCGGCGTCAATGCGCCCTGGCAGCGGGTGAAGAGGGAGCTCGGACCCTGAGCAGGGGCGCTCTCTACGGCGTCGAGATACGGCCTGCCGCCCAACGTGACCTTCGCCGACTCGCGCGAGAGATGCGGCCGCGGCTAGAGCCGGTTATCGAGGGTTTGGCCACGTCGCGGCCGGTGCGTGAAGCCATCGCGCGCAGTCGTCAGGCGAAGGAAGATCGCGATGCGAGTCTCCGTCCAGCGTTGGGTGCGGCTCTCATTACTCGTAGCCGGTGCGGCGCTCGCGGCAGCATCCTGCGGGGGCAACGGCGGCGGTCGTTCGGGGCCGGCCGGCGTCAGCGACCTGCACTGGTTCTCCACGTGCGGGGATCCTGTCTCATGGGCCATCGAGATCGCGGGGTCGAGCCGTGCACGACCGAGCGCCCGGGCGAGCCGTGCTCGCCCGAAGGCGCGCGCTGCGATCCCGGCAATTCCTGCAACCAGGACGTGGTTTGCGCCGCGACGGATCCGACGATGAACCCCGGCGGCTGCCCGATATCGAAGCGCGAGTTCAAGGACGCGATCCGCTACCTCACGCCCGAGGACCGCAAGCGCATCCACGACGAGCTGGTGGCGTTCCGTCTCGCGACGTCGGACTCCGCACGCCGCGCGCCGACGGAAAGCGGCACTTCGGCTTCGTCATCGACGACGTCGGACCGAGCCCGTCCGTCGAGCCCAACGGAAGCGTGGTCGATCTCTACGGCTACACGAGCATGGCGGTCGCCGCGGTCCAGCAGCAGGCGGCGGAGATCGACGAGCTGAAGCGAGAGGTCGCGCAGCTCCGCAAGGAGCTGGAAGCGTCGAGACAGCCCGTCAAGTAGAAGTCTCTCAGTTCACGGCTGGGTGATCGGCCTCACGAGAGAAGCTGGAGGTCGATTCCGTCGCGGAGTTGGTGCGCCCGGCCATGCTTTCGAGGAGCGCACCGACCACCAGAAGAGAGTGGGCGATTCATCCAAAGACGAGTCCCAGGAGAGCGACAGCTCCGCGGGTTCGCTCGGCCGGGAAGTTTCAGAACCCTGAACGTTCGTGTGCACGGAAGAGCCGTGCTAGAGTCTCTGTTGGCTTCACGAATCGTGGAAGGCGCTGGGCAGTGGGATTGTCCGGGGACAGGATACGCGAATGGAAGCGTTCGTCGAGGGAACGATCTACGACACGAGTGGGGCGACCGCCGTCGAGAGCCGCGACAACGGCCGCACGGACTCGAGGTGGCACTCTGAAACACTCTACAAGCGAAACGCCGACGGGGCGTTTTTCCTGCACACGAAGGGAGCCCCTCTCTCCAGATACTCGGAGATCCGGAGCCGCGTCTGCTTCGGCACGGAGACGATTTTACCGCTCTCCGCCGCCAAGGCCGAGCAGTGGATCCGGTCGCTTTCGGATCGGCACGTGTGCGCTCTCTAACCGTGGCGTCGCGTGCGTGAACCTCCGCGACGCGGCAACGGTCGAAGTGCGCTGCTCCTCGGCGCATCCTGGCGGTTCGTGACCGGTCGTCCGTCCTCGATCAAGGCGGCCGTCGATCTCGAAGAACCCATCCGAGCGGAGCTCTTCGGCACGGAGCGTCTCGAGCAGCACGCGGAAACACTCGCCCGCGCGCAGCGGGTCACGACTGGACGGCGTCGCGGTCGGAGCGTCGTACCGCGCGTGGAAGAGAACGGCCGCTCCCTCCTCAAGTCGTACCGCGCCGAAGCGCAAGCGATACGGGAAGGGCGCTCGATCACCCCGGCGGCCGAATGGCTCGTCGACAATTTTCACATCGTCGAGGAGCAGATCCGCGAGATCCACGACGACCTGCCGCCGAGCTTCTACCGGGAGCTGCCGAAGCTGGTCGAAGGACATTTGGAGGGCTTCCCGCGTGTTCTCGGGATCGCGTGGGCGTTCGTGGCCCATACCGACAGTCGCTTCGATCCGGAGATGCTCCACCGCTTCGTCCGCGCCTACCAACGAGTCGCGCCGCTGACGATCGGAGAGCTGTGGGCGGTCGCGATCGCGCTCCGTATCGTTCTGGTCGAAAACCTGCGGCGCCTTGCGGAGCGGATCGTTCGGTCCCGAGCCGCCCGCGAAGAGGCCGACGGACTCGCGGACGGTCTGCTCGGCGTGCCTGGCCGCACTCGGCTCTCGCCCGCAACCGCTCTTCGGCGCTTCGAGGATGTTCCGCTCGCACGCGCGTTCGCGGTTCAGCTGGCGCAACGGCTGCGCGAGCAGGATCCCGCCGTGATGCCGGCGCTGCGGTGGCTCGACGAGCGCCTCGCGGAGCAGAGGACGACCGTCGACAATCTCGTGGACATCGAGCTGCAAAGCCAGGGCGCGGCGAACGTCACCGTACGAAACGTCATCAGCAGCATGCGGTTCATGTCGGTGTTCGACTGGGAGAGCTTCTTCGAAGGCGTCAGCCTGGTCGACGAGACCCTCCGCGGTGGCGCGGAGTTCTCCGCGATGGACTTCCAAACGCGCGACCGCTACCGCCACGCGGTCGAGGAGATCGCGCGAGGGTCGGGGCGCTCGGAGCTCGAGGTGAGCGCCGAGGCTCTGCGGCGCGCGCAGCGCCCGAGTGGAGACGCCGGTGGCGGCCCGGGCGATCGCCAGGGGGATCCCGGCTACTATCTGATCGCGAAGGGGAGGAGCGGCTTCGAGGCGGATCTCGGCTGCCGCATTTCCCCGATGCGCCGGGTGCTCCGCGCGTACGTTACGACCGCCAACCCCGGCTACGTCCTCACCCTTGCCGTCGTGAGCGTCGCGCTCGTCGCGCTTCCGCTCTCGCAGCTCGGCGCGGCCGGCATCGGCCCGGCGTCGGCGATCTTCCTTGCGATCCTCCTCCTCTTTCCGGCTTCCGACCTCGCCGTCGCGCTGGTGAATCGCGCCGTGACGGAGATCATCGGTCCTCGCTCGCTTCCGAAGCTCGAGCTTCGGGACGGCGTCCCAGCGAGCCTGCGGACGATCGTCGTCGTGCCAACCCTGCTCACGAGCGAAGACGAGATCCACGAGCTGATCGACCGACTCGAGGTACACTATCTCGCCACTCCGGACGGCGCGGTGCACTTCGCGCTGCTTTCCGACTGGACGGACTCAACCGTCGAGCATGCGCCCGGCGATGACGACCTCCTCGCCGCGGCGACGGCCGGGATCGCGCGGTTGAACGCGCTCCATGGCGCGGTCCCGGGAGGTGGACAGCGGTTCTTTCTGCTCCACCGACGCCGCGTCTGGAACGAGAGCGAGCGAAAATGGATGGGTTGGGAGCGCAAGCGCGGCAAGCTCCGGGAGCTGAACCGGCTTCTCCGGCGCGGAGCGGACACGACGTTCGTGCCGTTCCCCGACGGCGCGTCGCCGATGCCTCCCGACATTCGCTACGTCATCACTCTCGACGCCGACACGCGCCTGACGCGCGGCGCCGCGGTTCGCCTCGTCGGGACGATGGCCCATCCGCTGAACCGGCCCCGGCTCGACCCGGCCGAGTCGCGCGTCGTCGAGGGCTACGGACTCTTGCAGCCCCGCATCACCTCGTCGCTGCCGACGAGAAGCGACGCATCGCTCTTCCAGCGCATCTTCTCGGGACCCTCGGGCATCGATCCGTATGCCTCCGCGATCTCCGACGTGTACCAGGATCTCTTTCACGAGGGGTCTTACACGGGAAAGGGGATCTACGACCTCGACGTGTTCGAAGCGGCCCTCGCCGGACGCGTGCAGGAGAATGCGCTCCTGAGTCACGATCTCTTCGAAGGGATCTTCGCGCGCGCCGGCCTCGTAACCGACATCGAGCTCTTCGAGGACTTCCCCTCGCACTACGAGGTCGCCGCGGCTCGGCAGCACCGCTGGGCGCGGGGCGACTGGCAGCTCCTGCCCTGGGTCCTGGGCCACGCGCGCGACGGAAGCGGTCGCCTCGTGCGGACCAGCATCCCGGCGATTGGCAAGTGGAAGCTTCTCGACAACCTGCGCCGCTCCCTGTCGTCCCCGGCGGCCTTTCTCACGCTCCTCGTCGGATGGACGCTCCCTGGCGCTTCGCCCGCCGTCTGGACGAGCTTCGTACTCGCGAGCATCGCGATCCCGGCCCTTCTGCCCTTTTTCCTCGGGATCGTGCCGCGGCGGCGCGGTATCGCGAAGCGGATGCACGCTCACGCGGTCGCGATGGACCTCGCCCTCGCCGTCTCCCACGTTGCGGTCGCCGTCACCATGCTCGCCCACCAGGGCTGGTTGATGATCGATGCCGTTGTCCGGAGCCTCGCGCGCCTCTATGTGACACGCCGCCGTCTTCTCGAGTGGATGCCGGCGGCGCGGGCGCGATCCGGCCTCGATCTCACGCTGAAAGGCGTGTACACGCGCCTCGCCAGCGCTCCGGCGCTCGCCGGCGGCGCGGCAGCGATCGTCCTACTCGCGCACCCCGCATCCGCTTCCATCGCAACACCGTTCCTCTTCCTGTGGGCATTTTCGCCCGCGGTCGCGCTCTGGGTAAGCCTGCCGCCGCGCGGCGCGGGTACGCCCTCGCTCTCGGCCGAAAACGTGCGCACCCTACGGCTGATTGCGCGTCGGACATGGCGCTTCTTCGAGACCTTCGTCGGCCCGGAAGATCATGAGCTTCCACCCGACAATTTCCAGGAGGAGCCGAGGCCGGTCGTTGCCCACCGCACCTCGCCGACGAACCTCGGCATGGCGCTGCTCTCCACCGTCGCCGCCCGCGACCTCGGATGGATCGGAACCGTCGATATGGTCGAACGGCTCGAGGCCACGCTGGGCACGATGTCCCGGCTCGAGCGCTTCCGCGGTCATTTTTACAACTGGTATGATACGCGCGACCTCCGCCCGCTCGAGCCCAAGTACGTCTCGTCGGTCGACAGCGGCAATCTCGCCGGACATCTACTCGCGCTGTCGAACGCGTGTCGCGAGCTGATCGACCAGCCACTCCTCGACGCCCGAGTGCGGGAGGGGATCCTCGACGCAGTGCTCCTCACTCGGGCCTCGGTCGACGCGCTCGGCGACCAGCGTCGTCCGGAGCTGGTCAGCCGGAAGCACCTAGACGATGCGCTGAAAACATTCGCCGCCGGGCTCGAATCCGTTCCCTCGACGCCTGTCCAGTGGTCCGCTCGCCTGGTGGAGCTCCAGGCGAGCGCGGACAACGTGGTCGACATCGCGCGTGCTCTCCTCGGGGAGGCCCCCGACACGGCCGAGGCGGAGATCCTTGCCTGGGCGGACGCGGCGCGCGCCAGCGTCGCGAGCCACGCGCGCGATCTCGAGCTCCTACCCGTGTCCGCGTGGCGCGCTGCCGACGTGGCCGGGGGATCGATGTCGAGCCTCGGCGCGATGGCCGAGCGCTGCGAGGCCGCGATCGCAGGTGCGGCCGAGGTGGCGGTCGGCGACCTCGAGCGCGCGGCCGACGCGCTCGTCCGCCGACTCTCGACGCTCGCCCGGCGCGCCGACGATCTCTTCCACGGCATGGAGTTCGGCTTTCTCTTCGATCCTGTGCGAAAGCTCTTCGCGATCGGCTACCGCGTGAGCGACGGCAGCCTCGACCCCAACTGCTACGATCTCCTGGCCTCCGAGGCCCGGCTCACGAGCTTCATCGCGATCGCCAAGGGCGACGTTCCGTCCACACACTGGTTCCGGCTCGGCCGCGCACTGACGCCGGTGGATCGGGGGTCGGCGCTCGTCTCGTGGTCGGGCTCGATGTTCGAGTACCTGATGCCGAGCCTCGTGCTCTCCTCGCCGCCGTCGAGCCTCTTCGACCTCACGTGCCGGCTCGTGGTGCGGCGGCAGATCGAGTACGGGCGGAAACGGGGAGTGGCGTGGGGCGTCTCGGAGTCCGCCTTCAACGCCCGCGACCTCGAGCACACGTATCAGTACTCGAGCTTCGGCGTCCCGGGGCTCGGCCTGAAGCGCGGCCTCAGCGAGGACGTCGTCATCGCACCCTATGCGACGGCACTGGCCGCGATGGTCGACCCGGAGGCCGCCGTGAAGAACTTCGCGCGCATCGAGACGGCAGGCGGGAGCGGCCGATACGGCTTCTACGAGGCGCTCGATTACACCCCCACGCGGGTACCCGAGGGAGCCTCCGTGGCCGTGGTGCACGCGTACATGGCGCACCACCAGGGCATGACGCTGGTCGCGCTTGCGAACGTGCTCAGCGGCGGCATCATGCAGGCGCGCTTCCACGCCGAGCCGATCGTGCGAGCGACGGAGCTCCTGCTCCAGGAGCGTACGCCGCGCGATGTCCTCGTCGCCCGACCGCGCGCCGAGGAAGTCGAAGCAGCGGCGCACGTGCGAGACGTCATCCCTCCGACCCTCCGGCGCTTCCACTCGCCGCATGACCCGACGCCTCGCACGCATCTCCTCTCGAATGGGCGCTACGTCGTGATGATCACCGCGGCGGGCTCGGGCTACAGCCGCTGGCGGGATCTCGCCGTCACGCGCTGGCGCGAGGACGTCACGCGCGACTGCTGGGGCACCTACGTCTTCCTCCGCGACGTGGCGAGCGGCGAAGTCTGGTCCGCGGGATACCAGCCGAGCGGCGCCGAGCCGACGTCCTATGAAGTCGCCTACTCCGAGGATCGCGCGCAGATCGTCCGGCGCGACGGCGCGATCACGTCCACGCTCGAGGTCGTCGTGTCCCCGGAGGACGACGCGGAGCTCCGCCGCGTATCCCTGACGAACAGCGGACTGCGAACGCGCGAGATCGAGCTCACGTCTTATGCCGAGATCGTTCTCGCGCCGCCCGGCGCCGACGCCGCCCATCCGGCCTTCTCGAATCTCTTCGTCCAGACGGAGTTTGCCGCGGCGCTCAATGCGCTCCTCGCGACCCGCCGGCCCCGCCACACGGGCGAAGCCCAGATTTGGGCCGTACACGTCCTGGCCGTCGAGGGGGAGACGGTCGGGGAGGTCGAGTTCGAGACCGACCGAGCGCGCTTTCTCGGGCACGGGCGCGGGATCCGGACACCGATGTCCGTGATCGACGGACATCCACTGTCCGGGACGGTTGGCTCCGTCCTCGACCCGATCGTGAGCCTTCGGCGCCGTGTCCGGATTCCATCCGGGGGTGCCGTTCGAGTCACCTTTTCGACCGTGGTCGCCACCACGCGCGACGAGGCCCTCGGCCTCGCCGACAAGTATTCCGCCCCGTCAGCGTTCGAGCGTGTGGCCACGCTCGCTTGGACGCAGGCTCAGGTACAGCTGCACCACCTCGGGGTCGGGACCGACGAAGCTCACCTCTTCCAGCGCCTCGCCAATCGCGTCCTCTACTCCGATCCAACCCTCCGGCCGGCGCCGGACGCTCTCGCGCGGAACACGCTCGGCCAGGTGGCGCTCTGGCCGTACGGCATCTCCGGGGACCTGCCCATCGTCCTCGTGCGGATCGACGAGCCGGAAGACCGGGAAATTGTGCGCCAGTGTCTCCGCGCGCACGAGTACTGGCGCACGAAGCGGCTCGCCGTCGACCTGGTCATCCTGAACGAAAAGGGCACATCCTACGCGCAGGATCTCCAGACGTCGCTGGAGGAAATGCTTCGCACGAATGAGGCGAAGCACCAGCAGCACGACGGATTCGAAAGCCGAGGCGGGGTCTTCATCCTGCGCGCGGACCGCCTCCCGCCCGCGGATCGCATCCTCTTGCAGAGCACCGCACGCGCAGTGCTGCTCAGTCGGCGGGGCACGCTCGCCGAGCAGGTCTCACGCGCACCCCATCCAGAGGTCGCGCATTCCGCCGGCGAGCGGCGGCCCGGCGCTGCGCCGCTCGCCGAAGAGACGCCGCCTTCAGATGATCTCGAGTTCTTCAACGGCCTCGGCGGCTTCGCCGCAAACGGCCGAGCGTACCGCACGGTTCTTGGCGAAGGACAGTGGACGCCAGCGCCGTGGAGCAACGTCATCGCGAACCCGTCCTTCGGCTTTCAGGTGTCGGAATCTGGCGCCGGGTACACGTGGTCGACGAACAGCCGCGAGAATCAGTTGACGCCTTGGTCGAACGACCCCGTGAGCGACACGCCCGGCGAGGCGATGTACGTGCGGGACGAGGAGAGCGGCGACATCTGGGGCCCGACGGCGTTGCCGATCCGCGAGGACGCCTGGCCGTACGTCGCGACCCACGGTCCAGGGTACAGCCGCTTCGAGCATGCGTCCCACGGGATCGCGCTCGAGCTCCTTCAGCTCGTGCCACCGGAAGACCCAATCAAAGTCTCACGTCTCACCATCGAGAACCGCTCGGGAACGCGGCGGCACCTCTCCATCACGGCCTACGTCGAGTGGGCGCTCGGCGCCAGCCGGAGCTCGTCTGCACCATTCATCGTGACCGAGCACGACCGCGAGACCGGGGCGCTCTTCGCCCGCAACTTCTGGAATGCCGAGTTCGCGGGCCGTGTCGCGTTCGCGGACCTCGGAGGGCGGCAGACGTCCTGGACGGCGGACCGTACGGAGTTTCTCGGGAGAAACGGCACGCTCGATCATCCGGCGGCGCTGGAGCAAAGCCGGCCGCTCACCGGAGCCGCGGGCGCGGGCATCGATCCGTGCGGTGCGCTCCAGACGACGGTCGATCTCGATGCGGGCGAGCGGATCGATCTCTCTTTCCTTCTCGGCGAGGGCGCGAACACCGCCGAAGCACGCTCGCTGATCGATCGCTACCGGACAGCCGACATCGACGCCTTGTGGAAGACCGCAACCTCGAGATGGGAGGATGTCCTCGGAGCCGTCCAGGTGAAGACGCCCGACCGATCGATGGACGTGCTCCTGAACGGCTGGCTCCTCTATCAGACGCTCGCCTGTCGACTGTGGGCTCGGGCGGCACTCTATCAAGCGGGCGGTGCGTACGGCTTCCGCGATCAGCTCCAGGACGCGATGGCCCTCACCGTATCCGCGCCCGCACATCTTCGCGAGCAGCTCCTCCGGGCTGCGGCACGGCAGTTCGTCGAGGGCGACGTCCAGCACTGGTGGCACCCACCTTCGGGCCGCGGCGTCCGGACCCGGATCTCCGACGACCTCCTGTGGTTACCCTACGCAGCCACGCACTACCTCGAAGTGACGGGTGATCTCGCCGTGCTCGACGAGCGCGTGCCCTTTCTCGACGGACCGAAACTCGATCCAGGCCACGACGACGCGTACTTCCAGCCCACACCATCGCGCGAATCGGCGACTCTGTTCGAGCACTGCGCGCGCACGCTCGACCGGAGCCTCGCCGTCGGCCGCCACGGTCTCCCGCTCATCGGCTCGGGCGACTGGAACGACGGCATGAACCGCGTCGGCTCCCGGGGCGAGGGCGAGAGCGTGTGGCTTGGCTGGTTCCTCCACGCGACACTCCGCGGGTTCGCCCGCTTCGCCGATCTCCGGGGGGAGACCGAGCGTGCCGAGCGCTGGCGCCACCACGCGGGTGCTCTCGATACCGCGATCGAGCGCGAGGCGTGGGACGGCGAGTGGTATCGTCGTGGCTACTTCGACGACGGAACGCCTCTCGGGTCCGCGGAAAACACGGAGTGCCGTATCGACTCGATCGCGCAGTCCTGGGCGGTCATCTCGGGGGCCGCGGACCGGGTGCGCGCTGCACGCGCGATGGCGGCGGTTGAAGAGCACCTGGTGAGGCGCGACGATGGCCTCGTCGCTCTCTTCGCACCGCCCTTCGACCACTCGCTTCCCGACCCGGGTTACGTCAAGGCCTACGTGCCCGGGGTCCGCGAGAACGGCGGCCAGTACACCCATGCCGCGGCATGGGTCGTCGTCGCCTTCGCGGAGATGGGCGAGGGCGACAAGGCCCACGAGATCTTCGCGCTCTTGAACCCGATCCATCATGCCCGCACGCGTGCCGGCGTCCGCCGCTACAGGGTCGAGCCCTACGTGATCGCGGCCGATGTGTACGCATCTCCACCGCACGTCGGCCGCGGCGGGTGGACCTGGTACACGGGCTCAGCCGGCTGGCTCTACCGCGCGGGGATCGAGTGGATCCTCGGACTTCGCCTACGCGGCAAGGAGCTCTGGATCGACCCATGCATCCCGCGCGAATGGCCCGGATACGAGATGACTTTGCGCTATCGGTCTTCCCGGTACGCGATCGTCGTCGAGAACCCGCATGGCGCGACGCGCGGGGTGGCGAGCGTGGAGCTGGACGGCACTCAAATCGCCCCGCTCGTCGAGGGAATGGTCGGCGCACGAGCAGAGTTGCCGCTCGTCGATGACGGAGCCACACATAAGGTGCGGGTCGTGCTCGGACGCAGATCGTGAACGTGTCTCTCGATGCTTCCCGAGACCGCGCACCGTTTCCGCGACGGCGTCGCTCACGGATGGCGGTAGGCGGTGAACTCGATCAGCCGGTCGATGCCCTCCCCCCACTCGGCCTGCCACCGCTCGGCGATCTCGTCGGCGGCCGATCGGCCGAGCGCGAGCTGGCCGTCGAGCCCGTCGAGGTAGATGGTCTCGTTCTCGCCGCGTCCGTTCCTCACGTTCTGGCGCTCGAGACCGACGCGGGCGATCGCCGCGAGCTCGCGGGCGAGGTCGAGGAGGCGGATGCCGCGGATGCGCGCCGCCAGCGCCTCGCGGTGGGAGAGATCGTAGATCTCCTGGCGCTCGGACCAACTCCAGGCTTTCACCAGATCCCAGGCGCCGAGCAGGCAATCGTCGTCGTAGAACACGCCTTTGACCAGCGCGGGCAGCGCCAGCATCCGCTCCGGCGGCTGGCTGTCGACTGAGCGGATCTCGATGTAGGTCTTCAGGCGCACTTCGGGAAAGAGCGTGGTCAGGTGGAGCTGCCAGTCGGCCATCGTCGCATGGTGGCCGGCCGCGCCGTGCTTCAGGAACTCGCGAAACGGCAGGCCGGTCAGGTCGACGAAGCGACCATCGCGGCGGATGAAGTACATTGGCACGTCGAGCGCCCAGTCCGCGTAGTCCTCGAAGCCGGCCTCGCGCGCGAACACGAACGGAAGCAGCCCGCAGCGGTTGCGGTCGGTGTCGGTCCACACGTGCTGGCGGAAGCTCATGAAGGCGGTGCGGCGGCCATCGCAGATCGGCGAGTTCGCGAAAGCGGCGGTCAGGATCGGTGACAGGCCCATCGCCACGCGCATCTTCTCCATCGCGTTGCGCTCGCCGTCGAAGTCGATGTTCGCCTGGACGGTCGCCGTCTGCTTCATCATGCGATGCCCGAGCGTGCCGACCTTGGTCATGTACGGCGCCATGATCCGATAGCGGGCCTTCGGCACCCATTCGATGTCGTCGAGCGTGCTGAGAGGCTGGATGCCGAGGCCGAGGAAGGCAAGGCCGAGATCGTCGCCGACGGTGACGATCTCGTTCACGTGGTCGCTGAGCTCCTCTTGCGCGCAGTGAATGCTCTCGCAGGCCTCGCCCGAGAGCTCGAGCTGGCCGCCCGGCTCGAGCGTGATCGTCGCCTTGCGGCCCTCGAGGGCGACCACGTGCTCGCCATCCAGGCGCGGAGTCCAGCCGAAGCGATCGGCCAGGCGCCGCAGCACCGCCTCGATGCCTCTCGGCCCGAAATAGCGCGCCGCCCGGCCGGTCTTGCGGTCGACGCAGACCTTCTCGTACTCGGTACCGACCCGCCACTGACTGCGCGGCTTGGCTCCGCCGGCAAAGTACTCGATCAGCGCGTCGCGCCGCGTGACCGGAGCTTCGAGCGCGGCGTCGGCCTGCACGAGGTCGGACATCCTTTCCCCATACAGCGGCGCCACCGCCGTTGCCAGCGGCACGGCCCTCGATGATCGGGGGGAGATCGTCCACTACCTCGAGATCATGGACCCCCAGGGCGATCGGGCCTGCCATGCGGATCCCGCATGGGATTGCCAATAACCCGCCGAGCGTCCGGGGCGATGCGAAAATTTGACTCGGCGCCGCGGTAAGACTAGACGCCAGAATGATGCTCTCAGTGCGCGAAGCGCTCGACGAGATCCTGCGCTCGGTGCCACGGCTCGGTGCCGAGCGAGTCGGATTGCTGAACGCCGTCGGCCGCGTGCTCGCCGAAGACGTCCGCTCGCTGCGCGACGTGCCCGGCTACGCGAATTCGGCGATGGACGGATACGCGGTCCGCCATCGCGACCTCGGCCGGCTGCCGGCGCGGCTGCGGGTGACCGGCACGGCGGCCGCGGGCGCCGAGGAGATTCCACCGGTCGGCGCCGCCGAGGCGATAAGCATCATGACCGGAGCGCCGATTCCCGCCGGCGCCGACACGGTCGTGCGCGTGGAAGACACCCGGCGCGAGGGCGACGACGTCGTCGTCGAGACGCACGGGCCGGCGGGCGACCACATCCGCCTGGCCGGCGAGGACGTGCGCGCCGGGGCGGTCGTGCTCATCCGCGGCCGCCGGCTCGCCCCGGCGGACATCGGCCTCGCTGGCTCGGTCGGGCGCACGCTGCTGCTCGTCCACCGACGGCCGCGCGTGGCGATCCTCTCCACCGGCAACGAGCTCGTCGAGGCCGACCACGCGGTCGCTCCCGGGCAGGTCGTCAACAGCAACGCATACGCGCTGGCCGCCGCGGTCACCGAGGCCGGCGGCATCCCGCTACCGCTGGCGATCGCCCGCGACACGCGCGAGGAGATCCGCGACGCGTTCGACGAAGCCGCGCGCGCCGACGCGATCCTCTCGACCGGCGGCGTCTCGGTCGGCGACTTCGACTTCGTGAAAACCGTGATGGATGAGATCGGCGTCGAGCGCCTGTTCTGGAAGGTCGCGCAGAAGCCCGGCAAGCCGCTGACGTTCGGCACGCTCGGCGGCCGGCCGTACTTCGGGCTGCCAGGCAACCCGGTGTCTTCGCTCGTCTGCTTCTACCTCTATGCTCGGCCGGCGCTCCGCCGCATGCTGGGCCACGCCGGCGTACACCTTCCGAGCATCGAGGCGGCGCTCGCGCACGACGTGAAGAAGACTCAAGGCAGGACCGAGTTCATCCGCTGCCGGCTCGAGCGCCAGGGCGAACGATGGAGCGCCACCTCGACCGGAACACAGAGCTCCGCCGTGCTGAGCTCGATGTCGCAAGGCCAGGGCCTGATCGTCGCTCCGGCGAAAGACTCGGTGCTGCCCGCCGGCTCGACGGTGCGGGTCATCTTGCTCGATGCCGAGGCCGCGTCCGAAGAGCCACCGTTTTAGCCAAGCCGACGAGCGAGCCGCCGCGACCCATCGCGCGGCCGAGCCGGACCGGCGGCTCGGGGAGAAAGGCGGCGTCCGGAATTGAACCGGAGTAAGAGGTTTTGCAGACCTCTGCCTGAACCACTCGGCCACGCCGCCGTGCGCTGACGGGTCGCTTAACTTACGCGGTCACTGCCTCCCGCGCAACATCGGGCTGTCGTGAAATCGGTTGGAAAATTTTCGCGATCTACTCGACGAGCGCGAGCGTCTTCCAGCCGCCGTCACCGCCAATCAGCTCCACGAGCCCAGGGTCTCGTGGTGGAGCGGGCACCGACAACGTGGGCACGGCACACTGACGGAGGTGCCCTCGAGTCGAGTCAGAGGACCTCCACAGTGTGCACAACGCGGTTCATCGCCAGCTCTTCCCCGCGTGGCGGCGATATCTGCGACCCCGATCTCGCCGCAGGGATCGCAGCGAACGAGCCCTCCCCAGAAAGTCGCCCGGCCGGCCTTCCCCCAACCGACGCGAAGTGGTCCACTCGAAAAAGTGCATGCTGTGCAGCGATATTCTACGACCGATCCCAAGCCGACCTCCTGATTCTCACGAAAACTGATCGCCGCCGGTCTTTGTCAGCATTGCCGCGCCGCTCGATCGACGATGACGGCTGCGGACTCACGAGTCTCGCCCTGCGCGAACAGCTCTTGGTGACTTCGTAGCCGTTGAGTAGTCGTACGAGCCGGGGCGCTGCGGTCCACTCCCTTCCGCGAAATCGAGAGACCGCAGCGGGTCGCGCGGCTTCCACGCGAAGTGCCTCACTGCTGATTTTCCGCCACCACCTGCCGAAACGAGCCTGCGCGCCCTAGTTGCGGCGATCCCGGAAACTTCCCCCGCCGTGATTGTTTCCACGATCGATCGCCTCGTTCACCTTGAGCGCGCGGCCTTTGAGATCTTGCCCGTTGAACTGCTGGATCGCCTTCTGGGCCTCGGCGTCGGAACTCATTTCCACGAAGCCGAACCCGCGGGACTGGCCGGAATCACGATCCATGATGACGGCTGCGGATTGGCAGGTTCCGGATTGGGCAAATAGCTCTTCCAGATCCTTGTTGGTGACCTCGTAGCCGAGATTGCCGATGTAGAGCTTCCTTCCCACGATGCTGACCTCCTCGCGCCGATATGACAACGGGCGTTCAGGTGAGTTGCCGAGCGACAACGATACCTGCTGTCGTTGCCGAGACTTCCTGAGAGTGAGGTGCGGGAGGACTTGGGGAAACTGATAGAAACCGTGGGGTTCTCGCGCCGGACAGTCAGGCCTAGTGTTGCGACTATACCACCGCCAGCCCTCGAACGCAATTCAGCGAGCCGGCTACCGGCCGTTGAAGGCCCGGTTGCTCCCAGCTAAGCTGCCCCCAGGCGAGACATCGCGAGGGACGTGAAGTCAGGCAGGCAGGGTACTAGGTTGACAGCGCGCGACCAATGGGACGAGAAGCGGGCGCTTCGCTGCATCCGGGAGCACGAGCACCTGCCCGGTGCGCTCTTGCCAGTACTGCACGCCCTAGCAGAAGCGTTCGGCTACATCGACGACCGGGCTATCCCGCTGGTGGCCGACGTGCTGAACGTGTCGCGGGCAGAGGTGGTTGGCGTAGTCAATTTCTATGACGACTTCCGCCAGTCGCCGCCGGGGCGCCACGTGCTGCGCCTCTGCCGCGCCGAGGCCTGCCAGTCTATGAGCTCCGAATCGATGCTGGCCCACGTCCAGGCGCGCCTCAGCATCGAACCCGGGGAAACCACGGCAGATGGGGCCGTTACGCTGGAATCCGTGTACTGCCTCGGCAACTGCGCGCTCGCCCCCGCCCTGATGCTGGATGGGCGCCTCTACGGTCGCGTTTCCCGGGACCTCGCCGATGAGCTCCTGGCCCGCGTGCGGTCATGAGCACGCGCGTCTTCGTCCCCTGCGACAGCGGCGCCCTCTCGGTGGGAGCCGACGAAGTCGCCGCTGCCATCGCACGCGAAGCCGCCGCCCGCGGCCATGAGATCACGCTGGTTCGAACCGGCTCACGCGGCATGTTCTTCCTGGAGCCCCTGGTGGAAGTCGAAGCGCGCCACGCGCGGACCGCCTACGGGCCAACCACCGCTGCCGACATCCCGGGGCTATTCGACGCTGGCTTCCTCGATGGCGGCAGCCACCGGCTTCACCTCGGCCCCACGGAAGAGATTTCCTATCTCCAGCGCCAGGAGCGCCTGACCTTCGTGCGTTGCGGTGTCACCGACCCGCTTTCGCTCGCCGATTACCTCGAACATCGCGGTTATCGCGGCCTGCGGCGCGCGCTCACGCTCAGCCGAGAGGCGGTCGTGGAAGAGGTGATCCATTCCGGACTGCGTGGCCGAGGGGGCGCTGGCTTCCCCACGGGCATCAAGTGGCGAACTGTCCTCACGGCCGCGGCGGACCAGAAGTACATCGTCTGCAACGCCGATGAGGGCGATAGCGGAACCTATGCCGACCGCATGCTCATGGAGGGGGACCCCTTCTGCCTGATCGAAGGCATGACGATTGCCGGGGTGGCGGTCGGAGCGACGCGTGGGTACGTCTACATCCGCTCCGAGTACCCGTATGCCTTCCGGACAATGAAGCGCGCGATCGACGTCGCCAGGGAGGCTGGGTATCTCGGCCCGAACGTGGCGGGAAGCCAGCACCCGTTCGACATCGATGTGCGCCTTGGGGCGGGAGCGTACATCTGCGGCGAAGAAACGTCGCTGCTCGAAAGCCTGGAGGGCAAGCGCGGGATCATCCGGCCCAGACCGCCGCTCCCGGCGATCAGCGGGCTGTTCGGGAAGCCGACGGTGGTCAACAACGTGCTGTCGCTTGCCACGGTGCCGCTCGTCCTGGATCAAGGCGCCTCGTACCACAACGGCTACGGCGTGGGCAGATCCCGGGGCACGCTCGCCGTCCAGCTCGCGGGCAACGTCAGGCAGGCGGGGCTCGTGGAGAAGGCATTCGGGCTCACCCTGCGTGAAGCCATCTACGATTTCGGCGGAGGCACAGCCTCGGGCCGGCCCGTCCGGGCGGTCCAGGTCGGTGGACCACTTGGGGCGTACTTCCCGGAAAGCCTGCTCGATACGCCGCTTGACTACGAAGCGATGGCGGCGGCGAAAGGCCTGCTCGGCCACGGCGGTGTCGTCGTCTTCGATGACACGGTGGACCTCGCGCGGCAGGCGCGGTTCGCCATGGAGTTCTGTGCCCGGGAGAGCTGCGGCAAGTGCACCCCCTGCCGTATCGGCTCCACGCGCGGGGTCGAAGTCATCGACAGGGTCATCGCCGGCAAGGAACGGCAGGCGAACCTGGAGTTGCTGGGCGATCTCTGCACGCTCATGATCGATGCATCGCTCTGCGCCCTCGGTGGCCTCACGCCCACTCCCGTGCTCAGCGCACTGCGGCACTTTCCGGAGGACTTCGACGAGGCCGCGCCCGGAGCGGAACGCGCGCCGCAACAGGCCGAGGAGGCACTCCCATGACCCTGCTGAAGGAGATCGACTACGGAACGCCCCGACGGGCGTCGGCCAGCCTCGTCACCCTGGAGATCGATGGAAAACCGGTCACGGTGCCGGCGGGAACATCGATCATGCGCGCATCGGCAGAGCTGGGCCTCCACGTGCCCAGGCTGTGCGCGACCGACAGCCTGGAAGCCTTCGGCTCGTGCCGGCTGTGTCTCGTCGAGATCGAAGGGCGAAAGGGCACCCCGGCTTCCTGCACGACGCCGGTCGAACCGGGGATGAAGGTGAGCACACAGACCGCGCGGCTGGCGAGCTTACGCCGCGGCGTCATGGAGCTCTACATCTCCGACCACCCCCTCGACTGTCTGACCTGCCCCGCGAATGGCGACTGCGAGCTGCAGGACATGGCGGGCGCGGTGGGGCTTCGCGAGGTCCGCTACGGCTACGACGGGGCGAATCACCTCTCGGAGGCAAAGGACGATTCGAACCCGTACTTCACGTTCGACCCTTCCAAGTGCATCGTCTGCTCGCGCTGCGTCCGGGCGTGCGAGGAGACGCAGGGTACGTTCGCCCTCACCGTGAAGGGCCGAGGGTTCGCCTCGAAGATCTCCCCGGGCGACATGTCGTTCCTGGATTCCGAATGCGTCAGTTGCGGCGCCTGTGTCCAGGTCTGCCCGACGGCCACGCTGACCGAGAAATCGATCATCGAAATGGGACAGCCAGAGCACAGCGTCGTGACGACATGCGCCTACTGCGGAGTTGGCTGCACGTTCAAGGCCGAAATGCAGGGCAACGAAGTCGTCCGCATGGTGCCGTTTAAGGATGGTAAGGCGAACCTCGGCCATTCCTGCGTGAAGGGGCGGTTCGCGTGGGGCTACACGACGCACAAAGACCGCATCCTCACGCCGATGATCCGCGAGCGCATCACCGACCCCTGGCGCGAAGTGAGCTGGGACGAGGCGATCACCTACGCCGCCGCGGAGTTCAAGCGCCTGCAGGCCAAATATGGGCCGGATTCCATCGGCGGCATCACCTCGTCTCGCTGCACGAACGAAGAAACCTTCCTCGTGCAGAAGCTCGTCCGCGCGGCCTTCGGGAACAACAACGTCGATACCTGTGCGCGGGTGTGTCACTCCCCGACGGGTTATGGCCTGAAGACCACCTTCGGCACGTCGGCGGGCACCCAGGACTTCGAGTCAGTTGATGAGGCGGACGTGATCATCGTCATCGGCGCGAACCCGACGGACGCCCACCCGGTGTTCGCTTCAAGGATGAAGCGGCGCCTCCGCGCGGGCGCACGGCTGATCGTGGTCGACCCGCGCCGGATCGACCTGGTGAGGACGCCGCACGTAGAGGCGGACTATCACCTACCGCTACGGCCCGGCACGAACGTGGCCGTGATCAACGCGCTGGCACACGTCGTCGTCACCGAAGGGTTGGTCGACGAGCGGTTCGTGGCGGAGCGCTGTGACGCCCCCACGTTCGCACGCTGGCGGGAGTTCATCTCCGACGAGCGGCACGCCCCGGAAGCGGTTGAGCGGCTCACGGGCGTGCCCGCGGCGAACCTCCGCGCCGCGGCTCGCCTATATGCCACCGGCGGCAATGCGGCCATCTACTACGGGTTGGGCGTCACCGAGCACAGCCAAGGCTCGACCATGGTCATGGGCATGGCGAACCTGGCGATGGCGACGGGGAACATCGGCAAGCGCGGTGTCGGCGTGAACCCGCTGCGCGGCCAGAACAACGTCCAGGGTTCGTGCGACATGGGCTCGTTCCCGCACGAATTCTCGGGCTACCGGCACGTCTCCGACGACGCCGTGCGGGCGGTGTTCGAAGAAGCGTGGCACGTCGGCCTCAAGGGCGAGCCTGGGCTTCGCATCCCCAACATGTTCGACGCCGCTCTCGATGGAAGCTTCAAGGGCCTGTACATCCAGGGCGAAGACCTCGTCCAGTCCGACCCGAATATGAAGCACGTGACCGCGGCCCTGGCGGCGATGGAATGCGTGGTCATCCAGGACCTGTTTCTCAATGAGACGGCGAGCTATGCGCACGTGTTCCTGCCCGGCTCCTCCTTCCTGGAGAAGGATGGCACCTTCACGAACGCCGAACGGCGCATCGGGCGCGTCCGCAAGGCGATGCCCTCCAGGTCCGGAAAGGCGGATTGGGAGATCACCATGGCGCTCTCGAACGCGCTGGGCTATCCGATGGCATACGGCCACCCATCCGAGATCATGGCCGAGATTGCGCGCCTGACACCGACCTTCGCGGGCGTCACCTATGAAAAGCTGGACCAGCTCGGCAGCGTGCAGTGGCCCTGCAATGAGAAGGCTCCCGAGGGTACGCCGGTGATGCACGTGGACGGCTTCGTCCGCGGCAAGGGCCAATTCATGATCACCGAGTTCGTCGCGACGGACGAGAAGACGACGGACCGCTTCCCGCTCCTGCTGACCACCGGGCGCATCCTTTCGCAGTATAACGTCGGCGCACAAACCCGCCGCACGGCGAATGTGCTCTGGCACGAGGAGGACGTGCTGGAAATCCATCCCTGGGACGCCGAGAACAGGGGCATCGGCGATGGCGAGCTGGTGGCGCTTACGAGCCGCGAAGGCGAAACGACGCTGCACGCCGAGATCTCCGAGCGTCTGCAGCCCGGCGTGGTGTACACCACGTTCCACTTCCCGGGCACGAATGCGAACGTGGTGACGACCGAATTCGCAGACTGGGCCACCGACTGCCCGGAGTACAAGGTCACGGCGGTGCAGGTGAGCCGTGCGTACCATCCGTCCCAATGGCAGGAAACCTACCAGGATCGCCGCCGCGAGACGACGCGCATGCGCACGAAGGCCGCTATGAAATGAGGGTGCGACGGAGGGGATCGTGGAGACTGGGGTGATGGTGCACAAGGCGAACCAGATTGCGCTGTTCTTCGCCAGCTACCCGCGGAAAGAGGCCGTCGCGGGCGTTGCGGACCACCTCCAGAAGTTCTGGGAGCCGCGCATGCGCAAACAGATCATCGAGTATGTCCGCGATGGCGGGCCAGGCCTGCACGAGCTCGTTCCCGAAGCGGTGAGCCGGTTGAAGTAGACCTGGCGCCACCGGCGCGAAGCTCCAGGACTACGACGGCGCCAGCTTGCCCGCGCCACGAGCCCACTGGTACTTCGCGCCCAGCACCTGCACGGGGATCTCGGTCGAGTAGGCGTATGACGGGATACCGTGGCGGTAGAGGTACTCGGCCGCCTCTTCCACCTCGACATCTCCCGCGAGCGACGCAACTACGGGCTTGTGGATCCCCTTCGCCTTCATCTCCTCGACGACCTCGACGACGAGGTTTGCGAACACCATCGGCGGAGTAATGATGGTGTGCCAGTATCCCAGGATGATGGAGTGAATGCGTTCGTCTTCGAGCGCGAGCCGGAGCGTGGCGCGGTAGGTGCCTGGAGGCTCGCCGCCGGTGATATCAACGGGGTTCCCTGCCGCGCCGAACGGCGGGATGAACTTGCGGAATGCCTTGTCGAGGTCAGCCGGCATCTTCATGAGGGTGAGACCTGCATCGACGCACGCATCCGAGAGGAGCACCCCGGAGCCGCCGGCGCCGGTGATGATGACGACGTTTTCGCCGGCGGGGGTGGGCAGGGCGGGAACGCCGCGGGCGAACTCCAGCAGGTCGCGAAGGGTCTTCGCGCGGATGACGCCGGCAGACCGCAGCACGTCGTCGTAGACTTTGTCGTTGCCGGCGAGAGCGCCGGTATGCGAGCTCGCAGCCTTCGCGCCGGCCGCGGTCCGGCCGGCCTTGAGCGCGATGATGGGCTTGGCTTTCGACACGCGCCGGGCAACTTCGGCGAAGGCACGCCCATCCTTGAGGTCTTCGAAGTGCTGCGCGATGACCTGGGTGTTGTCGTCCTGTTCGAAGAACGTCAACAGGTCGTCTTCGTCGATGTCGGACTTGTTCCCGAGCCCGACGATGGCCGACACGCCCATTCCCGCCGAACGGCTGAAGCCGATGATCGCCATGCCGATTCCACCGGATTGGGAGGAGAGCGCTGCTTGCCCCTGCACGGTGTACGCCGTGCAGAAGGTCGCGCAGAGCTTCTTGGGTGTGTAGTAGAAACCGTAGATGTTCGGGCCCATGAGCCGGATGTTGTACTTGCGGCCAATATCGACCAGTTCCTGCTGCGCCTCGACGTTGCCCGTCTCCGCGAACCCGGAGGGAATGAGCACCGCCCCGGGGATACCTTTCTCGCCGCATTCGGTCAGCGCCCTGGGCACGAGCGCGGCCGGGATGGCGAAGACTGCGACATCGATGTCACCCGCGATCTCTTTGACGGAGCGATAGGCTTTGATGCCCTCGATTTCGGCGGCCTTCGGGTGCACCGGGTAGATCGTTCCTGCGTATCCACCGTTGATGAGGTTCTTCATCACGGAGTTGCCGATCTTGCCTTCTTCCGCCGAGGCGCCAATCACGGCGACGGCATTGGGCATCATGATCCGGTTCATGGCGCGGACAATCTCGTCGTGGGGGGGCCGGTGGCGCTCCGCCCGCGGCGTGAAATCGAGGGCGACGCGGACATCGACGGGGGTGGCAGCGCGGGGGGTTGCGAACACGGGATTCAGGTCCAGCTCGCTGATCTCCGGGAAGTCCGTGACGATACGGCCCACCTTCTCGATGATGTCCACAAGCGCTTCTCGGTTGACCGCGGCGCCGCCCCGGACGCCCTGGAGCAACTGGCGGGCGCTGATGGAATCGAGCATGGAGAGGGCATCGTCGCGGGTCACAGGGGCGAGCCGGAACGTGACGTCCTTCAGGACCTCCACGAGCACGCCGCCGAGGCCAAACGCCACGAGCTTGCCGAAACTGACATCCGTGACCGCCCCAACGATCACTTCGAGCCCGGATTGAAGCATCTGCTGTACCTGGACGCCGCTAATCGTCGCATCAGGCCGGCGGCGCCTCGCGTTGGCGACAATGGAGTCATAGGCAGCAAGCACGTCCTGCTCGTTCGCGAGCCCGGCGATCACTCCCCCGACATCGGTCTTGTGCGTGATCTCCGGCGACACGATCTTGAGGACCACCGGATAACCGAACTCCCGGGCGAGACGGGCGGCTTCAGATGCAGAAGTTGCAGTTGCATCCTTGGGCAAGGGGATGCCGTACGCGTCGCAGAGCGCGCGCGCCTCCGGGGGGGTGAGCAACGTCCGGCCCTCCGCCCTGGCCACGTCGAGAAGTCGCTGAATCGGTGCCTTGTCCACGGAAGTCACGGTTGGCTTCTCCCTTTGGTTGGTTGATGGAGATTCCGGGCGCGCACTGCCGGCACCAATGCGGCGAGCATGGGCATAAAAAAACAGCCAGGGCGTACGGACGAAGCGCGTTTTACCGCCTGGCCCCACACGTGTCAATTTGGCTGAAGTCAGCCTCATTTAGCTTAAGTCAGCCTCAGACCATGGGCGTGATGGCCGCGCGTTTGCCTCATGACGCACGCCGCCTTGGTCTGTCACCGGCCACCGACCCTGCTGCTGCTCAACCTTCCGTTGGTCGGTACGCAGCTCAACGAAACCCAGATGCGACTGATCCAGAAGCACTTTCGATCGCTGGAACCTGCAATTCAAGGTCGACATCATTGGTTTGCCGGAACTGCATCCCCCTACCGACGAATCAACCGATCTGATAGGAGTAACGATCGACCATGATTCGCCCGCTCCTCGCCGCAATGGCAGCCGCCGCCCTGCTCGGCGGCTGCTCCAAGGAGGGCGCTGAAGCCCCGCCAGCGATGCCGCCCGTCTTCGTCGAGACGACGGTCGTGAACCCCGGCCCAATCCGCGACTTCGCCGCGCTCGTCGGCCAGATCGAGGCCGAGGAGTCGGTGGAGATCCGCCCGGAGATGTCAGGCGTCGTCGCAGAGATCCTGTTCGAGGAAGGCGCCTTCGTCCAAGCCGGAACGCTCCTCGTGCGGCTGCGCGACGACGAGCGCAAGGCCGAGCTCGCCGCCGCCGAGGCCCGCGAGCGACTCGCTGCCGACACCCACCGCCGCTTCCGCCAGCTCGCCGAGGAGCAGGTGACCTCGGCGTGGGAGCTCGAGCGCGTGAGCCGCTAGCTCGACGTCGCGCACGCCGAGGTCGAGAGCGCGCGCGTGCGTCTCGACCGCACGCGCATCCGCGCCCCGTTCTCCGGCAAGCTCGGCGCCCGCAAGGTATCGCCCGGTGCGCGCGTTACCGACGCCAATCCGCTCGTCGAGCTGCACGCCACCGAGCGGCTGCGCATGGTCTTCTCGGTTCCCGAGCGCTACGCGCCGGCGGCGCGCGTCGCCGTGCCGCTCGAGGTCGCCATCGCCGCCTATCCCGACGAATGGTTCGCCGGCGAGGTCTACTTCGTCGCTCCCGCCATTGATCCGGCCAGCCGGCAGCGCTTGCTCAAGGGCTGGGTGCCGAACCCGCTCGGGCGCCTCTGGCCAGGGCAGTTCGCGCGCATCCGCACCGAGGTCACGCGGCACGACCAAGCGCTCGTCGTCCCCGACTCGGCGCTTGCCTACGACGGGCAGGCGGCGTTCGTCTGGCGCGTCGGCGCGGAGCGCAAGGCCGAGCGGGTCGCGGTCGAGACCGGTCTTCGCCAAGAGGGGTGGATCGAGATCCGCAAGGGCGTCAACGCCGGCGATGAGGTGGTTGTGGCGGGCACGAACAAGATCTTCCCCGGCGCGACGCTGATGACCGGGCCGCCGCCGGGCGCGAGCGCGAAGGGCGAGACCGCGGGCGAGTCGTGAAGATCTCCGAGGTGTCGATCGAGCGTCCCGTCCTGGCGACGGTGATGTCACTCGTGATCGTGATCTTCGGGGCGATCTCGTTCCTGCGGCTGCCGAACCGCGAGTTGCCCGACATCGACCCGCCGGTCGTGTCGGTGACCACCGTTTACCTCGGCGCAGCCGCGGAAGTCGTCGAGACCTCGATCACCCAGCCGCTGGAAGACCAGCTAATCGCCATCGAAGGCGTCAAGCACCTGACGTCGATGAGCCGCGAGCAGGTCTCCGAGATCACGGTCGAGTTCCAGCTCGGGCGCGACGTCGATCTCGCCGCCAACGACGTGCGCGACCGCGTCGCCCGCGCGCGCAAAGATCTGCCGCAGGAGATCGACGACCCGATCGTCGCCAAGCGCGAGGCCGACGCCAGCCCCATCCTGTGGCTCGGCCTGTCGAGCTCGAGCCGCGACCAGGTGGAGGTCTCGACGCTGGCCGAGACCCGCGTCAAGGACCGGCTGGCCAAGCTCCCCGGCGTCTCCGAGGTCATCATCGGCGGCGAGAAGCGCTACTCGATGCGCGTGTGGATCGACAACGACCGCCTGACCGCGCAGAACCTGACGGTCGCCGACGTCGAGGCGGCGCTGCGCCACGGCAACGTCGAGATCCCGTCGGGGCGGATCGAAGGCGCGGGGCGCGAGCTCACCGTCAAGACGCTCGGCGAGCTCACTACCGCCGAGGACTTCGGCAACTTGGTGGTCTCCGAGGCTTCCGGCCGGCCGATCCGGCTGCACGACGTGGCGCGCGTGGCGGTCGGCGCGGAGGACGATCGTAAGATCGTACGCTACCAGGGCCAGCCGGCGGTCGGCCTCGGCGTCGTGCGCCAATCGAAGGCCAACACGCTCGACGTCGCCGCCGCCGTCAAACGCGAGATCGAGGAGATCCGCAAGGAGCTGCCGCCCGACATGCGGCTCGAGCCGGCCTGGGATTCGTCGATCTTCATCGCCCGCTCGATCGCCGACGTGCGCACGACGATCTTCGAGGCGGTGCTGCTGGTGGTGCTGGTCATCTATCTCTTTCTGCGCTCGATGCGGGCAGCCATCATCCCGGTGGTGGCGATCCCGATCTCGATCATCGGCACGTTCACCGCGCTCGACTTCCTGGGCTTCAGCATCAACACGCTGACGCTGATGGGCATGACGCTGGCGATCGGCGTGGTCGTCGACGACGCGATCGTCGTGCTCGAGAACGTCGCGCGCTGGATCGAGGACGGGGCGTCGCCGATGGAGGCCGCGCGCAAGGGCATGGCGGAGATCTCCTTCGCGGTGATCGCCGCGACGGTCTCGGTGATCGCCGTGTTCGTGCCGCTGGCTTTTCTCTCGACCGCTACCGGCAAGCTCTTCCGCGAGTTCGGTCTGACCGTGGCGGTATCGGTGGCGATCTCGGGCTTCGTGGCGCTCACGCTGTCGCCGATGCTCTGCGGGCGGGTGCTGCGCCACCAGGCGGCGGAGCACGGGCTCAAGGCCTGGCTCGCGCGGGCCTTCGAGCGCATGGCCGACGCCTACGCGGCGACGCTGCGGCCGACGCTCCGCCACCGCGGCACGACCGTGCTCGTCGGCGTCGCCTGGTTCGCGCTCGGCATCGTGCTTTACCGGGTCGCCGACCGCGAGTTCATTCCTGACGCCGACCGCGGCACGATCGTCGGGTTCACGCGCGCGCCGGAAGGCAGCACGCTCGCCTATACCGACCGTTACATGAAACAGGTCGAAGCGACGTATCTAGCGGTGCCAGAGATGGCGAGCGTGTTCTCGGTCGTCGGCCTCGGTATCGGCACGCCCGGCCTGGTGAACGAAGGCGGCGTGTTCGCGATGCTGCAACCTTGGGAGAAACGGGGGCGGTCGCAGCAGGCGATCGTCGAGGAGCTGCGCGGGAAGCTCTGGACCGTGCCGGGCATGCTCGCGTTCGCCTTCAACCCACCGGCGTTCGGCCAGAACTCCTTAAGCCAGCCGGTGTCGATGGTGATCCAGGGGCCCGAGGTCCGCGAGCTCGCGCGCTTCGCCCAGGAGATCGTGCTGCGCGCGGGGTCGATCCCGGGCATCGTTCAGCCGCAGAACGACCTGCAGGTGAGCAAGCCGCAGCTCGAGGTTTCGGTGGATCGCGATCGCGCCGCGGACCTCGGCGTGTCGGTACGCGACGTCGCGACCACGCTGCAGATCCTCTTCGGCGGCCTCGATCTCTCGACGTTCAAGCTCTTCGGCGAGACCTACAAGGTGATGGTCGAGCTGCCGGTCGAGCGCCGCGGCGAGGAACGCGACCTCTCCCGCGTGTACGTGCGCGGCAAGGACAACCAGCTCGTACCACTCTCGTCGCTGGTCTCGGTGAAGGAATCGGTCGCGCCGCGCGGCCCGCCGCACCGCGACCGGATGCGCGCGACGACGATCTCTGCGAGTCTCGCGCCCGGGGCTCCGCTCGGCGGCGCGCTCGAGTCGTTGCGCGCGCTCGCCGAGGATGTCTTGCCCGACGGCCAGGGGTACCGCGTGACGTTCTCCGGCGAGTCGGAGGAATTCTACGAATCGGGCAACGCGTTGCTCTTCGCCTACGCGCTGGCGATCGTCATCGTTTACCTGGTGCTCGCCGCGCAGTTCGAGAGCTTCCTCCATCCGATCGTCGTGCTGGTGGCGGTCGCGCTGTCGTTCACCGGCGCGCTCGTCACGCTGCGGCTGACCGGCGCCACGGTCAACCTGTTCAGCCAGATCGGCCTCGTGCTGCTCGTCGGCCTGGTGACCAAAAACTCCATCCTGATCGTCGAGTTCGCCGATCAACTGCGCGAGCGCGGCATGGGCCTCGAAGAAGCGACCTACGAGGCATCGCGGCGGCGCTTCCGGCCGATTCTCATGACCGCGCTGTCGACGATCCTCGGCATCTTGCCGATCGCGCTCGGCCTCGGCGCGGGAGGCGAGTCGCGGGCTCCGCTCGGCATCGCCGTCACCGGCGGCATGTTGTTCTCGACGCTGCTGACGATCTACGTCGTGCCGGCGACCTACATCGCCTTTGCGCGCGCGGTCGAGCGGAGCGAAGCGCGCGTCCCGCGCGCGGCGGAGCCGGCCGCTTCGTAACGCAGGGACGAGCCGCGTGCCTCCCGCCGTGTTCGGCGGGAAGCACGCATCGAGGCGATCGAGTCGATTCACCGCGCGCGGCCGTCGGCTGGCCGCGTCAGCTCACGCGCAGCTCCCGCCAGAGCAGGCGGCAACGAGAAAGCAGCTTGCCGAGGCCTCGAATCTCAAATCTTCGTGTGAAACGGCGAAATCCTGCCGTAGTAGATTAGGGCGATTCGCGATTCGCTCTAACCCTCGAGCGTCTCGCGAGCGAGCGGCGTGAGCTTCTCCTGATCGAGGAGGAACGAGTCGGCGAGGCTCGCGGACCCGAGTTGGCCTGCCGAGTCAGTTCAGCGGCTCGATCCTCACGCGCGCCACCCCGTCCGCCGTCATGCCGAGCGTGCGCGCCGCCGCGTAGGAGAGATCGATGATCCTGCCGCGCACGAACGGCCCCCGGTCGTTGATGCGCACCACCACTGATTTGCCGTTCTCGAGGTTCTTCACCCGCACCCGGGTGCCGAACGACAGATCGGGATGGGCGGCCGTCATCGCGAAGCGGTCGTAGCGCTCGCCGCTGGCGGTCCGTTGGCCTTGGTGGCGCTGGCCGTACCACGAGGCTTCGCCGACCTCGCCGCGTCCATTGGGCTCGATCACCGGGATGCGAATCGTCGAACAGGCGGCCACCAGCAGAAGCAACGACAGGCCGGCGGATGCCAGCCCCCGGCGAGACGCCGAGCGCAGCGGCGCGGCGACGGCAGCGCGCCTGTGCGGCACGGTCCGGAGCCGCCCCTCGTGCTCGTCGTCGCCGTTCATGCTTCAGCCTCGAACGTTACTTACAACAAAACCAGCCCCCAGCGGTTGCGTGCGCCCTGAAGGAAGGCGCCGAGCAGGCGCGACCAGTCAGATCGTGCGCGAGAAGACGCGGCCGGCATCGGGTGCGCTGAGGTGAGCATCGAAAACCATCGCCGCGTGCGATCGCCGCGTAATAGGCCTGCAAGGGGCGGAAATTCTGGGCGTACGCCCCCTGGACGTCGCTGATCCCGGTCACGCCGAAGGCGACCACATCGGTCGCGGGCTGCGTCGTGTAACCCTGGAAGTTGCGGCGCAGTCGACGATCGTCCTGCGCGCGAGCGAGCTCGTCGCTCGGCAGAGCGAAGTGATCCATGCCGATCGAGCGATATCCGGCGCACCCTTGGCCAATGGCCTCTGGGCTGCGCCTTACAGCTTGTGAATCCTGACCGCGTTGTCGCCGAGCACCTTGCGCATGGCATCTTCCGAAAGCGGTTGCTCGCGAACCTCTGCCACCGCCCCCGGAAAGACCGCGTCGAAATGCGGGAAGTCGGAGGCCCAGACGACGCGGTCCTCCCCAACTAGGTCGACGGTGAAAGGCAGCGTCCGCTCGTCCGGATCCACGGAGATATGGCACTGGCGCTTGAAGTATTCGCTCGGCTTCATCCGGAGATGCGGAACTATGAATCCGAGCTTCTCGTAGTGGCTGTCGAGACGGTCCAACCACGCCGGCAACCACCCGCCGCCCGATTCGTAGAATCCCACCTTGAGCCGCGGAAAACGTTCCAGGACTCCGCCCGCGATCAATTGCATCAGCGCGATCTGTTGCTCGTGCGGGTGCGAGATCATGTGCGCGAAGAAAAAGTTCGTGCAGCGCTCGATGCCCGCCGTCGGCATGTTGCGAGTCGTGGCCTCGTGGACGCACACCGGCACATCGAGATCCTGAATACACGCCCAGAACCGGTCATATGCGGGGTCGTCGAGGTTCCGGCCCTTGTACGGATTCGGTCGAATCATCACGCCTCGCATGCCGAGCTTGCCCACCGCCCGTTGTGCCTCGGCGATCGCGGCATCGATGTCTTGCATCGGCATCACCGCCACTCCAATCAGCCGACTGGAGTACGGCTTGCAATAGTCCTCCGCGAGCCAGTCGTTGTAGGCGCGGCACAGCGCCGCCGCGAGTCCCTCATCTTCGATACCTCCGAAAAAGAGCCCGACTCCCGGGAAGAGGACCACGACTTCGATCCCGTCGGTGTCCAGGTCGCGGATGCGGGCGTGCGGATCGTAGCCTCCGGGCGAAGCGTCCGCATACGATGTCGTATGCCGGAGAACGGGGTCCGCCAGTCCGCCGGGAATCATCGCGGCCCCCACACTGAACGGAGGCCGCACGCCGAGTGGCTTGCCGCCCACCATCAGCCATTCGTTCCCTTCCTTGTCGCGACCCAAGTCCGGCGCCAGGCGACGATACTTCGATTCCAGATGCTCTGGGCACATTTTCACTGGCTCGACCACGTGTCCGTCAGCGTCGACGATGAATTTCGGTTGGTTCCTCGAAGCCATTGGAGCTCCTCCTTTCCGTACGCCGTTTGACCCGAAACGTTCGAGGCTAGCCGTCAACTCTTACTCAGCTCTGCGTCCAACGTAGGACGAACCCGATCGGCAAACAGCTCCAGTGTGCGCATGCGATGTTCGTGATTCTCGTTCAATAGGAAGAAGAGGTAACGCCCGACCTTCATTCGCCTTAGGAAATCAAGGCTACGAGCGGTGACCGACTCCGCCGTGCCGAAATACGTGGCACGCTCGTTCATGTAATCATAGGTGATCTTTTCCGCGGGAATGACGGGCTCGCCCGGGCGAGCAATCGTCACGTTAAACCCGTGCTCGCTGAAGTAATACGCAAAGCTCGTCATGAATTCTTCCATGTGATCGCGGGCCTGCGCTTCGGAATCGGCAACGTACGTCGGGATGCCCACGAGAATGTCGTCCGGACCGACGGCCCACCCCGCCTCCTCGGCCGTCTTCCGGTAGATTCCGATGAATTTGGCCAAGTACTCTTCCGAGGCGAACGCAAAAAGACCCTTCATCCTGTAACGAGCCGCGATCCGCGCGCTGGTCTCACTGGAGATCGCCAGCCACAGCGGCATGGTCGGTCTCTGGTAGGGGCGTGGAATGGTGGTTATTTGCGGTGCGGGAGCTTTACCTGCCGGCACGTTGAAGAATTTGCCGGCATGAGAGAACTTCTCATTGCGGAGGGCTTTGATGACGACATCCAGGGTTTCGGCGGAAAGGGCGCGCCCTTCCGCATCGGGAAGCATGACTTCAAACCCATCCAGCTCATAGCGATTGTAGCCGCGCCCGACGCCAAACTCCACTCGCCCCCGACTCAGGTGATCCACCAGGCATATATCTTCAGCCAAGCGGACTGGATTCCACTGGGGCAGGATCGCGACCGCCGTCCCGAGGCGAATGCGACTGGTCACGCCCGCCAGGTAGGCCAGGAAGAGAACGGGATTCGGCATGATCTCCCAGCCTACCTCCTGAAAATGATGCTCGCCCCACCAATAAGTATCGTAGCCGAGCTCCTCGCAGCGGGTCACTTCACTCACGCTCTGCTGGATACGCCGTTGGTACCGCTCGGAATTCATGGCGGCAGTTCGATCGCTGAGAACGTCAAACACATCAATCTTCAGTTTCATGTCTTCAAGTCACTTCCCTGTGCGTCACTTCCGTTCCGCGTTACGTGAGCCCTAATTTAGACGTTGTAGTACTTGGCCGCGTTTGCGCCGAGAACCTTGTTGATGGACTCTTCCGGCAAGCCGGCGAGGTACTTGCGGGTCGTGGCCACGGGTTGCGGGAATCCTTCTCCATGGGGGTAGTCGGAGCCCATGAAGAACTTGTCGTCTCCCACAACCTGCATCACGTGGGGAAGCATTTTTTCCGCCGGGTCGCATGAGATCCAAATGTTCCGATTGAAATAATCCGTCGCGGGCATCTTCATCTGCGAGTGATGGCCCTGATACCCGAAATGGTAGTCCATTCTCTCGAGCCACTCACCGACCCATCCAGACTTCGCTTCCACCGTCGCGACGCGAATCCTCGGGAAGCGCTCGAACACGCCGTCGAACATCATCGACGTGAGCGCCAATCGCGGCTCCTGCGGGAGATTCACCGAGAGATACATCATCCCAGGGGTCTTGTCCCGGTACCAAGCCGTTCCCGCGTAGTCCAAGTGAAAGCTGATGTGGACGCTGACGGCGATATTCAAGTCCTGCGCGGCAGCCCAAATCGGATCATAATCGGGGTGCCCGAAGCTCTTTCCACCGACGGGGATCGCCGCGATGAACGCGGTACGAGCCCCCAGCTTCGCGACTCGCTGAAGCTCCTTTACGGCAAGCGCCGGGTCGCGCATTGACAGATGGGCGCCTGGAAACATCCGGTCCTTATAGCCCGCCACCATCTCAAATGCCCAGGTGTTGTACGCGCGACAATGTGCGTCGGCCAAAACCGGATCGCTGACCAGTGTTTCCCAGAGAATTGCCATGGTCGGATAGATGATCTGAGCATCGATCTTCTCGTGATCCATGAACTCGATCCGTTTCCCCATGTCCTGCCACTCGGGACTGAGCAGGGCGTTCTCGTCGAACTGGTCCCACTTCTCTCCCTTTTCCTTCTTCCCATAGGCAGCCAGGTCGCCGAACAGCGGGCCGAGCAGATACTCGGGCAACGGCTTTCCATCCGCCGCTATGGTGTGGGAGCCGGTATCGGGATCCACTCTGAAACTGACTGCGCGGTCCCGAAACTTAGAATCGATGCGCTTCTCCCAAAGATTCAAGGGCTCCAGAAAATGGCTATCGCCGTCTATAATTCTGAGACTCATAACAAACTCGCCCCCGCATTTTGCCTGTTTGGTCTATTTCTATATCCAGAGGAACACAGGCGTGACCCTAGTCTTAGATTCGGAAATACCGTGCGGCGTTGTCTCCGAGAACCTTCGCTTTCTGCGCATCGGAAACCCCCGGCTTTTTACGGATATCAGCGAGCGCGTCTCCGACGTCGTCAGCGTCCCAGTGAGGGTAATCGGATGCCCAGAGGATCTGGTCTTCTCCGGCAACGCGGATCGCTTCCGGAATCCAGTTATCTTCGCCTTCACAGGAAAAGTAGAGTTGGCCGGACTGGATATATTCCGACACGGGGCGCTTCCGCCCGAATGGCAGCGGATAGGGCATCTTCAGTTGGCTTTGTAGGCGATCCCTCCAGAAGCCAATCCAGCCAACGCCAGACTCCATGAAACCGACCCGCAGCTTGGGAAACTTGTCGAGCACGCCGCCGTAGATCAGCCGCCCGAGGGCCAACATGTTGTCGAACGGGAAGGCAGCCGCGTGCATCAACGGGAACATGTCATTGAGCATATCCCCTCCGGCCGTATCCGGGACGGCAATCGCCGAATCGTGAATCGAAGCCGGAACATCGAGATCCTGGAGCGTTTCCCAAAGTGGATAGAAGTACTCAGAATCGAGTGTCTTACCCAACACACCATGCATGCTGGGGGCGATCACGACCCCGATGGCCCCTTTCTTCCCCACCGCCTCGCGGGCGATCTTTACCGAAGCATCCATATCGTGGAGGGGAACGTAGGCGAGCCACTTCATGCGATCCGGAGCGGTCGAGCAATACTCGGCGACCCATTTGTTGTATGCGTTACACATCGCGCCAGCCAGCCCGCCATCTTTGATGGTATTGAGGCCGGCCATCAATCCTCCGAAGACAACCGCGATGTCGATACCCGACTCATTCATGTCCTTTAACCGAGCGTCGGGCTCGTTCCCACCGGGGCGGGTGTTGGCTAGCTCCATGAAATCAGGGAGATTCTTCGCACCCCAATCACCCGCATTATACATATAGAACCGCTCCTCAACCATCCACAGCTCCTTACCCCAATTCCCTCGAATCAGGCGAGGACGCTGATTGCGGTAAGCCTTGTCCATGTACTCATCGAAAACCTTTTCGGTTTCCGTCACGTGACCGTCACAATCAATCACTTTTCCATGCGTCATGGTCGGGTTCCTTTCTCAAAAGCCGAGCCGCAATGGGCGGCACTAAAGTCTCTAGCCAACCAATACCTTCACCGCGGACTCATCCGAGCTGATGCACTCAAAGGCGCGGACAGTCTGGTCGAGCGGGAATCGATGAGAAATCATCGGCGGAGACTGAATGATCCCTTTCTCCAATAGGCGGAGAACGGCTTCCGAATCCGGGCCCAGCTTATATCCGCAGGATCCGAACACTGTGATGCCCTTCTCGACGATCCGAGACGGCACAAAGCTACTCGGCTTTTCGTGCATCGCTACCATGACGACCTTCCCACCCGGACGAACGAGGTCGACTGACATATCGAAGGTCGCCGGAACCCCGGCGCACTCGAATACAATGTCGGGCCCTCGATTCTTCCCACCTGCCTTAGCGATCAGTTCGGAAACGTTCCCTTCGCGGGGATCTAGCACGAGGTCTGCACCGCATGCCTTTGCGGCTGCCTGGCGCGCTTTCTTCACTTCGACCGAAACGATCAACCCCGCGCCCCGGGCCCGAAGGAACTGAATGATCCCGAGACCGATCTGGCCCGCGCCGAGAACGACAACGCGGTCCCCCGGCTGACTGGCGCCGAGAACCGTCGCCCGATAGCCGACGGATAACGGCTCAACCAAAGCTCCGTCCTCGAAATTCAGAGACGCAGGAATCGAAAATACGGTGAAGCCGAGCTGCGCACGGGGAACTTTGACTAGCTCGGCAAAGGCGCCGAGCGCCGAGCCGTAGCCAATGGCCCCGTCAATGGACGTGCCGCTGAACAACCCCTCGCAGAGATTTGCCTCCCCGCGACGACACGACGCACAGGTCCGACACGGGACGATGGCCAAGCCGCAGAGCCGGTCTCCGACCTTGATGTCCGATACCTTGTTACCGACCGCGGTAACCTCCCCGCCGAACTCATGCCCCATGACTTGACCCGGACATCCGTACCAACCCGCGTTGTAGGTGTGGACGTCTGAGCCGCAGATTCCGCAGGATTTCACCTTCATGACGATATCTTCGGCACCGGGAACCGGCTCCGGGATATCCTCAATCGTCATCTGTCGGATACCGTGATAGACCGCTGCTTTCATCGTCTACGCCCTTTCTACTTGCCGTAAATTTCGATCATCGTCTTGTCCGGGTCGTAGAAACGAAAGACCTTGATTTTCCCATACGGCGCCATTTCATAAGTAATGGGAGGGCATGTGCACTCGACGCCTTTGGAAATCAACTCATCGTAGGTCTCTTGCGCATCCTTGACCCAAAAACCGACATGGGTCAGTCCTGGATGGTTCGACGGAACCGCCGATTTACCCGCTCCATCCTTGAAGCACAGCAAGTCAAAGTGGGTTTTCTCTTCGCCACCGCACTTCATCAGGAGAGCTTGGTGTACCCCCTTGCCGTATGGAATCGCATTCAGATCATCAGCGCCACGGTCATCCACCGTGATCGGCTCACCCTCTTTTTCGAAACCAAGGATGTCATGGTACCACTGATAGGATTTCTCGAGATCCTTTACGACAACCGCAACATGCGAAAGTCTCGTCGTCATAATCATCCGACCAAACTCCTCTTAATGGTGTGACACTTCAGTTTCTTAGGATTTTCGTACTGTGTGGGGTATCGGCGGTCATCTAGCCGACACCCCACATTTTCATTCGATTCGGACTCCGCTCTTTGGATTACGCAGCACTGCGCAGAGTCTCGCCGGGCTTTTTCAACGTCGGCAGGACATGCTTGCCGTACAGGTCGATCGCCTTGAGAACCTTGGCGTTCTCCCCGTTCCCGAACTCGAACATTCCCAGCATCAGATCGACGCCGATCTCCCTAAACGGCTTGAGCTGCTCGGCGCACTGATCCGGCGTGCCGACGATGATTCGATTCTTACTCTGCAACTCGTCAAACGTCAGCTTGTCCAAGCCGAGCGAGAACATCTTGTCCAGATACTTGAGGTTCTGCGGGCGCTCCTTGTGGAACCCTCTCTTCACGATCTCGATGGAGCTCTTCATGTACCAAAGAATCAACTCCTCCGAGTCCTTGCGCGCCTGCGCGGCCGTCTCGGCCACGTGAACCGGAATCGCCGCGCCGATCTTGACCGACTTGGGATCATGCCCCGCGTCCGCAACCGCCTTGCGGAACTTCGCAATCCCATCCGCGAACGCATCCAGCGGCTGGAAGAACGAGAACGTCAACAGGCTCAACCCCATCTTCCCGATCAGTGAAGGCGTATCCGGCCCCAACGTCGCCACCCAAATCGGCGGGTGCGGCCGCTGCACCGGCTTCGGAACCACCTTGATCGGCTCCGTGATATTGTAGAATTGTCCCTTGTACGTGAAGTTGTCCTCACGCCAGCAGGTCTTGATGATCTCCAGATCCTCCGCCCAGCGCTCCCGGTTCTCCTGGTACGGGACTTCCATCGCATCGTAGTCGGCTCGGTGACCGCCACGGCCCGTGCCAAACTCCACCCGTCCGCCGGTCAGCTGATCCAACGTGGCAATCCGCTCCGCGGTCATGATCGGATGCGCCAGCGGAAGCACGATCACTCCCGTGCCAAAGCGGATCTGCTTCGTTCGCCGCGCCAACGCCGAAAAGAACATCTCGGGCGCCGGCATGTGCGAGTGACCCGCCATGATGTGATGGTCAACCGACCACGCCGAGTGGAAACCGAGCTTGTCCGCGAGCTCAACCTGATCCATGCACTCCGAATACAGCTCGCCATCAGGCTTCGGCTTGCCCTTCAGCGGATTCGGGATCTCGCTGGTCTGTGGAGAAAGAAATTCAAAAAATAGCGCTGATTCCATAAGCAAACCTCCTATGTTCGAAGTACCACACGTTATTTGGCCTCCTATAGACCAGTTATTTCAAGAGGTAAACAAAAAAATTCTCCTAATTCTAGAAGTAAAAAAGCCTAATATATTCAAATATATACGGCCCTAGATTCCTCGAGACAGAGCAGCCTCAGGGCATCCGGGATTCCCGATTCCAAGGCGCGACGGGTCAGCCTTGGCGAGCGCGAGCTTCTCTTCGGAGAACATCTCGGGAAACCGCGGGCCAACGGACTCGGGAGTTCCGGCGATCATCTCGGCGACCGCTAGGCGACGAAACGGCTCCCCGCCGCTGGGGGATCGACGGGGGGGCCCGCGAAACACTGAGCGATGGACAGCCACCGGTTGGCTGCGTCACCGAGGACATGGAGCTTCGTATCCGCGATATTTCGAACCTGCGTTACCACTTGGCAAAACTCGGCCGCCGAGCCCTCCACCCGGTTTTCCTCACTGGGCTCATTCCAAGTCCAGATCGCGCCGGAGGGTGCGGTGAGGCGAATGTGCGGAACTTCGGTCGGGACATCCAGTCCGCGGTTCGTGAAGGTCCAGCCGAAGGTATTCACGCCCAGTGTAACGATATTCTTGATGCGGTCGGTGTTGACTCGTTCGACCCCGAGCAGGTCGTATACCTCTTGACCATGTGCCCACGTTTCCATCAGGCGTGCGGTAATGCTTGAGCGAACGCTCATATCCGGCCCGGCCCAGGCCACCCGCCCTTTCGGGTCGGCCTCGCAAAACCGCCCGCACATATCGAGGAAGAAATCACGCCACTGTTCGAGAAGGGGGTGGTTCTTGACTCCGCCGAGCCATTGCCCTTCGAACTCTGAGATCGGTCGGCCTTTCGAGAAGCCCTCGAACGCGCGAGCCAGAAACTTGCCGAAGTCATCCCGGCTTTTCAGCGACAGGTCGGCAGCCCAATTCCACATGTGCAGGTGCCCCAAGACATTGTTGATCGTCCAACCCTTGAACTGGGTCGGGCGCTCGAAGTCTGCATCCTTCAGGGGTTTGAGAAGCTGGTACAGCGCTTCGCTTTCGTCACGGAAATCGATGGGCTGCTGAAACATTTCGTCAAGTCTCCCCTCTCGCTCGTGAGCCGACCGCGATCAGTCTTCCGCGACGTCGATCCCGAGGATTCGATCGTTTCCCGCGACCTGGTCGCCCGGTTTTCGAAAGATCTCCCGAACAACGCCATCGACTCTGGCGGTGATTTCGTGTTGCATTTTCATCGCCTCGAGCACCGCCAGGCGATCTCCTTTCCGAACCGGGCTCCCCTCAGTCACGAGAATCTCCAACAACCGGCCGTGCATTGGCGCAACGATGCTCCCGCTGCCAGCGGATTCTCCCATGTCGGCGATCAAGCCGATGCGGTTGCGAAAAGAGAAGGCCCGTCCATCCATCGACAAGTGAATCTGTCGGGGATCGGGAATATAGCTCAGGATCTGCCTTCTGGAATCGCCAACGAACACTTCCGCCAGAACGGAATCTTGGCTCAAGACTCTGACGACGATCTGTTCGCCTCCCTGACTGACGGCGTACTCGCTCCGGCTCAGCGGAGAAACGGTCAAATCGAAGTTGGTGTCTCCAACGTCATAGAGATACCGGCTCATCAACTGTCCGGAGCTTCTCCAGTTCTTCAGTTCCTCCGCAACCGAGACCGCGCGCGCCGATGCCGTCTCTCGTGCTTCGCAGTAGTGGAGCACCGCCGCGGCGGCAGCCTGTTCCAGCGTCGGTTGCGTATTCTTCAGGTCGACTTCGGAGAACTCCTCGGGGATGAACGCAGTCGTCGCTCCGCCCCGAGCAAAGGTGTCCCGGCCGAGCGCGGCGATCAGGAAGTCCCGGTTCGACCGGGGTCCGAAAAGCGCCGTATCCCTGAGCGCCCTGAGCAGGCGGCCGCGGCTGATTTCCCTTGTCTCTCCCCAGGCGATGATCTTTGCGAGCATTGGGTCGTAGAAGGGCGAGATCTCGAGGCCGGTCTCGATGCCGGCGTCGACCCGAATTCCCTCACCGCTCGGGGGACGCCAGAGATCGATCCTGCCGGTGCTTGGTAAGAAGTCCCGGGCGGGATCCTCGGCATACAGGCGGATCTCGATCGCGTGGCCCTTCAGGGAAACGTCGGCCTGCGAGAGACCCAGCGGCTCGCCCCGGGCGATTGCGATCTGGAGAGCCACGAGATCGAGACCGGTGATCAACTCGGTGACGGGGTGCTCGACCTGAAGCCGGGTGTTCATTTCGAGGAAGTAGAACTCGCCGCTCGGGTCGAGGAGGAATTCCACCGTCCCGGCCCCACGATAAGCGATGCTTCGTGCCGCTTCGACGGCAGCCCCCCCCATCCTGGCGCGCAGCTCCGGTGTCATGACCGGGCAGGGAGCTTCCTCGATGACTTTTTGGTGGCGGCGCTGGACGGAGCAGTCGCGCTCGCCGAGATAGATCACGTTGCCGTGAGTGTCCGCGACGATCTGAATCTCGACGTGGCGAGGCCGAAGAATCGCCTTCTCGAGGATAAGCTCTCCGGAGCCGAAAGCGTTCTCGGCCTCCGACCGCGCAAGCTTCAGCGCTGCGGGGAGATCCCCGGGAGCCGTCACGAGCCGCATGCCGCGCCCACCGCCCCCGGCCGCGGCCTTGACCATGACCGGAAAACCGATCCCCTGAGCGGCTTTCCGGAATACGGCCTCGGATTGATCCTTGCCCTCGTATCCCGGCACGCATGGGACCCCCGCTTCGATCATTCTTCTCTTCGCCTCGGCCTTGTTGCCCATCGCATCGATGGCATCCGCCGTTGGGCCGATGAAGGTCAGCCCCGCCGCTTCGCAAGCGCGCGCAAAACCGGCGTTCTCGGACAGGAAGCCGTAGCCCGGATGAATGGCTTCGGCGCCGGTCTTCCTGGCGGCGGCCAGGATACGGTCGACGTTGAGATACGATTCCCCAACCGGAGGCGGACCGATCAGGGCCGCGTCATCGGCGGCCTTCACGTGGGGCGCTGCCCAGTCGGCTTCGGAATACACGGCGATGGATCGATACCCCAGCGCCTTGGCGGTCCGCATGACGCGAACGGCAATCTCTCCTCGGTTTGCTACGAGAATACTTCTGAAAGACATCGAGTTCGACTCTCCTCGCTCGTCTCAATTCGAAAGCCAGTAGGGCTCCCGGAGCTCGGTCGCGGGTATGGGGAGCATCGGGTATTCCTCCCGCTACATTCTCGCAATGCCGAAGCTGTTGGGCCGAAGCGTGCGGTGGCGACTCTCCCAACAAGTTTCCAGGGCGAAGCCGAGGACCTTGCGCGTATCCCGCGGATCGATGATCCCGTGATCCAGAGCGCGCCCCGATGTGTAGAAAGCATTCGACTGGGCGTCGTAGTGCTTGATGATGGCTTCTTTCTGCGCCGCCAAAGCCTCTTCGTCCACTTTCGTTCCACGCCGCTCGGCGGAATTCCGCATCACTTGCTCCATGGTGAGGGCGGCTTGCTCGCCTCCCATGACACCTGTCGTCGCGTTGGGCCAGGCGAACAAGAAGTCCGGCTTATACGCGTAACCGCACATGCCGTAATTCCCCGCTCCGAAGCTCGCGCCGATATACAGCGAGATCCGGGGAACGGAAACGTTCGAGACCGCCTGAATCATCTTGGAGCCGTGCTTGATCATCCCGGCTTGCTCGTATTGCGTCCCCACCATGTAGCCGGTGGTATTGTTCAGCAGGATCAACGGCAGGTTCGATTGGTCGCAGAGCTGGAAGAACTGAGCGGCCTTCGCCGCACCGTTCGGATCGATTGGCCCGTTGTTGCCGATGATTCCACAGGTCTGTCCGAAAATGTCCGCGTGCAGGCAGACCGTGGCTGGGCCGAAGCGAGACTTGAACTCGATGAACTCGGAGCCGTCGACGATGCGGGCGACGACTTCGCGGACGTCGTACGGCTTCTTGTAGTCGACCGGCACGATGCCGGCGATCTCATCGGCGCTGTAGATCGGTTCCTTGAAGGTTTTTCGCGGAGGAATCTCGCAGTGGACGTTCCAAGCGAGCTGCCCCATCAGATCCCGGGCGATCTGGACACCATGCGCATCGTCCTCGGCGAGATACTCGACGAGACCGGAAACCGATGAATGCATCTCGGCGCCGCCAAGTTGCTGCTCGTCCGCAATCTCTCCCGTTGCCGCCCGCACGAGTGCCGCCCCGGCCAGCGCCGCCATGCCGTTCTTCTTCACGCCAATCACGAAATCGCTCATGCCGGGTTGGTACGCGCCGCCTGCCGTGGACGGTCCATGCAGCACGACGAACGTGGGGATTCCGGCGGAGCTCAGGCGAGCCAGGCCATAGAACATGCCTCCACCGTTCGCCCACATCTCGACCGTGTAGGCCATGAGATTCGCGCCGGCGCTTTCCACCAAATGAATGACGGGGAGCTTGTGATTGAGGGCGAGGGCGAGGCATCCAAGGAACTTGTCGCAGGTTTCCGTGGTTACGGCACCCGCGTTGATGCCGCTGTCGTCGACGACGAGCATGCAGCGCGCGCCGTTGACGAAACCGATGCCGGTGATGAGGCTGGCCCCGGGGATGCTCGTGTCGGGGTTCGGATCGTCGACGAGATAGCTCACCATGTTGTAGATCTCGAGAAAGGGCATTCCCGGATCGAGCAGCCGCAATAGCCGCTCACGAGGCGTGAGTTGGCCACGCTCGTCGAACCGGGGCCGGCGACGCTCGGAAAGCGTAGTGGCACGGCCTTCCAGCTCGCGAAGTTTTCTCACCCGGCCGAGCATGTCCGCCCGGTGGGTGGCGAAGGTGCCTGAGCTTGTTTCAATCTTTGAGCGAAAAACGTTCATTGGACTGACTCGGCCATTTCTCTCGGGATCGAGATGGGGACGTCGCGCTTGGGAATCAGGAACGAGAAGATAGGAATCATCTTTTCGGACATCTTTACGTTTCCCTTACAACCGCAGTGATTGCTGCCGGGTGAACATTCGCCGTCTCGGTGGCATGTCTCCGCCGAAGTGGATCACGAACCGGTGGTCGCACTCAAGGGGGCGAAATGCCTCGGCCGGTGATACTCGTCTGACCGTATACAAAAAATCCGGCCGGCTCGGCAAGGAAGGCGATCTCTTCCGGCCGATGCCGCGAGAGCCGCCCGTCACCAAAGCAACCGGCGTCGTTCGCTCCGCCATCGTCAACCTCCGGCATCGACTTCGAGACCAAGATCTTCGTTCTTGTAGACCGTGCCGGCGATCCCGCCTCCCATGCCCGCATTGAAAATCGGCAGCTCGATCCCCAGATCGGCGCACGGCGCCGTCTTCGACATGGCGCGACCTCCCCGGGGTGCGCTCTCCTTACGGCGGCGGGCTCGCGGGGCACAACGACTCTTTGGCGGCGGCGCCTTGCGGCTGGGGCACGAAGTCGCGCGCGCGTTGCTTCAGTTCTCGGAACTTGTCCGATGCGACATCGATCCGCTCCTGCCACTCGGCGCTGATCGGCTGTCCGACCGCGTGCTTGTAGAACGTGACGAGCACCGAGATCATCACGAACGGATTGACGATCGAGAGCTTCAAAACGTAGCCGAAGAGGAACGGCATCAGGAAGACCACCGACTGAAGCGTCCCGTGCTTGGCGCCGAGCGAGTAGGAGATCGGCCAAAAAAAGATCCCGAGAACGAGCACGATCACGCCGAAGCTCGCCCAAGCGGCGATCGCCATGACGACGGCGTTGGCGAGCACGTGCTGGTAGCTCTGGGCATAGAGCACGACCCCTTCGAGGGCGCTCTGCCATACGTTCCTCTCCTTCTTGTAGAGCGAATAGCTGAGCACGGTCTCGTCGATGAAGCTCGTCGCCATGGCGACGACCCTCCCCGTCCACTGCGCGAGACTCTCGATCCCGGGGATCGGAATCCACGCGGAGACGTTCTCGATCAGCCGGTTGACGGCGCGCGTGGAGCCTTTGACCAGGCCGTCGAGCACGAACAGCAGGTTGACGTCGACGAATTGCTCGAAGACCAGACGCTTGCCGAGGCCGTACTGGCTCTCGCCGGCGGGCAGCTCGCCCGTGGCCAAGTACGCCGTCGCGACCGCGACGTGTCCGACCTTCACCACGTGGAGCAGCCAACTGCGCGCCAGGCCGACCAGTCCCCACCCTCCGCCGAATCCCGCGACGACGACGATGAAGGCCATGAAGCCGCCGATGCCGCCCCCGACTTTCGCAAACAGCGCGGCCAAGCCGAAGATCGCCGCCGAGTAGACCAGCGCCGCCAGGCCGAAAGCCAAGTAAATTCCGGCTCGGACGATCACGAAGGGCAGCGTCCTCAGGAAGATACGGGTGGTCTCGCCGAGATAGAGGTTCATTGGGGGTTCTCTCCGCCTCCGCTGCCGGCCCGGTCGTCTACGAGCGCGGCTTCGCAGCCGCAACCAAGCGACGGTAGTCTGCTGAGGCCTCGTATCTCATACTTCTTCGTGTGCAGCCGCGAAATTCTGCCGTAGTAGCTAGAGGCCGGTGAAGTTCAGCTTTCGCTTATCGAGGAAAGCTGCCATCGCCTCCTTCAGATCGCCGCTGTTCAGAAACGGGACGAGCAGCAGGAAGATCACGAACCCGACTCGCTGGCGCATGTCGAGAGGCGTGGAACGGGTCGGTCGGATTGTCAAGCGGATGCTTCCGAGATAGCGAAGCCACGCTGAGAGTCTGAGAGCGGCTTCGCCTGCTACTGCGCGTGCGCTGTCGATGGAGGTGGAAGAATGAAGCATCGAAACTTCGGCGTGCTCGTGCTCGGCGCTCTGGGTTTCGCGGCGTCCACGCTGGCTGGTCCCCTGCCGCGAGAGCAGGTTCCTGAGTCCTTGCGCCCGTGGGTCGACTGGGTGCTGCGCGGCCACGAGGAAGAGCAGTGCCCGTTATTGGAAGGTGCGGGCGATCGGCGGCGCTGCGTGTGGCCCTCGCGCCTGGTGCTCGAGCTGGACGAGACGAGCGGCCGGTTCACGCAGCAGTGGCGCGTCGATCGCGAGGACTGGGTGCCGCTTCCCGGCGACCCGACGCGCTGGCCGCAGGACGTTCGGGTCGATGGCAAGCCCGCGACGGTGGTACCGCAGGGCGGCGTACCCGCGGTGCGGCTCGGCAAGGGCAAGCACGAGGTTGTCGCGGCGTTCGCCTGGGATCAGCTCCCTGAGCTGCTGCCGGTGCCGCCGGAGACCGGCCTCATCGCCCTCACGCTCGACGGCCAGACGGTGGCGTTCCCCAAGCGCGATCCGCTCGGGCAACTGTGGTTGAAGAGCCGCGCCGGCGCCGCGGTCGAGGAAGCTCGGCTCGACGTCCGCGTCGATCGGCGGGTGACCGACGAGATCCCGCTCGAGCTCGCTACGCGCGTGGAGATCAGGGTGTCGGGCAAGAGCCGCGAGGTCTTGCTCGCGCGGGCTCTTCCCGAAGGATTCGTGGCGATGGCGCTCGACAGCCCGCTGCCGGCGCGCGCCGAACCCGACGGGCGGCTGCGCGTGCAGGTGCGCGCCGGCGCCTGGACGCTCGTGCTGCGCGCCCGCCACTCGGGGCCGGTCGCGGCGCTCGCGCTGGCGCCGAGCGACGGACCGTGGGCGGCGGAGGAGGTGTGGGTGTTCGAGGCGCGCAATTCGCTCCGTCTGGTCTCGGTCGAAGGCGTGCCAGCGATCGACCCGCAGCAGACGCAGCTTCCGGGGAACTGGCGGCAATTCCCCGCCTACGCGATGAAGCCGGGCAGCGTCATGAAGCTCGTCGAGAAGCGGCGCGGCGACAGCGAGCCCGCGCCTGATCAGCTCACGGTGCGGCGCACCTGGTGGCTCGACTTCGACGGCGGCGGCTACACGGTGAGAGACGACCTCTCCGGCAGCCTCGATCAGAGCTGGCGGCTCGAGATGCCGCCGCCGATGACGCTCGGCCGGGTCGCCGTCGGCGGCCGCGATCAACTGATCACCCGCCGGAGCGATCCCTCCGTGCCCGGTGTCGAGATCCGCCAGGGCCAGCTGCAGGCGCAGGCCGACAGTCGCTTGTCCGGAGCCATATCGCGCGTGCCGGCGGTGGGATGGAGTCACGATTTCCACCAGGTCTCGGGCGTACTCAACCTGCCGCCGGGGTGGCGTCTCCTCCATGCCTCGGGCGTCGACGACGTGTCGTCGACGTGGATCACCGATTGGACGCTGCTCGATCTCTTCCTCGTGCTAATCGTCGTCATGGCGGCGGCGAGGATCTGGAGTTTCGCCTGGGGCGCGATCGCGCTCGCCATGCTCGTGCTCGTCTACCTCGAGCCCGGCGCGCCGCGCGGCCTCTGGCTCGCGCTGCTCGCCGCGGAAGCGCTGATCCCCGTGCTGCCCGCCGGGCGGGTGCTGCGGCTGGTGCGCGTCTACCGAGCCGCCGTGCTCGTCGCGCTGGTGATGGTCTCGATCCCCTTCATGGCGAACGAGCTGCGCAGAGGCATGTATCCGGGGCTCGAGATCCCCCGGCCGAGCGCGCTGCGCGCCGAAGCCGGCCTCGGGGGAACGGCGCCGTCGCGCAGCGTTCTGGCTCTCGCGCCGATGCCGCAGGAGGCGATGGAGCTGCCGCAAGCGCCGCAAGCGAACATGCGGAAAGGCGGCCGAGTCGGCGTCCTTGCCGGCGGCGCGATCGATCGCTTCCAGTCCGAGATCGAGGAGTACGGCGCCTACGACGAGAAAGCCATGGTCTCGACGGGGCCCGGCCTGCCGCGCTGGCAGTGGCGAACGATCTCGCTCGGCTGGCGCGGCCCGGTGGAGAGCGGCCAGCAGATCCGCCTGTGGCTCCTTTCCCCGGCGATCAACCTCGTGCTCGCCTTCCTGCGGGTGGCGCTGCTCGCCGCGGTACTCTGGAAGAGCCTCCACGGCGCGCTCCGGGCCGGACCGGCGATCCCCGCCGGCGCGACGGCTGCCGTGCTGGCGCTCGCGGCGGCGCTCTGCGCGCCGCTCGCCGGCGCCGCGGACTTCCCGCCGGACGAGCTGCTGAAGGACCTCCAACAGCGCCTGCTCGAGCCTCCGGAGTGCTCCCCGAGTTGCGCCTCTAGCCCGCGCCTGCGCCTCGAGGCGAGCGCCAGCGCGCTCGTTCTGCGCGTCGAGATCGATGCCGCGGCCGACACCGCCGTGCCGCTTCCCGGCGGAGCGCGCAGCTGGTCGCCCGCCAAGGTGATCGTCGATGGCGAGCCCGCCGAAGCGCTGGCGCGCGACGGCAACGGCATTCTCTGGCTCGGCGTCGCCACCGGCAAGCATCAGATCGTGCTCGAGGGTTCGCTGCCGCCGCTCGATGCCGTGGATCTGCCGCTGCCGCTCAAGCCCCATCGCGTGGAGGCGCAGGTCACCGGATGGAGCCTCGGAGGCATGCGCGAAGACGGTCTCCCCGAAGACAGCTTGCACCTCGCGCGCGCGCGCCGCGCGCAGACCGGCGCGCCGACGCTCGAGCCCGGCGAGCTGCCGGCGTTCGCTCGCCTCGAGCGCCAGCTCCGTCTCGGCCTCTCCTGGGAGATCGACAACGCGATCGTGCGGTTGACGCCGGCCGGAACTTCGTTCGGCGTGGAGGTGCCGCTACTCGCCGGCGAGTCGGTGACGGACCCGAACGTGCGCGTGGAAAACGGCAAGGCGGTGGTGGTGCTGGCACCGGGCGTCGGCGAGGTGCGCTGGCACTCGATCCTGAAGGAAGCGCCGTCGATCACGCTCGCCGCCGCGACCTCGGCGCCGTGGGCCGAGGTCTGGCGGGTCGACGCGAGCGCTCTCTGGCACGTCGAGCCAAGCGGCATCCCGCCGATCCACTTGCCGCCCGAGCCTGAGCGGCGCTTGCGAGTCTGGCGGCCGTGGCCGGGCGAGACCGTTACGCTGGCGGTGAGCCGCCCCGAGGGCTTTCCCGGACAGACGCTCACCGTCGATCGCAGCGCCCTGGAGATGAGCCCGGGGCTGCGCGCGGCGGACGTCACGCTGTCGGTCGAGATCCGCAGCTCGCGCGGCGGACAACACGCGTTCACGCTGCCCGAGAGCGCCGAGCTGCAATCGGTGGCGATCAACGGCGCGCCGCAGCCAATTCGCCAGGAGAAGCGCACCGTGACCGTGCCGATCGTCCCCGGCACGCAGGCCATCGGCCTCGTCTGGCGCTCGCCCGAGGGCATCGGCAAGCGCCTGCGCTCGCCCGAGCTCGGCATGGGCATGCCGAGCGTCAACGCCGAAACCACGATCCACATGCCGGCCGATCGCTGGACGCTGGCCGTCGGCGGCGGGCAGTTGGGGCCGGCGGTGCTGTTCTGGGCGCTGCTGTTCGTGGTGCTGCTGGCTTCGCTGGCGCTCGGCCGGGTGCGCTCGACGCCGCTCGGCGCGGCGCAGTGGTTCCTGCTCGGCGTCGGGCTCACGCAAGCGCCGATCTGGGTGTCGCTGGTCGTCGCCGGCTGGCTGCTCACGCTCGGGTGGCGCCTCGCGCACGGGGCCGAGGTGAGCGACAACCGCTTCAACCTCCTCCAGGTCGTGCTCGCGCTGTGGACGGCGCTGGCGCTCGCGGGGCTCTTCGTGTCGATCGAGCGGGGGCTGCTCGGCCTCCCCGAGATGCAGATCTCCGGCAACGGCTCGACCGCTCACGTGCTGCGCTGGTACCACGACCGGGCGGGTATGGAGCTGCCGCGCACCTGGGTCGTCTCGGTGCCGCTCTTCGTCTATCGGCTGGCGATGCTCGGCTGGGCGATGTGGATCGCCTGGGCGCTGCTCTCGTGGCTGCGCTGGGGGTGGGGAGCGTTCAGCGCAGGGGGATTGTGGCGGCCCGAGGCGCGGGCTTGGCGATTGTCGCGGAAGCCCCCACCCGCACTGGCGCCGAAGCCGTGACCGCGGCGACCGAGGTCGTTGCGCTCCGCGCCGATCTCCGACAGTTTTGAGAATAGTTCGGGAGGATTCGATGCGTCAGATCGCCACCCTCATGCTCGCTTTGATGCTCGCCCTGGGCACCGGCGCCGCCACCATCGGCTGCTCGAGCCAGACCACCACCACGACTCGCACCGTCCAAGGGCCCGGCGACAGCGGCACGGTGGAGCGCGAGACCACCACCACCACCGCCGAGAGCAGCGACGACGGTCCGCACTTCGGTATCCTCAGCGGCACCGTCAAAGCGATCGGTTTCGTCCTCGCCTTGCCGTTCAAGCTGGTCGGCGGGTTGATCTCTATCATCTTCTGATCGTCCGCGGCTCCACGATACGGGTTGCGGAAGCGGTGGAGAACCCTCGGGGATCTGCGCGGCCCTGCGATTGCGCGTTTCGAGGATCGACGCTAAACGAGCTCGCTTGCCCCGACCGCTGTCACCGCTGCGAGCGAAGCTCGAGTTTCTCGGCTTCCGCGTTCCCGTCGAGTTGATCCGCAAGCTCCCCTTTCCCACCGCGTTTCGGCTCGGCGAGCGCCTCGGCAGCGTCGCCTGCGTGCTCGCCCGCCCGCAGCGGCGGACGGCGATGATCAACCTGAGCATCGCCTTTCCGGAGAAGTCCGACGCCGAGCACCGCGAGATCCTCCGCGAGTCGTACCGCAACTTCGGCCGCATGGCGGTCGAGTGGTGCCACATGTACCGGCTGACGAAGGACGACATCGCCGAGCGCGTGACGTTCGCTGATCCGGACGTCCGGTACGGCCCCGCGCAGCACATCATCGGCACGACCGGGATCCTCGTGCTCACCGGACACTTCGGCAACTGGGAGCTCCTCGCCCACGCCATCGGCCTGCACGGCAATCCCGTTCACCTCGTCCACCGTCCGTTCCGCAACCCCCTGTTCGACCGCTTCGTCAACGACGAGCGGCAGCGGTCGGGGACCGTGCTGATCTCCAAGCGGCGAGCGGCGCACCAGATCATCCGCGTGCTGGAAAGCCACGGCATCGTGGCCATCCCGTTCGACCAGAACGCGACCGGGCGCTGGGGCGTGTTCGCGGAGTTCTTCGGAGTCCCGGCGTCGACCCATCCGGGCCTCGCCCGCCTCCACGAGCTGTCGGGAGCGCCGGTCTACCCGGTGTTCCTGGTGCGCCAGGACCGTTCGCCGCGCCACCAGATCGTCATTCGGCCGCGCGTCGAAACCGTGCACACCGGCGACAGCGCAGAGGACGCGATCGAAAACATGCGCCGCTTCAACCGCGCGTTCGAGGACATGGTGCGCGCGCACCCCGACCACTGGATCTGGATGCACAAGCGATGGCGCACCCGGCCGACCGGCGAGCCGCCGATCTATTGACGAGGCAGATATCGACTTGCGGCTCGCCTCGCTTCCACAGTAAAAGCGGCGGTCGATGCCGGCGAGGAAGCAAAAGGCGAAGACGAGTGCGTCGGGCGCCAAGCGGCGCCCGACGCGGCCGGCGAAGACGGCGACGAAAGCTCGAGCCCATCCCGCCGGCGCCGCGCGCAAGAAAGCCGCGCCGCGCCGTGCGCGCCACGACCGTCAGGCCTGGGACGCTCTGGAACGGGAAGTGCGCCGCCTGCGCGCGGCCCGGGCCCGGCTCGAGCGCCGCCTGATCGCCGCGGTGCAGGAGATCGGCTCACTGCGCCAGTTCGAGCAGCGCACGCAGATGCTCGAGGCGGAGCTCGCGCGCCGCGATCAAGAGATCGCCCAGCGGCGACGCGAGGGCGAAGGGCACGGCGGCGAGGTCGAGGAGCGCCTCGGCGGCACCTCGAACGTCTCCGCGCCTTCGTGAAGCCCCGCGCGGGTCCGCCCCGGAACTAGCGCTGGACTGGCGGCTTCGCTTCCGCCGCCGCGGCCACCACAGCGGGCGAAGAGACGCCGAGCGTCGGCGGGCGCTTCTCCTCGGTCTTTGCCGCCTCCGCTTTCGCTGGCTCGGGCTTCGCGTCCTTCGGGGCCATGCGGCACTCGCCTTCGAAGACCGCCCCTTCGTCGATGCGAATTCGCGGGGCGCGGATCAGCCCCTTCACCTTCGCGCTGCTGTGCAGCTCGAGCCGATCGGTGGCGTGGATCTCTCCGCGCACGATGCCGTGCACGATGATCGTCGGGGCGAAGACGTCGGCTTGGAGGTTCGCGTGCTCGCCGATGGTCACGACTCCGGTGCCGGACACTTTCCCCTTCACCTGGCCTTCGAGCTTCACTTCGCCGTTGAGCTCGAGGGTGCCCTCGATCCGGCTGCCGGCGCTGAAGAACGTGCGGTCGGTCGACAGTGGCTCATTCATCCGCGAATCCTCCTTCCCTGTCGTATCCGGATCGGCAGATCCGCCCGAGTAACCGTTCGGGTTCGTGGAGTCAACCCTGGCGGCGCGCCGCCAGGGTCGTCATGGTACCTGAAGATGCCCCGCCACTGAGGCCGCGCGCAGCCGACTGCCTCGAGCTCGCGGTCCTTCACCTGCACCTGGCAACGAGCTCCATCGCACGGGGCGAACGGCCGCGGCGCGGTCAGCTCTTCAGGTGCTTCTGCAGGAACGCCTTGGTGCGGTCCCAGGCGAGGGTGGAGGCCGCTTCATTGTAATCGGCGCGCTCGCTACAGGAGAAGCCGTGCCCCGCGTCCTTGTAGACGTGGATCTCGAAGTCTTTCTTCTCGCGCTGCAGTGCCTCGCGGATCTCCTCGACTGCCGTGAGCGGGATGTAGGGGTCCTTCTCGCCGAAGTGGAGCTGGATCGCCGCCCGCATCTTGGCGGTGAGCGCGACGGGCGGACTCGCTCCGGGAGCGAACTGCTGGCCGGCGATGGCGCCGCCGTAGAACGGCACGGCCACGCGAAACGCCGGAACCTCGCACGCGGCGAGGTACGTCACGCGCCCACCCATGCAGAAGCCGGTAATGCCGATGCGGTCGGCGCGCACGCCCGAGTCGGCTTCGAGCGCGGCGACCGTGGCGCGCACGTCGGTGACGATCTGCGCGTCGGTCAACCCGACCATCAGACCCACGGCGTCCTGCATCTGATCGTAGCCGACGACCTTTCCGCCGACGCGGTAGTAGAAGTTCGGAGCCACCGCATGGTAGCCCTCGGCGGCGATTCGCTCGGTGATCTGCTTGATGTTGCCGTTCAGGCCGAAGGCTTCTTGGACAACGATGACCGCGGGGACGGGCCCGACGCCTTTCGGCCGCGCCACGTACGTCGGCATCGTGCCATCGGCGGTCTTCACGCTGGCACTGCGAGTTTCTACATCCATGAGCTTTCTCCTCTCACCTGTGACACGTCATCTCAAGTTGCGGTTTTGAGCCTACTAGCGCATTTGCGCGGGGACGCCAAGGGATACTCTCGGGGGCCTCCGCGGCGCGCGCGAGCTGGGCAGGCATCTTCAGACACCACGACGCCCTCGTCAGCGCGCCGACGAGGGCGCGACTCACCGCCGTATCTCGTAGATCAAATTGAACGGCGTCTGCGTCGCTCGACGGAAGTGCGTGAAGCCGGCATGCGCGATGACATCGCGCATGCGCGCCTCTCCCGCCTGCGCCCCTAGCGCGGCGCCGACCTCTTGCGACAACGACGCCGGGCAACAGATCAGCGTGGAGGCCGAATAGAAGACCCTGCCGATCGGGTTCAGGTTATCCTCCACGTTGTCGCCCGCGAACGGCTCGACCAGCATCCACGTGCCGTCGGCTTGCAGCGACTCGCGGACGTGCCCCGCGGCGCCCACCGGGTCACCCATGTCGTGCAGGCAGTCGAAGAACGCCACGAGGTCGTACGTGCCGGGGTAGTCCTTCGCCGACGCGACCTCGAAGCTCACGCGGTCGGCCACGCCCGCCGCCTCGGCGCGCTCGGTGGCGGCGTCGATCGACGGCTTGTGGTAGTCGAAGCCGCGGAATTCCGACTTGGGGAACGCCTGTGCCATGATGATCGTCGAGGCACCGTGGCCGCAGCCGATGTCGGCGACGGCCGCTCCAGCCTCGAGCTTGGCGGCGACGCCATCGAGAGACGGAATCCACGAGCCGACCAGGTTCACGTTGTAGCCCGGGCGGAAGAAACGCTCGGTGCCTCGAAAGAGGTCGGGATCGTGCTCGTGCCAGCCCACGCCCTTGCCGGTGCGGAACCCTTCGATGACCTTCGGCACGCTCCTGACGGAGGCAAGGGCCAACTGGAAGCCGCCGAGCATGCAGGCCGGGCTCCCCTCGTTGGTGAAGCACTCCGCCTGCTCCTCGCTCAGGAAGTACCGGCGGCTCTTCGCGTCGTAGCCAACGTACCCGGCCGCAGCCTGCGCCGCGAGCCATTCGCGGACGTAGCGCTCGGCCGTGCCCGTCTTGACGGCAAGCTCTTCGGAAGTGACCGGCCCGCCCTTCATTCCTTTGTAGAGTCCGAGCTTGTCGCCGACCACGATCAGCGCCGCGCTCAGCGTCGCGCCGAGATCGCCGACTGCCTTGCCCACCAGCTCGTTCAGCTTGTCTGGATCGACCGCCATGGATGAAGTCCTCCCTTGAATCGGTCGTGCCTCGTCAACGTCTCCGACCCTCGCCCGAGCTCTCACGGAGATAATCTCCGAGTCTTCCTCTGGTGTGTTCCGCCTCGTGACAGTCGGCGCAAAGGTTCTCCCAGTTGCTGCCGTCGGTCGGATTGTCGTCGTGGTTGCCGTCCTTGTGATGGACGGTCAGCAGATAGAGGTTCTTCTCGTCGAACTCGCGCGCACAACGTGCGCAGATCCATCCGTGCAGCGTGAGCGAACGAGCCCGATAGTCTTGCGCCCGCATCCGGGCCTGCTCCTTCACTTCGCGGATCATCGCGTCGACGTCGGCCGAGGCGGGCGATCGTCGCCGCCGGCCGGGACGGAAGGTGCGCGTCACCATGCGCGGATTATGGACGATCCCGAGAGAAAAAGGGAGGGATGAAAATGGGGTCAGGTTACGTTCCCCCATCAAGAAGAGGCCGCGTTCTGGATGCCGAAAATGTGATCTGACCCCTTTTCACTACGGCTTTCGCCCGACGAGCGCGCGCGTCCGCAGGCGGAGCGCGTTCAAGCGGATGAAGCCTTCGGCGTCGGCCTGCCGGTACGCGGTCGCGTCCTCGAAGCTCGCCACGTCGGCGCGGTACAGGCTGCGCGGCGACTTCCGCCCGGTGACGGCCGCGCTTCCCTTGTAGAGCTTCAAGCGCGCCGTGCCGGTCACCGCCTTCTGCGGCTCGTCGATCGCCGTTTGCAGCATTTCGCGTTCGGGAGCGAACCAGTAGCCGTAGTAGACGAGCTCGGCGTAGCGGGGAATCCAGGAGTCGCGCAGGTGCAAGACCTCGCGGTCGAGCGTCAGCGATTCGACCGCGCGGTGCGCGGCGTGCAGGATCGTGCCTCCCGGCGTCTCGTAGACGCCGCGCGACTTCATGCCGACGTAGCGGTTCTCGACGAGGTCCACGCGACCGATGCCGTGCTGGCCGCCGAGCTGGTTCAACCGCGCGAGCAACGCGGCCGGCGACAGCCGCTCGCCGCCGACGGCGACCGGGTTTCCCGCCTCGTACTCGATCTCGATCACCTCGGGCTCGTCCGGCGCCTTCTCGGGAGAGACCGTGAGCTGGAACATGTCCTCGTAGGGGGCGGTCCAGGGATCCTCGAGGATACCGCCCTCGTAGCTCACGTGCAGGAGGTTCCGATCCGTCGAGTAGGGCTTCTCGGCGGTCACCGGCACGGGAATGCCGTGACGACTCGCAAACTCGATCATCTTGGTGCGCGAGGTGAGCGCCCAGCGCGAATCGCGCCACGGGGCGATTACGCGGATGCCGGGCTCGAGCGCGTAGTAGGCGAGCTCGAAGCGCACCTGGTCGTTACCCTTGCCGGTCGCACCGTGGGCGACGGCGTCGGCACCGGTGCTGCGTGCGATCTCGATCTGGCGCTGGGCGATCAGCGGCCGCGCGATCGACGTACCGAGCAGATACGCGCCCTCGTAGACGGCGTTGGCGCGGAGCATCGGAAACACGAAGTCGCGGACGAACTCTTCGCGCAGATCCTCGATGAAGACCTCGGCGGCGCCGGTGCTGCGCGCCTTGCCGTCGACCGGCGCGAGCTCCTCCCCCTGCCCAAGGTCGGCGCAGAACGCCACCACCTCGCAGCCGTAGGTTTCGATCAACCACTTCAAGATGACCGAGGTGTCGAGGCCGCCGGAATAGGCGAGCACGACCTTGCGAACGGCGTCCTTCATGTTCGCTTCCTCCGCGATAGCCAGACCATGATCGCCTTCTGCACGTGCAGGCGATTCTCGGCCTGGTCGAGCACGACGGATTGCGGGCCGTCCAGCGCCTCGTCGGTGATCTCGTCGCCCCGGTGCGCCGGCAAACAGTGCATGACCAGCGCCCCGCGCGCGGCCAGCGCGAGGGTCTCGGCGTTGATCTGATAGCCGCGGAACGCCTCGCGCCTGCGCGCTTCCTCGGCCTCCTGGCCCATGCTCGTCCAGACGTCGGTGTAGAGCGCGTTCGCGTCCCGTACCGCTTTCTCGACGGAGTGCGTGACCGACACCTGCGCACCGGGCGCGCGGCGCGCCGCCGCGACGATCCGCGGATCGGGCTCGTAGCCGCTCGGACAGGCGAGGCGGAATTCGATGCCGAGCAGGCCAGCGGCCAGCATCCACGAGTGCACCATGTTGTTGCCGTCGCCGACGAACGCGAGCTTCAATCCGCGCAGCCGCCGGCGCTTCTCGATCAGCGTGAAGCAGTCGGCGAGCACCTGGCAGGGGTGCTCCCAATCGGAGAGCGCGTTGATCACCGGCACCGTGGCGTTCGCGGCCAAGCCCCGCACGCTGTCGTGGGAGAAGGTGCGCGCGACGATCAGGTCCACCCAGCGGGAGAGGTTGCGGGCGATGTCGCCGATCGACTCGCGCTCGCCGAGCCGGATGTCGTTCGGCGCGAGGTACACGGCCGTGCCGCCGAGCTGCGCGATGCCGATCTCGAACGTCACCCGCGTGCGCAGGCTCGGCTTCTCGAAGATCATCGCCATCGCCCGCCCATCGAGGCGCCGGTGCCTGCGTCTCGCCTTGACCGCGGCCTTCAGCGTCTTGGCCAGCGTGAAGATCGCATCGCAGTCGGCGCGCGACAGATCGCCGATCGACAGGAGGTCGCGCTTCATGCGCCGGCTCGCAGCACGGACTCGAGAATCGCCAAGCCTTCGTCGGCCTCGGAAGCGGTGATCGTCAGCGGCGGCAGCAGGCGAATCACACGGTCGGCCGTACAGTTGATCACCAGCCCGCGCTCGAGCGCAGCGGCCACGAACGGCCGACCGGGGCGGTCGAGCTCGAGGCCGAGGATCAGCCCGCGGCCGCGCGCGTCGCGGACGATCGGCAGCTCGCGCAAGCGCTGGATTCGCTCGAGGAACCGTTGGCCCATCACGCGGCAATTCTCCAGCACGCCGTCGCCGAGCAGCGTCTCGATCACGGCGCTGCCGGCGGCGCAGGCGAGCGGATTGCCGCCGAACGTCGAGCCGTGGGCGCCGGGGCCGAGCGCCGCGCCGAGCGCCGCGGTGGTGAGCATCGCGCCGATCGGCACGCCGCCGCCGAGTGCCTTGGCGAGCGTCACGACGTCGGGGCGAACGCCTTCCTGCTCGTACGCGAAGAGCGTTCCGGTGCGGCCCATGCCGACCTGCACCTCGTCGAGCATCAGCAAGAGCCCGTGGTCGTCGCAGAGCTTGCGGAGCTCGCGCAGGTAGCCCGCCGGCGGGATC